>CAZCNC010000033.1:0-2741 GCA_964500715.1 uncultured Candidatus Saccharibacteria bacterium | reverse complement strand
CAAAAGACCGTAGAAATAACAATAACAAAAAACCAATAGGAGCAAGTTACCAATTTTCTAAATTTGGTCGCAGTAAAGGAGCAAGCGTTCCTCGATCTTTCTCTCAACCGTCTCTAATAGAAAAATTTACTTCTAAAAACAAATTAACTATTGCCCCACCAAAAGCGGGCGACATTCGTATTATTCCATTAGGTGGAGTTGAAGAAATCGGAAAGAACATGACCGTCATTGAAATTGGCGAAGACATTGTTGTAGTAGATGCTGGTATGCAATTCAAAACTGAAGAAACTCCGGGTGTAGACTATATTATTCCAAACACAACTTACCTTGAAGAAAGGAAGGATCGTATCCGCGGCATTATTATAACGCACGGGCACTTGGACCACATTGGAGGCCTGTCATTAGTGGCTAGCCGTATTGGTAACCCACCAATTTATTCACGTCATTTAACAAATTTGCTTATTGAAAAAAGACATGCAGACTTTCCGGCTCTCCAAAAGCTAAATCTAATCGACGTAGAAAAAAATGAAGTAGTAACACTGGGCAAAATGCGCATTCGGACTTTTGGTGTTACCCATACCATACCGGATTCTATGGGAGTAATTATTGAAACACCCTATGGACTAATCGTTAACCCTGGAGACTATAAACTGGGCCAAGATGTGCATGGAACCCCGGCAGAAAGTGAAGAAGAAGAGTATAGTATTTTTGAGAAAGAAAAAGTCTTGCTTTTATTTGCGGACTCTACAAACATTGAAAGAGAAGGCTACTCTATCCCAGAAAAATATGCGCATGATGGACTAGAAAAAATAATTACATCTATAAAAGGACGACTTATAATCTCTGCCTTTGGTTCTCATATTACCCGACTTATTCATATTATTAATGTTGCCGAAAGACTAAATAAAAAAGTAGCTCTAGAAGGACGTGCGATCAAAACAAACCTGGAAGTCGCAATTGCTGCTGGGATATTAAAACCTCAAAAAGGTACAATTATTCCAACTGAAGAAATAGTTAACTACCCCAAGGACCGCGTAATAGTGCTTTCTACTGGTGCCCAAGGAGAAGAATTCTCAGCTCTTATGCGTGCAAGTAATAAAACACATAAAAGCTTTAAGTTAGAACCTGGAGACACTATTGTGCTTTCTGCTTCTATTGTTCCAGGAAATGAAATTTCTGTTCAAAAGCTAAAAGACAACTTGTCTCGCCAAGGTGTAAAGATAATTAACTACAACACCAACGAAGCCACAATCCATGCAACTGGACACGGTAACAAAGAAGACATAAGATGGCTGCATAAAAAACTTAATGAGAAATTCTTTATTCCAGTTCACGGTTGGCATTCATTCCTACGCCAACATGCAGAACTAGCAATGGAAACTGGAATTCCAAAAGAAAACATTGTCGTGCCTGACAACGGAAATATTATTGAAATAATCGACGAAGGTGCCAAAATTGTAGTTCGTAAAGAAAAAGCTCCTTCTGCAACAATGATAGTTGATGGCCACAGCGTTGGTGACATGCATGACGTGGTAATTCGTGACCGTCAAATGCTGGCCCAAGACGGAATGTTTGTATTAATTGCCAGTGTAAATGCCCGTACACGTAAACTGGTTAAATCCCCTGATATTATTTCTCGTGGGTTTGTTTACTTAAAAGAAAACCAGGAATTATTGCGAGATGTTAGAATTTTGATTAAAAAAACAATTGAAACCGGCAACACTCCATTAACTGAGAATGCAGTTGAAGCCATTAAGGAATCTTTGGGTGAACAAATATCTCGTATTCTTTTCCAAAAGACAGCCAAAAGACCTCTTGTCATACCAGTGGTAATTGCGCTTTAATATAGATATGAATTTAAACGATTTTTACACAAGAATCCTTTATGTAGCGTACTTTTTCTTTTCTTGGGCTATTGGGTTTACGGTTTATTCTAATTCCAGTGTAATAGAACATATTAATGGCCGCGAAGGTGTGGGACTGATTTATGGTATTTCTGCAGCCACATCATTGATACTTTCAACTTGGGTTATACCAAATGTTATAAAATTCTTAGGTAATAGAAAAACTGTTGGCTTAGCAATACTGCTAGAAGTTTTGGCAATTATTGGGATTAAATACGTTAGCGACCCAACAATATTTGCAGTTTCTTTTATTTTGTTTTTGGCGGCTCAAGTTTTAATATCATTTAGTTTTGATATCTTCTTTGAACATAACACCAGACGTGACGATTCTGCACGAGCTCGAGGTATAGTTGTGGCTTTGCAACATGTGGGTAGAATGTTAGGACCAATTCTGGCAGCATATTTGACTGTTAAATATGGATTTTTAGCACCGTACGATATATCTTGGATATTGATTATAGTAACAGGCATACTACTAATATTCGCCACTAAAAAGTTTAAAGACAAAGTTTATATTCCGGTGTCACTGGTTAAATCCATAAAAGTAATTATGGCTAGACCAGAAGTCCGCAAACCTTTAACATCTGTACTTTTGCTACAAATATTTTATGCATTAATGGTAACATTTGTGCCAATTTATTTAGCTGACGTAAAAGGTCTGGACCCAGAATCACTTGGAGTTTTGTTTACAATAATGCTAACACCGTTTGTGGTCTTAGGTTACCCAATTGGCAAAAAGCTAGATGGTGGTACATCTGGAAGGCTTGTAGCGCGTTTTGGGCTATTAATAATGGCCATTACTACATTTATCTTCCCTTTTATAGACACTAGTTCACT
>CAZCNC010000032.1:0-3297 GCA_964500715.1 uncultured Candidatus Saccharibacteria bacterium | reverse complement strand
CTACTAGCGTCGGCTTTAATTCAAGAGCCCGACATTTTGCTATTGGACGAACCAACAAATAATTTAGACAAAGCAGGGATAGAACACCTAACAGACTTTTTGGTTAAATATAAAAAGACGGTATTGGTTATTTCCCACGATGCTGAATTCTTAAATGCTTTTACGCACGGGGTTTTGTATTTGGATGTACACACAAAAATTATCGAACAATACAGTGGTAACTATAACGATGTGTTAAACGACATTACCGTGCGTGTAGAAAAAGAAAATATGAAGAATGCGCAACTTCAAAAAACTATTATTGCTAAAAAAGAAAAAGCCAACCAGTTTGCTTATAAGGGTGGCCAAATGCGTCTTGTAGCTAAGAAAATGCGTGAACTAGCGGAAGATCTAGAAGACGAGCTTGTAGAAGTTCGCCAAGAAGATAAAACCATTCGTAATTTTAGAATTCCGGCGCAAGAAGAAGTCTTGGGGGCAATTGCTTATATTACTTCTTTTTCTGTGGCTCATGGTAGTAAAATTAGCAAACGCAAAGCAAATATTACTTTAAAGAAAAACCAACATTTATTGTTACGCGGTCCAAACGGTATTGGCAAGTCAACGCTTTTAGAAAAAATTGCTAACAGAATGGAAGATGGGGTAGAAGTAACGCCTAATGTACGCATTGGTTATTACAGGCAAGATTTTTCTAACATGAATTTTGATAATACTGTTCATGATATTTTAATTGAAGCTATGGAAAAATCTAATACAATTACGCACGAAGAAACACTGCGTTCTGTTGCGGCCAGTTTCTTAATAACCGGGGAATTAATCCATACAAAATTTGGCACTCTTTCCGAAGGTCAAAAAGGTCTGGTGGCTTTTGCTAGACTTGTTTTAGAAAAACCAGGACTGCTAATATTGGACGAACCAACAAACCATATTAACTTTCGCCATATTCCAGTAATTGCAGAAGCTTTAAACCAATACACTGGGGCGATGATACTTGTGTCGCACGTTCCAGAATTTGTGTCCAAAATTCGTATAGACGAAACTCTAGACTTGGATAAGTAAAGTTTGCTCTTAGCGGTATTTTTCTATAAAATGAAGATATGGATCTTCAAGAAATTTTAAATGAACTTGGTGTTGAAAATAAAATCTACGGTAGCCCCCAGGTATCAGTAAAGCATTTAGTGCTTTCATCCAAAGAGGTCCGAGATGGCAGTACTTTTTTTGCAGTACGTGGCACAAATGCTGACGGGCACGACTTTATAGAAAGCGCTATAAGTCACGGTGCAAAAATAATAATTTGTGAAGAAGCCCCACAAATTTTTAATCCTAATGTAACCTACGTTGTTTTTAATGATGTATCATCAGTTGTTGGGCCATTTGCTAGTATTTTTTACGGTAATCCATCTGGCAGTATAAAGGTAGTTGGTGTTACCGGTACAAATGGTAAAACCACAGTTGCAACATTGCTTTATAAAATGTTTACCGGCTTTCACCGCAAAAGTGGTTTAATTTCTACAGTAGAAAATATAGTAAATGGTCGCGTAGTAGAAT
Source organism: uncultured Candidatus Saccharibacteria bacterium (assembly GCA_964500715.1). Lineage (GTDB taxonomy): Bacteria > Patescibacteriota > Minisyncoccia > Phycocordibacterales > UBA9973 > 2-01-FULL-33-17. Next base: position 1,752 of record CAZCNC010000032.1, on the reverse strand, counting down.
CTACTCATACAACACCAGATGCAATTACATTGCAGTATTTATTGGCAGAGATGCGTGACGCTGGATGCGAATATGTAGCTATGGAAGTTTCTTCACATTCGGTTGTTCAAAAAAGAATAAATGGTATTAGCTTTACTGGTGCAATTTTTACAAATTTAACACACGATCATCTAGACTATCACCATACAATAGAGAATTATGCTGCAGCCAAAAAAGCTTTTTTTGACATGCTGCCAGAATCTGCTTTTTCTATTACTAATACCGACGACCCATACGGTCGCGAAATGGTACGTGACACCCTCTCGCACGTTTACACATATGGATTTAATAACATTGCCGACTACAGTGAAAACATAGAATCAAAACTGGTTGGACACTTTAACCAATATAATTTACTGGCTGTTTATACTGCCGGGATTTTACTTGGGTTTGAAGGTGACCATATTAAAAAAATCTTAGCCGAAGTACTACCACCTCGAGGAAGATTTGAATTGGCCGTAGACCAGGATGGTATTCGGGCAATTGTGGACTATGCTCATACCCCAGACGGTGTTCAAAATGTTCTAGAAGCTGCAAAAGACATGGTTGGGCAATCAGGCCGAGTCATAGCAATGCTTGGTTGTGGCGGAGACCGTGATGCTGGTAAGCGCCCGGTAATGTCGCGCATTGCATATGATATTGCGGATGTAGTTATTTTAACCAGCGACAATCCTCGCACCGAAGACCCGGACAATATTTTAGCTCAAATGTATTCTGGTTTACCTACAGAAGTTAAAAAACCTGTTTTTGTAATTGTCGACCGCCAAGAGGCTATAAAAAAAGCTCAAGAAATTGCGAAATCAGGGGATGTAATAATGGCATTGGGCAAGGGCCACGAAACATATCAAGAAATTAATGGCACCCGAAATCACTTTGATGATTTTGAGGAATTAGTCAAAGTTTTCAAATAATATAAACCTTTGTAGTTTTAATGTATAATCAAATTATATGAATAAAAACTGGGCCTTGAAATCAATTTTTGTTTTTGTAACAATTCTTACAGCAAACTTTGCTTTTGCAAGCATGGTTAAAAATGCCGGTTTTGCTGGCAATGAAATTTTGGTTTCAAATGATACCCCGATTTTGGGCGAGACTGTACACATGTCTGTGCCAATTTATAACCAGTCAAACGGAATTTTAACTGCTAATGTTAGACTGTATCAAAACGATAAAAAAATAGGTGAAAAAGCCATTACTGTAAAAGTTGGTGAATTCAGTGGTTTTACCTATGACTGGAAGTCCACAAAAGGGGTTAACGATTTTGTGGTTAAACTGGAAGATACAATGATTCAGCCACCCAAAGCCGCAAAAGAAATTGTAGTTTTGGAAAAAAGAGAAGCCTCTATTACAATTCGTACCCAAGGCACATCTTCTACCACCGAAGAAACGGACAATTCTCTTTTAAAAGAATACGATGTAAAGACAGAAGTTCAATCCACTGGTGAGGCAAATGGTATAGATTCTTACCGACAAGATTTTTTAATTGATGCTGAAAATAAAATATCGTCTATTCGCCAAGAAATAAGCGAAAGCATTAAGCAAAACTCTGAATACGAAAAAAGATTAAACGAACTAAAAAGTTCACTGCCACGGGCCGATGGGTCTCTAATGACGCCTCTGCAGTATGTTTATGCTTGGGCATTGGGCGCAATTGCTTATATTTTATCAAATGCTTATTTGTTCTACGGGGTTTCTGCGTTGCTGGGGTTTGTA
>CAZCNC010000031.1:0-5957 GCA_964500715.1 uncultured Candidatus Saccharibacteria bacterium | reverse complement strand
AGTATTCCTCTTAGATTAAAATCTCCATTTCCAAAATATATTGAAGTTCGTGGCGAAGCCGTAATGTCCAAAGACACATGGAAAAAATTAAACAAACAGAACGCTAAAGATGGTAAAACTTTATTTGCAAACACACGCAACGCGGCTGCTGGGTCGCTTCGTCAGCTTGACCCAAAGCTTGTAAAAGAAAGACATTTGGAATTTTTTGCTTATGACATTCCAGAATCTGACTCTATGCCTACAAGCCATTCCGGTAAGCATAATCTTTTGCGCTCTCTTGGATTTGTAGTTGATACTCATGAGAAGAAGGCAAAGAATCTTGAAGAGATTTACAAATTCATAAATGAAGTTGAGAAGATTCGACCTAATTTTCCTTATGGTACAGATGGAGTAGTTATTTGTGTTGATAGTAATAATTTACAAGATGAACTTGGTATTGTTGGTAAAGCTCCTCGGTATGCTGTTGCCTTTAAATATCCAGCTGAGAAGGCTACAACTATTGTTACCGGAATTACTGTAAATGTTGGGCGCACTGGAGTACTAACACCATTGGCCCACTTTAAGCCAACATTAGTTGCGGGTTCTACTGTATCCAAGGCCACACTTCATAATATGGACCAAATAGAAAGATTGGATATTCGCGTGGGGGACACTGTTGTTATTCAAAAAGCAGGGGACGTTATACCAGAAGTCGTGGAAGTCCTACCTAAGATGCGCACCGGCAAGGAAAAGAAATTTAAAATGCCAAACACTTGCCCAGTTTGTAATTCACAGGTTTTAAAAAAAGATATATTTTACTATTGTACAAATAAAAACTGTCCAGCAAAAAATAGACGTGGCATGCAGCATTTTGTTAATGCATTTGAAATATATGAAGTCGGTCCAAAAATACTGGATCGTTTAAAAGAAGAAGGTCTTATAACTGATGCAGCCGACTTATTCACTCTAGAATCAGCAGACCTTTCTGGGCTTGAAAGGTTTGGTGAAAAATCTGCAGAGAATATTATAAATTCTATAGACTCTCACAAAAAAATCCCTTTTTGGAGATTTATTTATGCGCTTGGAATACTGCATGTTGGAGAAGTAACTTCCCAAGATTTAGCTAATCATTTTATAAAAATTAGTAATCTTATTAGTGCGTCACAGGATGATATCAATAGTATTGAAAATATAGGACCCATAGTCTCTGAAAGTGTTTATGATTTCTTTAGACATAAGGAAAATATTAATTTTATAAACAAACTAATTGAAAATGGTGTAGTTATTGTCCAGAATAAAGAAATTAAAAGTGCGGCATTAAAAGGTAAAACTTTTGTGCTGACTGGTACATTGCCAACTCTGTCTCGGGATGACGCAAAAAAGAAAATAACTTCTGCGGGTGGCAGGGTTTCTAGTTCTGTTTCAAAAAACACATCTTACGTTCTTGCTGGGGAGAATCCAGGTTCAAAATATGACGACGCCAAGGATCTCAAGGTAAAAATAATAGATGAAAAAGAGTTTTTGAAAATGGTCTCAAATTAAGGTATAATAGCCCTATGACCTATGAAGAAATAGAAATCCTTGGAAAGATGGTGAATATTAACATTTCCGAGGAAGAAAGCAGGGATTTAATACCTAAAATGGAATCTGTTTTGGGTTACATTGACCAAATTAGAGCTGTAGAAATAAAAGACCAAGAATTAAATACTGTTGGCCAAAATCCAAAGCTGCGTGATGATAGCCAAGAAAATCCTACTAACTTTACTGAAACTTTTATGCAGGGTGTTCCAGAATCATCTGACGGTTATGTCAAAGTACATAGAATTTTAGGAGGAGAGTAGTATGATAGACATTGATAATCTTACAGTAAAGAAATTGCATGAACTTTATATTAACAAGGAACTTAGCGTCTCCGAGGTAATTGATGCTTATAAAAATAGAATCCAAGAAAAAAATCCAGAATTAAATGCATTTTTGGAAGTTTATTCTGACATAGAACAATACGTTAAAATTGCCCAAGAAAAAATAGATAATGGTAGTGCCACTTTTTTAACTGGTGTGCCAATTGCTATTAAAGACAATTTGTTATGGAAAGGCCACAACGTTTCTGCGGCCTCTAAGATTTTACAAGGCTATGTTGCAGAATATAGCTCACCGGTTGTTGAGTCTATTTTAAGAGAGGGTGCCGTAATAATGGGACGTACAAACATGGACGAATTTGCCATGGGTGCTAGTACAGAAAACTCTGCATTTGGGCCTACTAAGAACCCAATTGATGTGTCTCGTGTGCCAGGAGGCTCCTCTGGAGGGTCTGCTGCGGCTGTAGCTGCTGGAATGGTCTTGTGTGCCATTGGGTCCGATACTGGGGGTTCTATTCGCCAACCAGCGGCCTTTTGTAATGTCGTTGGTATGAAGCCAACTTATGGCACAGTTTCTAGATATGGTCTTATTGCTATGTCATCTTCACTTGATCAAATTGGCCCATTTGCTAAAAATGTTACAGATGCGGAAATTCTTTTTAACGCTTTAAACGATATTGATCCGCACGATTCAACATTAGTGCCTCTTTTAAAAAGAGAGTCTAATAAAAAAGATTTTGAAAAAATAGTTGGAGTGCCATACAGTTTTATAAAAGAGGGGGTAGACGAAGAAGTAACAATCGCTTTTAATAAATCAATTGAAGCACTTAAACGTGCTGGTTATGAAATAAAAGATATTGAATTACCATTAACTCCTATGTCTTTAGCGGTTTATTATATTTTAATGCCAGCTGAAGTTAGTAGTAATCTAGCGCGCTTTGACGGAATTCGCTATGGAGCTAAGACCGGTAATAATGTAAATACGCTTGATGATTTTTATAAAGACATAAGAACAAACTTATTTGGTCCAGAAGTTAGAAGAAGATCAATTTTAGGGGCATTTATACTTTCTCATGGATACTATGATGCGTACTATGGTAAAGCTATTTCTTTGCAGAAAGCAATAAAGATAGAATTTCAAAAAGCATTTAAAGATGTTGGAGCTATTATTTTACCTACTTCACCAACATTACCTTTTAAGTTCGGCGAAAAGTCTAACAGTCCTTTGGAAATGTATTTAGCTGATCTTTTTACTGCGCCAGCAAACATTGCTGGAATCCCTGGAATTTCCGTACCGGTACCAAACGAAAAAAGTAATTTACCAGTTGGTGTGCAGGTTCTTTCTCCAGATTTTAACGAGGCAAATATGTTTAAAGTTGCATTAGAAATTGAGAACTTATCTAATATATAAAAATATGAAAACTATCTTTGCTCAAAACATTAATTATACTGATTCAGGTTATACACAAGTTAGCTATAATAAACCTGTATCACCAGATAAATCTCAATTTGAAGTTTTGTTAACAAAGGTTGGTATAATCTCGGGGACTATTTCTGCGTTTTTTATTGCAATAATTGCTTACAGTATTATAAGAATGTTTATGATACAAAAACATGAAGCAGACCACAGAGACCATGCAATTGCCGAGAATATTTATAAAAAAGCTGAAGAAGCCAAGAACCCTCGATGGGAAGTAATAGAGAATTTGATACTGTCTCCCGCCGAAGCTGACTGGCGTGTGGCTATAATAGAAGCGGATGTTTTGCTAGAAGAATCTTTGATTTATTCTGGTTTTACAGGAACAGGTGTAGGAGAAATGTTAACTAATTCTAGCCCTGCATCATTTAGAACATATCAGTTTGCTTGGGACGCTCATAAAGTTCGTAACGATATTGCCCACGAGGGTAGTAGTTATAAATTAAGTAAAGAAGATGCTGTTAGGACACTTAGTATGTATCGAGCAACCTTGGAAGAATTCGGTGTAGTTTAATTTATTTCAGTAATGGATTCTATTTGGAATAATTTATTTTGCTGACTTTTATATTTCGTTAGCTTTTGGATAGATCCATCTTTTTTAATTTCCATTTGAACAACTAAGCCGCTCATTGTTTCTGTACTAAAATATTGGTCAAACATAAAATTACCCAAACTGTATATTATTGGATGGTCTTTATAATAGCCAATATCTTGGGGGACATGTGGGTGGTGGCCAACAATAATGTCCGCCCCAGAATCTATTGCACTTTTTGCTAAAAATTCTTGTCGGGCATTATGTTTTTGATACTCTTCACCCCAGTGAAAAGAAACAATTAATACATCGCATTTTTGTTTTGCATTTTTAATAATCTCTACAAAGTTTTTGTCGTTAGCTAACAGTATGCCCGGAGAATCTATTGTGGCCTTCATCCATTCTGGGCCAACATCGGAAAATCCAATAAAGCCAAATTTTATATCGTTAGCTGTAATAACCCGCAGGGTTTTAGCATCATCATAGTTATATCCAGCACCAGTCCAGGCAATGTCGCCGGCTAAAAGTCTGTCGATAGTGTCTTTAAATGCGTCTTTTGTATAGTCACCAACATGGTTATTGGCAAAATTTACAATGTCTATTCCTAGATTTTTTAATACGCCAATTACGCTTGGGTTCATTCTAAATGAATAAATACTACCAACTTTGTGTCCACTATCGGATACTGGACCTTCTAGATTTAAGAAAGTTATATCGTCATTTTTAAAAATATTTATACCGTCAAATAACTTAGCATAATCTCCAGCAAAGTTTTTGTTTACGGAACCTTTGACCCCACGATCAAACATTACATCTCCGGCAAAGGTGATAGTGGCGTAGTCTTTTTGTGGTTCTACTGGTAAGGCCGAAATAGCACTGGCAACCATATTTTTAACTTCCACCTTTGTTTGAGTGTAAATTTTTTGCCCTAAAATTCCTAAGACACAAATTGAGATTAAAATAATAAGAAACTTTTTCATATATTAAGATTTATTTTGCGCAGTCGACGGGACTTGAACCCGCAACCTCCCGCGTGACAGGCGGGTGCTCTAACCAGTTGAGCTACGACTGCATTTTTTTTGTCGGCGAATAATAAATACTTATTCGCACTGTGTCGGCGGCGGGAATTGAACCTGCGACCTTAGCTTTATGAGTGCTACGCTCTAACCAACTGAGCTACGCCGACATATATTCAGTAAACTGTTATTTTACTAATTTTTACATCAACGCGCTTTCTAGCCAAGACAGCTACGCCGACATATCTTCGAATTGAAACATTGAAACCTGTCACATTTCGAATTGTTGCGGGGCCGGGAATCGAACCCGGGTCCCAAGGTTATGAGCCTTGTGAGATACCTCTTCTCTACCCCGCGATATACATAGAAAGACTATGCGATAGCTAAAATACTAGCAGAAAAAACCATTTTTGGCAACGATTGTATTATTGCTTACTAAATCTGTAGATTATATAATATATAAGTAATCATCTTCAGCAAGATGGTCGTTGATTACTTTTTGATAATAATTTATATATTATGAGTACAAAAAAATTAGCGAATCTTTTTGGTGTCATATTTGTTTTGATCGGAGCATTGGGCTTTGTACCGGGCATTACTTCCGATGGGCACCTATTAGGCATTTTTGAAGTTGACACTGTTCATAACTTAATTCATCTCTTATCAGGTATTTTAGCTTTTGCTATGGCAGGCAAAGCCGCAAAGAAATACTTTCAAATATTCGGTATCGTATATTTGCTAGTAACTATTTTAGGCTTTATGCAGGGCGACAATGTGCTTGGTTTAATTGGTGTTAACGGTGCAGACAATATACTTCATCTTGTTATCTCTCTTCTTGCAATTTGGATCGGTTTTCGCAAGGAAGGGGGCAGTATGAAGCCAGCTTCTATGCCTATGCAGTCTCAATCACAAAACATGAATTCTATGAATCAAGGTGGTGGTATGGGTTCTATGGGTCAGTAAACTAAGTACTACTGAAAACAAGCGCACATTGTGCGCTTGTTTTTGTTTTGTTTGACTTTATTAGTCTTTTATGCTATTCTTTAAAAGTCACAAAATATGCTGCTACCAAAGCTATAGCTGCCCACATTAGG
>CAZCNC010000030.1:0-6391 GCA_964500715.1 uncultured Candidatus Saccharibacteria bacterium | reverse complement strand
CCTTTTACAGACCAGCTTGTAAAACAATATAAGAAACAACTAAACATTATTGGGTTTTCATATGACTGGGATAGAACCGTAGCTACTCATACGCCCGAGTATTACAAATGGACTCAGTGGATATTCTTACAAATTTATAATTCATATTTTGATAATAAAAAACAAAAAGCTTTTCCATTAAAAAATCTTATAAAAATATTTGAAAAATCTGGGAATAAAGTAATAAATAGTTCTATAGTCCACGACCCAATAAAAGATTTTACTGCAAAAGAATGGAAGAATTTCAGTATTAAAGAAAAACAAGATGTTTTAATGAAGTATCGTTTAGCATACGAAGGCTATGCTGAAGTTAACTGGTGTCCAGAACTTGGCACGGTTTTAGCAAATGATGAAATTATAGAACGTGATGGAAAATTATTTTCTGAACGTGGAGAATACCCGGTAGAGAAAAAATCAATGCGCCAATGGTTTATGCGCATTACTGCCTATGCAGAAAGATTACTAAAAGGACTGGACTTGGTTGATTTTTCAGAATCTACAAAAGAAACTCAAAAAAATTGGATAGGTAAAAAGGTCAGTGGTGGCGGTCGCGTAACTTATAATATGCGTGATGCTATTTTTGCACGTCAGCGTTATTGGGGCGAACCAATTCCACTTTATACGGACAAGTCCGGAATAATTCACGAAGTAAAAAATTTACCTCTTAAATTACCAAATGTAAAGTCTTACAAACCATCAGGCACAGGAGAATCGCCATTGGCAAATGTTAAAGAATGGGTTAATAAAGGTTACGAAACTAATACTATGCCGGGCTGGGCAGGGTCATCTTGGTATTTCTTGCGTTATATGGACCCAAAAAATAAAAAAGAACTAGCTAGTAAAAAAGCCATAAAATACTGGAAAAATGTAGACATGTATATTGGCGGGACCGAGCACAACACCGGACATTTATTTTATGCACGTTTCTGGCATAAAGTATTGTTTGATTTAGGGGTGGCTAAAACTGAAGAGCCGTTCATGGCACTGCGTCACCAAGGTATGATTGGCGGGGCTGATGGCCGTAAAATGTCCAAGCGTTGGGGTAACGTAATAAATCCAGATGACGTTGTAAAAACATATGGAGCAGATTCATTGCGTGTATTTGAGATGTTTCTTGGGCCCTTTGATTCGCATTTACCATGGTCTACAGACGGTATTATTGGCTCACGCCGTTTTATTGAGAGAGTTTGGCGTGCTGGTCAACATGTATTAAATAGCAAGTCTAAAACCGCGAATGACGTTTTGTATGCGTTAAACGAAGTTGTTCAAAAAGTAACAGAAGATATAAATGATTTTAAATTTAATACATCAGTCTCTAGTATGATGATTTTTCTAAATACTTTAGAAAAATCAAATTACGAAATCAGTAATACTGACTTTCAAGACTTTTTAAAACTTTTAGCACCATTTGCACCATATGTTACAGATGAAATCTGGACTTTATTTGGTAATAAAAAATCAATCCACCAGTCTCCATGGCCCAAGACTAAAAAACTAAAGCAAAGAAATGTTTTACAAAAAATAATTGTGCAAGTAAATGGTAAATATCGTGGGGAAGTCTTGGTGCCAGACAATGCCATTGAAGAAACAGTTGTTGGGGCTGTAATGCTAGAAGACCGACTTCGCAGCTATATAGAAACTGGTAAACTAGAACGCACAATCTATGTGCCTAAAAAGATAATAAACTTTGTTGTGAAAGCATAGTAGTATATTGTTTTAATATGTTATAATGTTACCAGTAATAATTATATAAATATGGAAGGAAAAATAACGTTATCTCGTATGGCTCAAATTGGTCTTAAGACAATACTTTTGTCTCTAGGTATCTCTATAATATTTTTTATACCTTTTTTACCTTTAAACATAGTTTTTAGTAAAGGCATAATCTTAACATTAGGCGCGGCCATTGGGCTTATTTTTTGGTTCTTAGACTCTATTACAACTGGTAAATTTACATTGCCACGGGGCAGAACTTGGCTTATTTTTCTTGGCTTGGTCTTGGCCAGTGTTGCTACTTCCTTTTTTATTTCAAACCCACTAAATTCCTTTATTGGTAGTGGTTTTGATACTTATACTGTTTCTACATTAGCCATTGGTTTTATTTATTATTTTTTATTTAGTGTTTGGGGTAGTGGCATTAATTTTACAAAATACATAATAAAAACAGTATATCTTTCTGGATTTGTTGTACTTTTTTTCTCTGTAATTCAATTTGTTTTTAATATTACTGGCAAATATAATAATGTCTTTATTGGGTTAAATAAAAGTAATTTAATTGGCTCATTTCATGACTTGGCAATGTTTTTAGGGGCATTTGTCTTTGTTTTACTTATTTCATTGGAAAATAACTTTTGGAAAGGCTGGATGAAAATAATTTCAACCTTGGCTTTGATTGTCTCATTGGTTTTCTTAATGATGATAAACTATAGTTTTGTTTGGTATTTAGTTGGCTTTGGGTCTCTAGCCATTATAATCTACAAACTAATGCCAGAACCCAAGTCCGCAGACTCTGTGGATTCAAGTCTGGAAGTAAGAACAAAAAATGTAAGCTTCTCCGTAATATCATTTTTGGTAACATTTTGTGCTTTTGTAGGTATTGTTGGGGCTAGTTCCATTACGCAATTTTTCGTTCAAAAATCTGTTAATTTTATTGTTAGTGAACCGCGACCTTCTATATCTGCGACTTTGACTATTGCTAAAAATGCTTATTACCATAATCCAATAACCAGTGTAGGTTTGAATCGTTTTAATATTGCATGGGAAGCCGGCAAGCATAAAATTTTGGGTGGTAAATTAATTGGTTCACAATATTGGAATACTTCATTTGGCTATTCAACAAGTGTGTTCTTTACATTTGTTATTACGCTGGGGCTTGTTGGGGCAGTATTGTTTATTTGGTTGGTATTACGGTTTATTAAAGAAATAATTGGACTATTCTCAAAAAATATAACAAGAAATGCAAGAACCAGAGATTTGTTTGTATTTAGTTTGTTGTCAATATATTCATTAATTATAATGTTATTTGATACCCCAAATACATTCTTGTTTATTTTGATTATTGCTTTGTTTGCAATGGTGTCTTCCTATAAACAAAATTTACTAAAACAAACACCAAAAGAATTCGTATTTATTAACGACTACCGTCATAGTTTCTTTGGAATATTGTCTATTTTGGCTGCAATTATATTAACTACATTGGCTGTGTTTGTAATGTTTAGAGCATTCTATGCTTCATATTTGGTAAATAAAGCTGCAATTGAATCTAATTCAAAGGAAAAAATAAGTTCAACAATTAGTAATTTAACTCAAGCGGTAACTCTGCATCCAATAGATAGTTACGCAAGACTTCTTTCTGATGCTAATTTAATACAGGTGTCATACACACTAGCTAACAAGGATCTTTCAGAAGAAAGTCTAAAAAGTCTTTTTAAAGACCAAATTACAGCTGCTGTTAACAGTGCAAAATTAGCAATTAGTATTGATCCTAAAAATTATCAAAATTACGAATCGTTGTTAAAAATTCAAGAATCTTTAATTTCTTTGGGTGATACATCATCATACAATGATGCAATTAGCATTGCGGATAAAATCTTAACTTTAGCACCAAATAATATTGGGATAATGCTTCGCGAGGCAAAACTAGCTGCCTTTATCAAAGACTATGATGCATCACGTGGTTACATTAATAATATTTTGGCTATTAATCCAACATTTATTGACGCTTATTTACTACGTAGTCAAATTGCTCTTTCAGAAGGTGATACTGCAAAAGCTATAAACGAAATTGATCAAGCGGCAACTGTTAACCCTTCTTCTGCGACACTTCAATATCAAAAAGGTTTAATTTATATGAACCAAAGCAACTACAGTAAAGCTGCAGAATCTTTTGAAAATGCATTAAGATTAGCACCAAACTCTATGGATGTTTATTCATCTTTAGCACTGGCTTATGAAAAGTTAGGCCAACGAGATTCTGTTATTCATACACTTGAAATGGCTAGAAATTACATTGTCGACAAGACAGAAATTAATGCACTTATTGAACGCGTAAAGAATGGTGGTAGTCTAATTAGCACTCAAGAGCCGGTTGTAAAAGAAGTTAAAGACTCTGCTACAAAAACCGCCCAATAATATTCTTTTGTTATGAAGCTACGCGGACTATTAACACTTGGAAGTGCTTCGTTTCTTGCAATAAGTTCGCTTTTTTCTCAAGTTCTTGGTTTTGCTCGTGACAAACTATTGTCTTATATTTACGGTGCAGGTAGCGCGCTTGATGCGTACTATGCATCTTTTCGGATACCGGAATTTATGTATCTTTCTGTTGGATCTTTTGTAAGTAGCGCAATTCTCGTACCACTTTTTGCTAAAAAATTACGTGATGATGATGCAAAAGTATGGTTCCAAAAACTTTTCACAACTTTTACTATTTTTTTTATTGTAGTTTATGGAATAATAGTTTTATTTTTACCTACTATTGTAAATAAAGTATATGCTCATAGTCAGACGGATTTTAAGCATTCAGTTGTGATTTACGGATCTATTCTTTTAATTTCTACTTTTTTTCTATCATTATCTTCTATTATTTCCAGTGTTGCCCAGGAAAGACGAGATTTTGTCAGAGTAGGTCTGGCACCTATATTTTATAACCTTGGCACAGTTCTTGGGATTGTACTATTACGGCCAATGTGGGGCATTGTAGGCGTTTGTACGGGTGTTGTAGCTGGTTCAATAATGCATTTATTAATCCAAATGCCACAAGTTAAAAAACTGGGTCTATTTTCAGGTTATGGACAGTTTTTAGTTAAAGCATTTTCTTTAAATCTGCTAATTAGTACTTTAAAAAAGTCGTCTCTTCGAACCCTTTCTTTGGCTGCTTCTGCGATAGTTTTTTTCCTTTTAACTTATTTTGCTTCACTTTATCCAGCTGGGTCAATTACAATTGTGGCAATTGCATTTAGTCTGCAAACTGTATTTCACACACTTGTTGGTGTATCTTATGGAACTGTAATTTTGCCATTACTATCGGACGCTTTTGTAAAAGCAGATGAAAACCAATTTAACTTTATATTGAAAAGAGGTTTTAAGAAAATATTTTTAATTTCTTTTGTATTAACTGGTTTAGTTTTTATATTTAAACATGAAATTGTTTATGTATTATTTGGTGGTGGAAAATTTAATACCACCAGCGTTGATTTTACTGCAATTGTATTAGGACTTTTTATTTTGTCTTTATATGCTCAAAATGCAATTTTGATGCTTTCACGCGCAGCTTATGCCAGAGCGGATTATATCTTACCTTTAATGGTAAATATACTTTCCGCAGTTCTTACTTATATATTTTGTCTTCTTTTCAAAAAACATTTTAATAGCGTAATTACTATTCCTATTGCTTATAGTTTGTCCCAATACATAGCTTTGTATTTTGGGCTGCTAATGTATAGAAGAAAAAAAAGTAAAGAAAAATATATATCATTTTTGTACATGCTAAAGGTTTTGTTTGTTATTGCTGTTACAACATTTTCATGTTTGTCTCTACTTAATTTTATTTTAATTGACCGGACTTCAATTTTTACTCATATTGTTTTTTCTTTTATTGTGTTTGGTTTTGCGTTAGTTAGCACATATGTTTTACTGGGTATGATTAAAGATCAAGCCGTAAAAGAAGACCGAAAACAGTTTAAAGATACCGTCATTCGTTTTTTACTTGCTCTTTTCCCAAAGAGAGGTTAAAGTAATAAAGCCAATGAAAATAAGGAATTTTAGCATTATTGCCCATATTGACCATGGAAAGTCGACCCTTGCGGATCGACTTTTAGAGACGACTGGTACTATTACTGCCAGAGAGATGAAAGATCAAGTTTTAGATTCGATGGAGCTTGAACGTGAACGTGGTATCACGATTAAAATGCAACCAGTAAGGATGCTTTATGCACGTACAAAAAATGGCAAAAAAGAAGATTATGTTTTAAATCTTATTGATACTCCTGGGCATATCGATTTTTCTTATGAAGTTTCTCGTGCAATGGAAGCAGTAGAAGGATGTTTACTGTTGGTAGATTCAACCCAAGGAGTCCAAGCTCAAACATTAACTACGCTAGAAATGGCACAAAATTTAGGACGAGTAATAATACCTGTGATGACAAAAATAGATTCGCCATTGGCACGCGAATTTGATGTGCGTGACGAATTAGCTACTTTGTTAAAAATTGATCCAACCACTATTTTGTCTGTTTCTGGAAAAACTGGTAAGGGTGTAAATGAATTACTGGATGCCATAATTGAACGTATTCCAGAACCAAAAGAATATAATAAAGATGACGCACCACAAGCGCTTGTCTTTGACTTTAAATAC
>CAZCNC010000029.1:0-6391 GCA_964500715.1 uncultured Candidatus Saccharibacteria bacterium | reverse complement strand
CGTTGTGCTATCACGTGCGCTTTCAGAGCTTGCAATTTATCCAGCTGTAGATCCGCTTGATTCTTCATCAACAATTTTGGATCCAAATGTTGTTGGGCAAGATCATTACCAAGTTGCACGTGATATTCAGCGTGTAATTCAACGTTATAAAGATTTGCAAGATATTATTGCAATCTTAGGAATGGATGAATTATCTGACGACGACAAGCTTACTGTTGCAAGAGCACGTAAGATTCAAAAGTTTCTTTCACAACCATTCTTCGTGGCAGAACAATTTACTGGTTCTGCTGGTGCGTATGTACCAGTAGCGGATTCTATTCGTTCATTCCGTGAAGTATTAGACGGAAAACATGATGATATTCCAGAACCATTCTTTTATATGAAAGGGGATATTGAAATGGTGCGCAAAGCTTACGAGGAATCTAAAGGTATAGCCGCATAATAAATTATTTATGGATTTTACTGGCAATAAAAAAATTCAAATTCGTATAGTCACACCAGAACGTGTGGTATATACGGCTGCGTGTGACAGTATTAACTTACCAACAGAATCTGGTGAGATAACAATTTTGCCACACCATGAAGGTCTTGTAACATTAGCCAAGCCAGGAGTTTTAACTGTTACCAATGAAAATGAGTCACAATATTTTTCTCTTAACACTGGAGTTATTCAAATAGGGGAAGACAATACTGTAACAATTCTTGTTACTCATTCTGAAGTCTCTGATGCAATTGATCTTGCTCGTGCTGAAGAAGCCTATTCTCGTGCAAAGAAAGCCATGGAAGAAAAATCTACACTTTCAGATATGGAGTTTGCACAATTCCAAGGATCACTAGAGAAAAACTTGGCACGTATAAAAACTGCTCGCCGAAGACTGTAAAATTATTCTCAATAAAAAATCCCCGCATCATGCGGGGGTTTTGTTAAATTATTTTAGTTAGAGTAGAAGTCCGCCGATTTCTTTCCAACTTCTTACACGATTATGTATGTCAACATCATTATCATGTATTCCGGTTGGATCGAACAGATAAGCAGGAATAATTCCTTGTATCTCTTTTACCTCATGAGGTGAGTCATCAAAGAAGCCTTTCTTATTACCTTCCATACCCTGAATGAACTCTTTCTTTGTAACCTCTTTAAATTTTTTGTTACCAATGTGTTCGTATACGTAATGTATGTCTTTGATACATCCCGGAATAAACTTGTTCAACAAAAATTCAATCGAGCTTTTGCTACTTTTCTGCCTAGCCGTGACAGTTATTAGGTCGTACTTTTTTGACAATTCAAGAACTACTTCCGGCATGTCTTCATAGGGCTCAACCAGAAAATGCCAATCAATAGAAGACAAGAAGTTTTCCGCAAGGTCCAAATAAACATCCTCTCTTTTTACTGCTGTAGATCCAGCTGGTAAATTTAAGTTTATAAGTTCTTCGAGTTTGTGACCATTGAATTCTTCGCTACTTAGATTAATTCCGTATCTCTGATTTATGTAGTCTTTTTGGATTCCGAGAGTTTTAAACTTAAACTCATCAAAATCAAAGAATAGTATATCTTTATTGGGTTTCATTAGCTTTGTTAATTTTCCTCAATATTACATTATTATTGGGTAATGTCAAAATTTAAAATTTATGCTAATATACCTTTCATGAACGGGGAATATACAATTTTACTTTATTATAAATACGTCCGAATCAAGGACCCAAATCTAGAGAAAGAGCGCCAGATGGTGGCTTGTTCAGCTCTTGGGCTAACTGGGCGCATAATTGTGGCCGATGAAGGTATAAACGGCACTGTAGAGGGCAAGACAGAGGATTGCGAGAAGTATATTGCTTGGATGGAACAAAATAAAAAATTTCGAGACATAGGCTGGAAAAAATCTTTAGGTAATGGGCAATGCTTTCCAAGACTATCTGTAAAAGCCCGCAAAGAAATTGTGTCTTTACATTTGGTTGATGAAAATCGTGACATTGACCCGACAAAGCTAACCGGTAAAAGATTAAAGGCTGAAGAGCTTGATAAGATGTATGAAAATGGCGAAGAGTTCTATATCGTTGATATGCGTAATGATTACGAGCTTGAAGTTGGTAAATTTGAAGGTACGGTTTTTCCTGGCCTAAAAAATTTTAGAGATTTACGTGAACGCGTAAAAGAAATAGAACATTTAAAAGACAAAAAAGTTGTTACTGTTTGTACTGGCGGTGTTCGATGTGAAAAAGCCAGTGGATTTTTAATGTCACAAGGTTTTAAAGATGTAGCACAATTGCACAATGGAATGGTTACATACATGGAAAAGTTTCCAGGAAAAGCCTTTAAGGGAAGTCTTTATGTATTTGATGGTAGAAAAACAATGACATTTGATAACCCAGAAAATCATACGGTAATTGGTAAATGTCATTATTGTAAATCAGCAACAGAAAATTATTTTGATTGTTCTTATCCATTTTGTCATCAGCAGTTTTTAGGCTGCGAATCTTGTGTGGCGGAAAATGAAGGATACTGCAAAGAAGACTGCCGAACAAAAGATACTGCTAATTTAATAAAAAATTAATATGCAAAATTCTACTGGAACATTTTACGTTGTAGCTACACCTATTGGCAATTTAGGTGATATGACATACCGGGCAGTAGAAATATTAAACCAAGTAAACGCAATTTATGCAGAAGATACTAGACAATTCAAAAAATTAGCTGACAGGTATAATATAAAAAATAAAGTATCATCTTACAATGCTCATGCAACTAAAAAAACTCACGAAGATATCATTGCAAGACTACTAAATGGGGAAGATGTGGCATTGGTTTCCGACGCTGGCACGCCAGGAATTTCAGACCCAGGTAGTTTAATAATATCCATAATAAGGTCAGATTATCCTGAAATAAAAATTTCGCCAATCCCCGGGGCTAGTGCATTAACTGCTGCCGTGTCTGTTTCTGGAATCTTGGGTAATAACTTCATATTTTTGGGATTTTTGCCTCATAAAAAAGGCAGAGAAACTATTTTTAAAAATACACTTGCATCTAAGATACCTTCAGTTTTTTACGAATCTACTCATAGAATAGAATCTATGCTTTCCTGGTATGCCAAGAATTCCTCAGAGACAAAAATAATGCTTGCACGGGAAATTACAAAAATGTTTGAAACAATTAACATTTGCAGTGCACAAGAACATCTTGATATAATAAAAAGTAGCCCAAAGAACAAGTTAGGAGAATTTGTAGTAATAATATTACCCAATTAATACATGATAAAAAAACTTACAATAATATTTGGAATTATCTCCATAACTTGTATTGTAATTTATGCCGTAGTTTCTCTGTCTCAAGAAAAAATAAGCCCCTCTTTTATAACATTTCCTTTTAGTAAAGTTCAAAAAATAGAATATGTTGAACCAACTCAACAAGAAATACTGCATGTAGCCAAACCTTTAAATGTAAAAGGTGCTTATATGTCTTCCTGGGTGGCTGGAACAACTTCTATTCGAAATCGTCTAGTGTCATTAGTTAATGAAACAGAATTAAATAGCCTGGTAATAGACTTTAAAGATTCTACTGGTGTTGTTTCAACAAAAGCTGGGGATGGGGCTAGTAAAGATAGAATCAACGCTGGGTCTCGTCGCGCGCAAGACTTACCAGAATTTATTAAAGAGCTACATAAACACAATATTTATGTTATAGCCCGAATAGCAGTTTTTGAAGACCCTGTTTATTCAAAAAATAATTTTGACCAGGCTGTGCAAACTAGCATGGGTAGTATTTGGGTTGACCGTCATAATCTATCTTGGGTTGACCCAGCCAGTACACAATTCCATGAATATATTATGGATTTGTGTTTAGAAGCATACGATATGGGATTTGACGAAATAAATTTGGATTATATTCGTTACCCAACTGATGGAGCAAAAGACAAAGTTTTCCCCGTTACAGGCGAAACACTGCATCAATCAAATATTACAAATTTTGTAAAATTTATACATAATGGTCTAAAGCAAAAAAATATTCCACTTTCCATAGATGTATTTGGCCAAATTGTTTCTACCTCTGACGATATGGGCATAGGTCAGTACTATGAAGATTTACTTTTATCAACCGACACTATTTCGCCAATGGTTTACCCGTCGCATTTTTATCCTGGTTATAAAAATCTAGCTTCTCCTGAATCTACTCCATACGAAACTATTAGACTTTCAATGTCTGATGCAATAAGACGTAAAAACTCGATAAGTGCTTCTACAGAAATAAGACCTTGGTTACAGGATTTTAGCCTGGCCGTAAATTATGACAAAGAAAAAGTTCAGGCCCAAATAAAGGCAGCACATGATCTTGGAATAAATTCTTATTTGCTTTGGGATCCTAAAAATATCTATACAAAAGAAGCTTTAAATCTTGAAACTCAAAACTAGAATAGGTCCTGGTTTTATGCTAGAATATTTTTATGGCATCACGTAGAACAATCTCATATATCGGTCTTTGGGCATTAATTGTGCCTTGGCTTGGGTTTACCTGGGAAACAAAGACTATTTTATTTTCATTAACTGGACTTGTATTATTATTTATTGGTAATAAGCATTACAATAATGAAAAGAAAAAGCAAAAAGATCAAAATTTAAATACTCCAGTACAAACAAAGCACGAAGAAAATTTTGCACCTACTGTTAAAGAAGAGGAACCTAAAAAATTTGTTCCAGACTATCGGACTGTACCAGAATACATGAATCCTGTGTCTGCTTCAAATACAAATAATCAAAATGAAAATAGCCCAGCCGTAAATCTAAACATTGTAGAAGAAAGTTATATAAAACCAAAACCTCGTGTTCGCAAAAAAGTAGAAATGGTAAGTAGACCACGTCGTGTATCTATAAAGCAATCACCAGACGATTCTTTTGAGATTAATCATGAACAATCATAAATATAAAAATTTAGTTTTTTTTATATCACTTGCAGTAGCCTGCTTGGCTTCTTTTGTGTTTGGTGCTTATGCCAGTGAAGCTAAAATAGTTAAAATTCCTTTTCCTGGTACTAAAGTTGTACAAGCTGCTACAAAAGAAAATACAGACCTGGAGCTATTTTTCAATGTCTGGAATACTCTTCGAGAAAAATCAATTCATTATACTGATGTAAAAGATGAGGATAGAATCTATGGAGCAATCCAGGGCCTTACCGCCTCACTAGGTGACCCGTATACTCAGTTTATGACTCCCAAAGAAGCTAAAGAATTCAATGAATCCATCAGTGGTAGCTTTGATGGTATTGGCGCCGAACTTGGTAAAAAAGATGGCTTGTTAACTATTATTGCTCCACTAAAAGGTTCACCTGCAGAAATTGCCGGTATAAAATCTGGAGACAAAATTATCAAAATAAATACAGTTAGCGCAAATGACATGTCTATCGAGCAAGCTGTTAGTTTGATTCGCGGTAAAAAGGGGACAACAGTAAAACTTGAGATCTATCGTGAAGGTGATACTGATACAAAAAAAATTGAAATCACTCGTGACACAATTATAATACCAACTATAGAAAGTGAAGTAGTGGATGGCGTTTTCGTAATTCACATTTATAATTTTGGGGACAAAGTCGTAAATGACTTTGAAAAATCGTTAAATCAATTTAAGGCTTCTGGCTTGAACTATATGGTTCTTGATTTGCGCGGTAACCCAGGCGGATATTTGGAATCAGCGGTAGACATTGGTAGTTATTTTATACCAAAAGGTAAAACAATTGTTAGTGAAGATTTTGTAAAAACAGAGAAAAAACAAGTTCATACAAGTTATGGCTACAGTGATTTAAAACCATTACCTAAGATTGTTGTACTTGTGGATGGTGGGTCAGCGTCTGCATCAGAGATTTTAGCGGGAGCGTTGCACGATAATAAAATTGCTCAAATAGTTGGGTTTAAAACTTTTGGAAAAGGCTCGGTCCAAGAACTACTACCAATGAAAGGTAGCACAAATCTAAAAGTAACTATTGCACGATGGTTAACACCAGCTGGAATTACAATAGACAAAAACGGAATTGCGCCTGATATCGAGGTAAAGCGCGTTATTGATGAAAAAAATCCAAAACAAGATAACCAACTTGATAAAGCAATTAGTGTTGTTAAAGGAAAATAATTTATGAAAGTAATTTTCTTAAAAGATGTCCCGAAACTTGGAAAACGGGATGATATTAAAGACATGAATGATGGTTATGTTCGGAATTTTCTTTTGCCTCAAAAATTAGTTGAGCCAGCAACACCTGATGCTTTGGTCAGATTAAAGAAAAAGTTAGACGACCGTAAAGCTGGTAATGACAGAGACGATGTTCGCAGCAAGCTTTGTATTGACGCTGTAAATGGTAAAGAGATAACTATTAAAGCCAAGGCTAACGAAAAAAATGCACTTTTTAAAAGTGTAA
>CAZCNC010000028.1:0-6452 GCA_964500715.1 uncultured Candidatus Saccharibacteria bacterium | reverse complement strand
TTTACATAAAATGGTATTTTAGCAACCAGCTTTGCACCAGTTATTTCATTATGAGTATTTTCAACAGTGAAAGAAATTTGGTATACACTTTCCTTTTCAACTTTTGGTGGTAATTCTCCAGAGGCGTGGATAGTTTCTACGTCTATTGTTGGCTCGGTTGTAACACGGACACTTGCTGATTCTATATTTTCAAGAGTT
Organism: uncultured Candidatus Saccharibacteria bacterium; assembly: GCA_964500715.1. Classification (GTDB taxonomy): domain Bacteria; phylum Patescibacteriota; class Minisyncoccia; order Phycocordibacterales; family UBA9973; genus 2-01-FULL-33-17. The sequence goes on along the minus strand of CAZCNC010000028.1, from coordinate 6,254 downwards.
TGCATAGCGTATGTTCCGTCATCACGCACACCAGAAAATGATAATGCCAAGTTTACTATTGGATCTCTGACAACTGTTGGACCATCAATAGTCTTGGGTAAGACACGAAATGTAAAACTAAGTCTACCTTCGGTATTGGGCGGTATTATGTTAAGCCCAGGCATTGTGTTTTTGTCCCAAAAAATTTCTTCTTTACCAGAATCATAAAATCCTTCAAGCGGTAAAATAGAAGATTCGTCTAACGCCGAACCAGATATTTTTACACGAAAAGTTGGGTCAACGACTGCGTTGGCAGAACGATTTCTATAAACAAGCGTAGCTTGAACATACGAATCCGGAGAAACTGCAATCGTTTTTGCTTTTTCATTTCCTAATAAAAGATACGCATCTAAAACGGGTTTAGCCAAAGTTACCACATGGGTTTTAGAAACGTAGCTAGTTTTAATTGAAGTTTGGTCTTCTGGCAGTGGAATACCTACCGTAAAACGAAATGACCTATCATCGCCTTCTTGCGAGCTAAATCTGCCATTTATTACCACATCTTCATAATCTCCTTCCTTTTCCATTTTTAAGAGCCAAGTACTAACGCCGTATGTAACAGATGGTGAAAAAGATTCTACTGTAAAATCTCTTGGTAGAGACAAATTTAATAGCGCGCCCTGTGGAAGAGATTTTGTATTTTGAGTTATGCGTGCACGAATTGTATACAGTTGACCAGGAGCAGTGTCTTTAGGTGCATCAATTTCTACAATTACAGGTGAAGAAGAAATAGTAATCGCTGTTTCGCCTATTTTTGTATAAGTTAAAGTTGAATCTGGTAATGAATATTCCAAGGTAGCTTTAATATTTTTAGAGCTGCCTTGTTCCCCATACAAAACGAGAGTTATGTTTTTTGTGGATTCACCTCCAGACGGAATGTCCCCTAATTCTATTATCTGCCTTTCAAAATCATCTCTTGTTACGGCTTCACTACCACGTGGATATTCTATCTCAGCTTTAACAGCTTTTAGGGTTGTATTGTTTGTATTCACAACTGTTATTACCAATGGCAAATTTTCGCCTCCCCTTGTAAAAGGTGCGGTTACAAGTTTTATGTCTACATGACGAGAAACAAAATCTTCCCTGGATTCAGAAAAGAAAAGCCTGTATCCGGTGTATACAACAGCAAACACTAAAACAAAAAGTGATGCCAAAAAGAATTTTTTTGCAAAAGATTTTCGTGGTTTGTTCTCTTTTTTATCCATTAGTGGACTGTTTACTACAGGTGTACGAAGTTTAAAAGAAGTCCCAGTTAATGGGTGGGTTTCAGGTTTTGGAGAAGGTCTCATTGTACTATAGAGCTCGGTTTCTCTTTTGTCTATAAAATCTGGGTCATTTTGACGCTCATCGTTCATGTTAATATTATATCACATTAGTTAAACCATTTTGTTCGAGAATACTTTCGTATTCCTTTTGCATTAGCACGTCACTGTGCGTGTTTATTTTATTTAATTTATTACGATAGCCCATTTGAGAAAATAAATTTAATGCAGAATAATAAAAAATTTTATCTATTTTTTCGTTTAAAATTAGATTTTTTTCAAGATAACTAACCAAAGATGACAAAATATTAAAAGACTCGGGATGTGGCACAGATTCTGGTAATAAATATTTTAGTAAATTTGTAAATCGAAGTAGCGTAAAATATGCTTCCTTTTTATGAATTAAAAAACCATTGTCCAATGCAGATGCCCGAATTAAACGGTAACCGGTTTTACCATGGACAACATCAATATTTATTTTGCAAAAACGCACCAAAAAACCACGCAATTTAGAAGCGCTTTTGCCTGCACCAATAGCAGCAACATTTATTATCCCGTACTCTTCTGAGAAAAAGGTAATTTTTTTATCATATTCGCCGATGTCACGAACATCTATAACAAAACCAGTTAATGTATAAATGTCATATGCCATAATTTATTTATTCTTTTTTATCTTCCTTGTCTTCAAAAATGTCACCAAAAGAATTTAGTAACTGCTTTGTTTTTTCGTAAGATTCTATTGCGATAGCCTTTGAAACCGAAGCTTCATTCTTTGCTTGTTCTGCAACACGAGCTAAAAATGAAAGCATCACCCCAATACCAACAACTAAATATATTACGGTAAATAACTTACTTAAATCATGCACTGGCATCATTGGTGCCCCAACGGTCGTAAGTGTCGTAATACTAAAATAAAGAGAATCAACCAAACTCCAACCCTCGGCAATATGGTAAAAAAGTGAACCAGAAACTAAAAGCGCAACAACCACAAGTAAAGCCTTGCGAAATTCAGATTCTTTAAAAGAGCGTTGAAACGCGCGGAAGAATCTAGCGATGGTTAAGAAAAGTGATGTCATACAAATATAATATTAAATTCCATATCATCTATTTTTACACTGTCACTACTAGACACAGAGTCTATTTCTATTGACTGTGCATTGACTTCGTCCATTAGTTTTTCGGTCCATTGATTAATAAAGATTTTTCCAGCTTCGGACGTAGCAATTTTTATTTTTATTATTTGACCAGGTGAAAGACTGCATTTTTTTCTTGTGTCCTGGATGAATCTAACTAGCTCTCTAAAATTACCTTCAGATTTTAGCTCGGGTGTAATATGTGTATCAAGTTTAATATGGTCTGCATTTATTATACTAAACACATTTAGTTCTTCACATAGAATTGGCACGTAATCTTGTTCTACGTTTTGGTCTACAGAAAATGACTTTAGTGGTTGACGTACTGGAATATTCTCCTTCTTACGCAGAGCATGCCCTACTGTAGCAAGATTTTTAACAACTTCCATTGACTCTAAAACAAAGTCTGATTCTGGGATACTAGTACCTTCGGGCCAAGCAGCTAAATGTACGCTTTCCGCATCTTCTTCAGTTCTTAAATCTTGCCATAACTCTTCCGCAATAAAAGGAGTAAAAGGTGCCATTAATAGACTTAAGTTTTTTAAAACCAAATACAGTGTAGATAATGCTTCCCTGTCAGCGTTGCGAACTCTGTCACGAGAACGTCTAACATACCAAGTAGACAAGTCATCAACAAACTCACGGATTGACCTGGTGGACGTAAACAAGGAAAAGCTGTCCATTGAATCTGTAACTGTATTTGTTAGTTTAGATTGTTTGGCTAATATCCATTTATCCATTGGATTATTCGATAAATCATCTTTAGAATATTTAGATTCATCGTCTCTAATTCTATAGAGATCATAGAATGCATACACATTACGAACCAAGTTAAAAACTTTTTTAACAATTTCGTCTACTGTTTTTTCGTCAAAGTTTTTAGAATCTCCTGGCTGATTTACAGAATACATCCAAAAACGTAATGCATCTGCTCCGTACTTTTCAAACATGTCCCATGGATTTACTACATTGCCTTTAGACTTACTCATTTTTTGACCGTCTTTGTCTAAAATATGACCAAGACAAATTACATTTTTGTAAGCTGCGCCATTTCCAGTTAAAGCCCCAACTGCATGTAACGTATAAAACCAGCCACGTGTTTGGTCTATGGCCTCACAAATATAATCTGCTGGATAATAAATTTTTTCAGTTTCTCTTGGGTATCCGTCTTGCGCATACGGCATAGCACCAGAGTCAAACCAGACATCCATAACTTCTATGGTGCGTTTTAGTTGATTCCCTTGTTCATCAAAAACTGGATACTCGTCAATATATGGGCGATGTAAATCTAGCTCGTAATCAACATTGTGCGGTAATGGAGTAAAATCTAAATCACGCCAGGATGCATTTGGCAAAGCATCTTGATGTGGGTCATGGCTAATATTACTGCGAATTATATTCATTTCATCCGGAGTAGCACCTTTGGTAATAGATTCAAGCATCCAAAGGCTAATACCATGAGCAACAATTAATATGTTCTTGCCATTTACATTTTTATCTATATCATAGATAAATTCTCCAACTCTTTTTTTTACGTCGATTACAGTTTCTCCACCTGGTGCTGGATCAACAAAACGATTCTTATCTTCAAAGAATTTAAAATATTCCTCCCAGGTTTTGCCTTCAAAAATTCCTGTATTTAAGTCTACAAGCCTTGGGTCTTCAATAATATTTGCATGTGGCAGACCTATTGCATCTGCAATAATTTCTGCACTTTGGCGGGTTCGTAAAAATGGCGAAGTATAAATAAGATCAATTTTTTTAGACTTTAACTCAACAGCAGACTTTTTTATCTGATCACGTCCTAATTGTGTCAAAGTAGCAGTATTGCCAGTAGCATAGCTACAAGTTTTTGTAACGTTGCTCTCAGACTGACCATGACGAATCATTGTGTAATTATTCCCAGATCGCTTTGTTGCATTTTTTAATTCATCACGATTTGTAAAAATAAATCTCTTGCCATCTTTATTTTCCCAAACTGGAAGTGGCGTACCCCAGTAACGCTCGCGAGAAATTGCCCAGTCTTTAACATCTCTTAGCCATTCACCAAATCTTCCTTGGCCAATGTGAGATGGTTCCCAATTGATGAAGTCATTGTTCATTACTAATTCGTCTCGTAAATTAGACATTTTTATATACCAAGAATCCCGGGCATAATAAATTAATGGTGTGGAACAACGCCAACAGTGTGGGTAACTATGTTCGTATTTTTCTTTTTTAAATAGTAGTCCACGGTGTGCAAGGTCTTTAATTATATCTATGGCAACTTCTTCGTCTTTAACAAAGCGGTTAGATAGAAAATCCATATCGTTCATAAAATGCCCGTCTACACCTACCAAATGGTATTTAGGTAAACCAAGTTTGGTTCCTAATTCAAAGTCGTCCTGACCATACATTACAGCAGTGTGCACAATTCCGGTACCATCGTTAGCTGTAACAAAGTCTGCTGCGTAAACTTTATACGCTTTGTCCATCTTATCTTTTTGTTCTCCTGTGACTATATTCCCAAAATATGGATAAAGTGGTTCGTATTCTAAACCTAATAATTTATCTCCTGAGAATTCATCCACAACAGAATATTCACCTTCTATAATAGAAAGCCTTTCTTTGCCCAAGATTATATAGTCCCCAGCAAGAGAAATTTTTACATAGGTTAATTCTTTGTTTACAGCAAGCGCAATATTGCCCGGCAGTGTCCACGGAGTTGTCGTCCAAGCAAGCAAATAAGTATTTTCTTGTCCAACAACTTTAAACTTTGCCGTGACAGAGAGATCCTTTACATCCTTATAACCTTGAGCTAGTTCGTGGGATGATAAAGCCGTGCCGCACCGCGCGCACCATGGAACAATTCGATAATCTTTATAAAGTAAATTTTTATCTTCTACTTGTTTTACGATATTCCAAAGAGATTCAATATAAGATGAATGATAAGTAACATAAGGTTTTTTTAAATCAACCCAGTAAGCAGACCGGTCAGTAAATTTAGCCCATTCATCTATATAAGTCCAAACACTTTCTTTACATTTTTGATTAAATTTATCTATTCCATATTCTTCAATTTGTTTCTTTGAAGTAATTCCAAGTTGTTTTTCTACCTCAAGCTCTACTGGCAAACCGTGTGTGTCCCAGCCGCCCTTACGACGTACATGGTAACCACGCATCGTTTTATAACGCGGAACTGCATCTTTAAAAGATCGCGCTTCAAGATGATGAATTCCCGGGCGACCATTAGCTGTTGGCGGCCCATCATAAAATACAAATTCACCATTTGGAGAATTTTTCTCTAAAGATTTTTCAAAAATATTATTGCGCTTCCAAAAAGCGACAACATCTAATTCTCGTTCATTATTTGTTTTGTTTTGTTTTTTGTTTTCTTCTTCCATAATTTATATAAATAAAAACTCGTCCTCGAACTACAACAATAGTTATAGTGCAAGGACGAGTTTCCCCGTGGTACCACCTTGGTTTTTCTTTGATTTCCGAATGGATAATCTCAGAACTCATTTACTGGGTTCTACTAATCTTATAAAGAGTTTCTTCCCAAAGCTCGAGGTTGATAGCCTCTCTAGCGCTTATAGCTATATAATAACGTATTTGACAAGATATGTAAATGAGACCATAATCTTATATATATGATGGAATTTAGACAAAAGATTGAGCTTCCAACCACAGAAATAATTGCAGATGGAGGTAAGGCTAAAGAAAAGCCCGCTGAAGAGATGAAAGAGTCAGGTGGTGGTGAACAAAGAGAATCAGGTAAAGGAAAAGGTAACCACAAACAAGATACAAATCAAGAATCCCAAAAAGCAGCCGGTGTATA
>CAZCNC010000027.1:0-6486 GCA_964500715.1 uncultured Candidatus Saccharibacteria bacterium | reverse complement strand
TTGCTCAAATTGGTAAAGCTTTTCGTAACGAAATTGCAGCTAGACAGTTTGTATTTCGTACACGAGAATTTGAACAAATGGAAATGCAATATTTTGTAAAAGAAGAAGATGAAATGGCAGAATACGATGCTTTAAAAGAGTATCGCTGGAAAGCTTTACTTTCTTTAGGTTTAAAGGAGGAAAATTTGCGTTGGCACAAACATGAGAATTTAGTTTTTTATGCCAAGGAAGCGTACGATATTGAATTTAAATATCCATTTGGTTTTAAAGAACTAGAAGGTATTCATGCACGTGGTAATTACGATTTAACCCAGCATCAAACTCACAGTGGGCAAAAATTAGAATATTTTGATGAAGAAAAGAAAGAGCATTTTATTCCACATATTGTTGAATCCAGTATTGGTGTTGGGCGTTTAATGTTAGCTGTGCTTTGTCAAAGTTATAGCGAAGAAGATGTAAATGGTGAGATGCGAGTAGTAATGCATATTCCTAAAAATATTGCGCCAGTACAAGTTGCAATACTGCCGCTTTCTAAAAAAGAAGAGCTATCGCTACCGGCGAGCTCTTTGTTTGAAGAATTATCTGAACATTTTATGTGTCAATACGATGAGACTCAAAGCATTGGTAAACGCTATAGAAGACAGGATGAAATTGGAACCCCATACTGTGTTACATATGATTTTGATAGTTTAAATGATAATGCAGTAACTGTGCGCGACCGCGACACAATGGAACAAGTTCGTGTACCTATAGCTGAACTTGTGCTATATTTACAGTCAAAGTTTAAATAATATGGAACATAAATTTTATCCTGGTCCTGGCGAAAAACCAGAACCAGAAAAGAAAGATATAAATAAAGAAGAAGAAATCAACAGAGTACCTAATTTTGATTGGGGTGAGGAAGAAGATGGGCCTTATGATGGAATTGTCCCACCCTCTAATAAGGGCAAAGTAGATAATGATATCTACGGAGAAGAAGATTAAAAAACACCCATAAAATTCTATATGAAAAAGATAGGTAAAGGTTGGCAGTTTAACGTGTATAAAATTTCAGAAGAAAGGGTTTTAAAAGTTCCCTTGAAATACATGGCCCAGTTACTGAATATTTTAATTTCAGCTGGGCCTTTTATATTTTTTAAAAAACCAATAAAACGTGTAAGACAGGAGTCCTTGCAATCATTTAAAAATTTAAGGGATGTCATCAGTGACGAAAAATTCCCACTTTATATTTTAGGTAATCCAATAATAAATTTTAAGACTTTAGAATATTCTCAGGATTTAGTAGAACCGCTGTCTAAATATTTTAAAAGAACAAACTACGTAGAGAAAGAAAAAATAATACGATTGTACCCAAACTTAATTCACAAAATTTGGCAGTTTGGGTTTTCAGATAAAGTTTTCAATTTTACTTTGAATAACGGAATAGATAAAAATGGCAATCTTGTACTACTTGATATTGGAGAATTAGATTTTGTAAAGGAAGATGTGGTAAAAGACATCAAATCAAAAAGATGGCTTCGGGCATATTCCTATCTTTCATTAAAGGATAAAAAATTAAAAGAAGTCTATAGACAAGTTATGGAAAAAGAACTTACTTTAGAAAATTTAGAAAAAGAGTGGGGTAAGTATAATAAATAAGTATATGAAATACAGTTTAAAGAAATTAAAGAATGGTTTGCGGGTTGTAACCGTACCAATGAAGGATAACCCAACGGCAACCGTTTTGGTTTTGGTGGGTACGGGTAGCGACTATGAAGAGAAAGATCTTGGTGGAATATCACATTTTCTAGAACATATGTGTTTCAAGGGCACAATAAAGCGCCCAACATCTAGTATGATTTCTCACGAATTAGATTCACTGGGCTCTGAATATAATGCTTTTACCGACCATGACATGACAGGCTACTATGCCAAAGGGGATAGTAAACACTTTAAGAAATTATTGGATGTTGTGGGTGATGTATATTTAAATTCTACTTTTCCAGAAGCAGAAATTGAAAAAGAAAAAGGCGTAATTGTGGAAGAAATAAATATGTATGAAGATATGCCAGCGCGCCATGTTTACGACTTGTTTGATGAGCTTATTTATGGAGACACTCCAGCTGGTCGCAATATTGCTGGTACGCGCGACACTGTGCGGTCTATGAAGCGTGATAATTTTATAAAATATAAAAATGCTCAATACACTGCACCTAATACTGTAGTAGTTGTTTCTGGTAATATAGACGAAAAGTTAGCACTTTTGGAAGTACAAAAAATCTTTGGTAATTTAACCAATAAAGTTCCAAAGAAAAAAGAAAAAGCCGTTATACAAAATTCTGGAAAAATTAAAATAAAAAATAAAAAGACGGACCAGGTTCATCTAATGCTTGGTTTAAAAGCCTATGACCGTAAAAATCCTAAAAACAAAACCTTGCGCATGCTTTCGGCGGTTCTTGGAGCGGGGATGTCGTCACGTTTATTTAACAAATTGCGGGAAGAAATGGGGGTTTGTTATTACGTTGGGGCCCATATTTCAAACCGACGCGAAACCGGAATTTTTGCAATAAATGCTGGGGTTACCACCAGCCGCACAAATGAAGTTATAAAAGTTCTAGTAGAAGAATTAAAAAAATTAACTACAGAATTGATAACGGACACAGAATTAAAAAAAGTTCAAAATTATTTAATTGGTAATATGAAGTTAGGCTTGGAAAGCACGGACGATATCGCTAGTTTTTTTGGTAACCAATTACTATTACGCGATGAAATAAAAACCATAAAAGATAAGGAAAAAGACATTTTATCTGTTAAGCCAAAAGATATACAAAAAATAGCTAAAGAAATTGTAAAATCCGAGAATCTACGCTTGGCAATTGTTGGGCCCGAAACCTTGAAAATTGACTCAAAAATCCTGAAATTCTAATTTCTTACTTTTTTGCATTTGTGGTATAGTTTATTTATGAGTTTCGAGCATAAGACTATCCACGTAAATATTACAACTGGGGCGATTATTCGAATAATATTGTTTATTCTTTTAGGGCTACTTCTTTATAAAATTCGTAATATCTTATTTCTACTTTTAGTTTCAATTGTTATTGCTACATTTGTAGATGCAATTGCTCGTCGACTAAAACGTTACCGATTCCCGCGAACCCTAAGTGTGGTCTTGGTATTTTTAATTATGATAATTGGTTTGGCGGCAATAGTTTATGCTGTTGTACCAACTCTGTTTTCAGAAATTTCTCATGCTTTAACTGTTTTGTCTAAATATGTACCACAAGACAAACTAAAAGCCATTATCGACCCAAACGCAATTAAAAGCATAGACAACTTTATAAACACCGTTGGCTCACAAGTTCCAGTCTCTCAAGTTGCCTCGACCACAAAGGCTTTAATTACAAATGTTTCTGGTACTTTTTATGGAGCTATTCAAGCATTGTTTGGTAGCGTTGCGAACTTAATGTTGATATTAGTTTTGTCATTTTATCTTTCAATTCAAGAGCGTGGAATTGAAGGCTTCTTAAAATTAATTATGCCAATCAAGTATGAAGAATATGTTGTAGATTTGTGGCAAAGATCATCTCGTAAAATTGCTTACTGGCTTCGCGGACAAATGTTGTTAGCTATTTTAATTGCCATAATTACATTTTGTGTACTTTATTTACTAAATGTACCTTATGCTCTTATTCTTTCTCTTCTAACAATGGTTTGCGAGCTTATTCCTTTTGGAATGATATTTGCAACAATTCCTGCCGTTTTGGCTGGTTTTTCCGCAGGAGGAATGGAGTTGGGATTAATAGTTTTACTATTCTTCTTCTTACTGCAACAGTTAGAAGGCTATGTTTTAGTTCCAATCATGAACCGTCGCACTACTGGTATCTCTCCATTAATGGTCATACTGGCTTTGCTTATTGGAGGTAGTTTAGCTGGATTCTGGGGGCTTGTTTTAGCAATGCCAGTGTCGCTATTTCTAATGGAATTAATGAACGACTTTGAAACAAGAAAAGAATCTCTACGTAAAATAACTAGTGATAATTAAAGTATGAATAAGTCTTTCTATATTACGACTACCTTGCCGTATGTTAATGCGCCGCTACATATGGGGCATGCATTAGAATTTATTCGAACAGATGCAATTGCCAGATACAAAATGCTTTTAGAGTATGATGTCTTTTTTAATACCGGTACTGACGAACACGGTATGAAGATTTACGAAAAAGCAAAAGAAAAGGGGTTGGATGCTCAAACTTTTGTTGATCAGAACTTTCTTGTGTTTAAAGAACAGCTTGATATTTTTAATATAATTCCAAATGTACATTTTATTCGTACGACCGATAAACACCACGAAGCTGCTGCTCAGGAATTTTGGAAACGCGTGCAGGACAACGGGTATATTTACAAAGCAAACTATGAAGCAAAATATTGCGTAGGCTGTGAAGCTGAAAAAACAGAAAGCGAACTTAGCGACGATGGTACATGCCCGTTGCATCCAGGAATACAATTGGAAACAATAAGTGAAGAAAATTACTTTTTTAAATATTCTGCTTTCGAAGATTTACTTTTAAATTTTTACGAATCTAATCCCACATTTATAATTCCAGATTTTAGATTTCATGAAATAAAAAATTTTGTTCAATCTGGTTTACAAGATTTTTCTATCTCACGCAAAAAAGACAAAATGCCATGGGGCGTACCAGTACCAGGAGACGGGGAACATGTAATGTACGTTTGGTTTGATGCATTAACAAATTATATAAATACGCTGGGTTGGCCAGATGAAAAGGGGGACTTTGAAAAATATTGGGTAAATGGAAATCCCACACAATATTGCGGCAAAGACAATACGCGCTTTCAAGGGGCAATGTTCCAAGCCATGCTTATGGCGGCAAATGTTCCAAATTCTCACCAAATTGTAGTCAATGGTTTTATAACAGGTGAAGGAGGCATAAGAATGTCTAAAACAATTGGTAATGTTGTAGACCCTCGTGAAATCGCGTCCGAATATGGAGTAGATGCACTGCGGTACTTTTTATTACGTGAAGTTTCTAGTTTTGAAGATTCACCGTTTACACTAGAGCGTTTCAAAGATGCCTACAATTCTGGGCTTGCAAATGGAATTGGTAATCTAGCTTCTAGAATTTTAACTTTGTCTGAGAAATATTTGGAAGGCTGTCCACCAATTCCAGAAAATTCAATACCACAGGAATTTTTTGATTATCTTGAAAAATTTGATATCAAAAAAGCCACGGACTTTGTTTGGGATAAGATTAAAGATTTAGATAAAAAAATCCAAGAAACAGAGCCCTTTAAAGTTGTGAAGACAGATTTAGAAAAAGGTAAAGAATTAATATCGTCTATGTCTATAGAATTATATACAATAGCTAGAATGTTAAACCCAATAATGCCCGAGACTAATGAAAAACTAAAAAAACTAATTAAAGAAAATAAAAAACCCGAGACCCCACTATTTTTACGTAAAGACTAAGCCGGCTAAAGCCGGTTTTGACTTTTTGTGTTTTAAATGTATAATATTTAAAAATATTTATCATGAAAAGAATATATGTAGCAAACCCCGACAACATTTTCTACGGAAAAGATGAACAGTTTATTTCTTATCCAGCAAGGCAGAAACCACCTTATCAGGCTTGGCTTATAGTCCCAGACCACCCAGACGAAGATAAAGGCAAAGTCTACTTTCAGGTGGATGGGCCAGGGCCAGGTGAAACAAACATAAAAGAGTTCTTAATTGAACTCATGGACCTCCGAACAAAAATGGAAGACCGCCAAAATGGACACCTGAATATTATTATTCCACCTAGTGGAATTGAAGGTTTGTCCATTGGCACAAAGATCAGTCATCCAAAAGTTGGTGAACTCCAAAAACTTTGGAATGGGTCACCGTATTCATTTGTCCAAACCTTGGTTGCTGTCGAGGAGAAAATGATAGCTGAAAAATTTATCCACACACCAATCATTGCCGAGGCATTTAACCTCAAAGAAATGGACGCCAGAATAAAGTGGAAAGATTTTTACGAAAAGTACAAACAATTTTTCCTGCGTTAATATCGCAAGCAAAAACCAAAACAAAACCCCGCACGATGCGGGGATTTTTTATTTGACCAACTTATGTTTTTATAGTACTCTTTTAAAAAAGTCATGAAAAATGGAATATTAAAAACGGTGGTTGATGGGCCTCCTGGGGCACTTAAAACTCAAGCCTTTAATGATATCCAAAAAAGACTTAGTGCTTTTGAGGAATTAAAAATTGTTTTTGTTGAAGAAGCCGCACGGGCTTATTTTAAGTTGTATGGACGTAATGGAGATGTGATGATTCAGCAAAAGGGAATCTTCCAGCTTCAGCTCGACAATGAACTTAACGCTATAGAAAAGGCTCAAAGTCTTGTTGATCAAGGATTCAAGGTGCTTATGTGGCACGATAGATCTCTTATGACAAGCAAGGGGTATTTACCGGCAAAACTTTGGAATGAGTTGATTAACCATTTC
>CAZCNC010000026.1:0-7850 GCA_964500715.1 uncultured Candidatus Saccharibacteria bacterium | reverse complement strand
CATTTTGGCACTAACTTTTACACGCTCGGGGGTTAGTGCAATGCGAGGCAGACTAGAATCTTACATTGGCAGTGACGCGCGAGATGTAACCATAAACACATTCCACAGTTTCGCAGCTTCGATTGTAGAGAAATATTACGAAGTCTTAGATTTTGATTATGTTCCAAAACTAATCGACGAAAATGATTCAGTATTTTTAATCGATGAAATTTTAAATAGTTCTGACTGGCAATATATTAAAAGCCGCTCAAATAATGCTCAGTATTTTAGCGACTTAAAAAGCTTGGTCTCCTTACTTAAAAAAGAAAGAATTAGCCCCGACGAATTTAAAACACTAATTGAAATAGAGGTAAAAGAACTAGAAAATGATCCAGAAAATATTTCCTCTCGCGGAGAAAGTAAAGGTGCTCTAAAACAAGAAATTCTTAAAAAAATTAGTTCTTTTAAACGCAGTCTTGAAGCTGTAAAGTTTTATCAAATATATGAAGACTTGAAAAAAGAACGTAACCTAATGGACTATGATGACGTTCTAGAATATGCGGTAAGAATTGTTACCATGTCTACATCTGCCCAAAGCGATATTAGAGAAGAATATTTGTATGTCTTAGTAGACGAACATCAAGATTCTTCCTATGTGCAAAATCTTTTCTTAAAGGCTGTTTGGCAAGAAGTAGAGCTACCAAATATTTTTGTAGTAGGGGACGACCGCCAGCTGATTTATGGTTTTTCTGGAGCAAACATAAATTACTTTGAAGAATTTTCACATATTTTTGGTAAGGCAAAATTAATCACACTTGTAGAGAATTATCGCTCGACTTCTAACATTTTAGATTTAGCTGACGAACTTTTAGCTAGTAGTATTACCCAAGACAAACTAAAAACCAATACAAAGGTAAAAAATACGATAAATCTTTTTGAATATAATTTTCCAAGAGATGAAGTAATAGGTGCGGCCTTAAAAATAAAGGAACTAATATATAGTGGCGAAAGCCCGGAAGATTTTGCCATCTTAGTACCTAAGAATAGGCATGTTAGAGCTGTACAGCAAATTTTACTGGACATGGATTTGCCAGTGGTTGGAGAAAAAGGAATTTCGTTTTTTGGTTTAAGCGAAGTTTCAGACTTTGTAAACATAATAAACATAATAAACGACCCGTTTAACAGTGTAGGTATTTGTAATTCTTTGGTTAGTAATATTTCCAGGCTAAATACATATAATGCTCATAAATTTATAAAGAACTTTAAAAAACCAGATATCCTAACTATTGATGACTTAATAAATTCCGGGAATACGGATAGTCTTTTTGCCGCTGAAAGCGAAGTAGTTAAATGGGGTAAACTTTTAAAAAAATACACAGAAAATTTAAAAAATGAAAAGATTAGTCGCATTGTCTCAACTATTGGCAATGAACTTTTGATAGACCAAGTGGAAAACCACGACGAACTTTTAAAGAATGTAGAAATAGTACGAACTTTTATACATTTGGCAGAAAGTTTCGAAGAAAAGAATCCCAAGGGTAAAATTGCAGAATTCTTAGAATATTTAACAAGGTTAGAACAGTACAACGCTCATATAGAAATAGCATCTATTGGTCGCTCCAAAGGGGTTAGCACAATGACTCTCCATCGTTCCAAAGGGCTTGAATACAAATATGTTTTTATACTGCATATGAACCAAGAAGTCTTAATGAGCAGTAAAAAAAATGCCTTTACTCTACCACAAAAAATTAAGGAACTAACAGAGAAAAAAGATATCCAAACAGCTAAAAGAGAACTTTATGTGGCCATTACTCGTGCCAAAGAGCATTGCTATATTACATATTCAAAACAAAGTTTAACTGGAGGCGATCTTGGCTTGGCCCATATAATTGAAGATTTAGATAAAAAACATTTTGTAGTAAAGAACAATTTGGATACTGAAAAAGAAATTATAGATGCTAATATATCAAACTTTGCTTTGAAGCCAAATAATAATAAAAGTCCGTCTACAATTGAAAATGTTTTAGACTTTGTAAGTGAAAGGTTTACAGAAACTAGAATTTCGGTTTCCATGCTCAATAACTTTTTTGAATGTCCTTGGAAATGGTATTTTAGAAACTTTTTGAAATTACCAGAAGTAAAAAGTAGTAGTTTAACACTGGGCACCGCAGTCCATGCGGCTTTGGAGTTTATTCTTAAAGAAAAAAGTCTTCCAAGTGATATTGATATAGAAAGTAAATTACGTGATATCTTTATTAAAGAAGGTATTATAGATACGGCAGATCTAAAACCATTACTGCGTGATGCAATGTATGCAACTAAAAGTTGGGTGGATAATTATTACAAAATTTTAGCAAAAGACCATATATCTGAGAGAGATATATCATTTCGGGACCCAGAATTTCCGAACCTGCAAATGTATGGGAAAATTGACCTAACAGAGAGATTCCCAAGTGGCGAAATAGTTGTTACAGACTTTAAGACTGGTAAAAGTAAAACAAAAAATGAAATAGAAAAATTAGATAAAGAAAACCGTTTGTCGGTTTATATGCGGCAGCTGGTAATGTATTCTTATTTAATTCGTGGTGCAGAGAAAGGTAAAATTGTCACCAGCTCCAGGCTTTTGTTTTTAGAAGCGGATATTAAAGACAAAAATGCACTTTACACTACCAGTGTTACTGACGAGCAAATTGATTTATTAATTCGTGATATTAAAGACTATCAAACAGGTTTAGAAAATAAAGAATGGGCTAAAAGACCGTGTCATGCAGTCAGCTATGGCAGGGAAGGCAGTGATTGCGAATATTGCGCTCGAGCAAATAAAATATTTGAAAGTTAGTTTTATTTTGGTCCATTATCTAAGAACCCAGTAAAAAGTCCAAGTAAAAGTAGAATAAACATTACAAGAAGTAAGACTTTGAGAAAGCGTTTTTCACTCATAGACCTAGTCTAGCACAATAATATTGTGTTATACTATAAACATGTCAAACAAAGGACTAACTCTCATCATAATAACTTTATTAGTATTGTGCGGTTTAACTTTTGGAGCTTTTTATCTTAAGTCAAATCCAGATCTTGCATTATCGCAAAGTATCTTTGGTGCAAAGGTTGCTCAAAATTCAGAGCAAGACCAAAATTTGGAATCTCCATTTGGTAATACATCAAATGATACAAATAGTAATTTAGCTGAAAATACAGCTCCAACAAATAATTCAACTAATACTCTACCACAAGATTCTGCAAAAGTTGCCCCAGAAGGTAATGCCGAAGAAACAGTTTACCCAAATACAATGACACTTCCTACAGCGCCAACTACTACGACTCCACCAAAAACTACAACAAGTACCAAGGTCTCTATTACTCTAGTTTTAAAAAAGGGTAGTAAAGGAGCGGAGGTAAAGATTTTGCAACAATTCTTAATTGATGGAGACTACCTAACAGGCAAAGCCGATGGTATTTTTGGAGCAATGACCGAAACTGCAGTTAAAAAGTTCCAAACAGAATACAAAATTACTGCCGATGGTATTGTTGATGGTCAAACTCGCACGACTATAAATGAGCTTTTGGCTGCTTAACAGCGGTTTGAAAAAAGCCTCTAAAAAAGGTACTATTGTGCTATGCATCCTTTAACTATTCTTACCAAAGAGGCCTATGATTTATTTCAGAGTCTTGGTTTTTCTGTTGCCAATGGGCCAGAATTGGACGATACATGGCATAATTTTGATGCACTAAATGTTCCTAAAGATCACCCGGCCAGAGACATGCAGGATACTTTTTATATTAAAAATGCAGCCGATAAAGTGCTGCGCACTCATAACACAAATACAACTGCCAGAATGTTAGAAGAAATGGCTAAGAATGGGGAAACTAATGGAGCTTATATTTCCATTGGTAAAGTTTTTCGTAATGAAGCCACAGACGCAACACATGAAATGCAATTCTACCAAATAGATGGGTTTATGGTGGGTGAGAATATTACACTGGCTAATATGAAGGCCGTGCTAATAGAATTTTATAAAAAAGTTTTGGGTGAAAATTGCGAAATAGAATTTCGCCCCAGCTTCTTTCCTTTTACTGAGCCATCGGTGGAGGTCCATGCAAAATTTAACGGCAAATGGCTGGAAATGATGGGCGGTGGAATGCTTCATCCACAAGTGCTTACTAATGCAGGTCTTGACCCCGAAAAAGTCCAAGGTTTTGCATTTGGTGGAGGCCTGGACCGTATTGCCATGATCAAATGGGGAATTCCAGATGTAAGACTTTTCTACCAAGGCGACTTAAGATTAAATCAATTTTAAATTCATGATGAATAAACTTTTAGAAATATTTTTAGTCTCAGTTCTGCCAGCATTAATTACTTCTGGTTTAGTTACCTTGATCTTACAAGAAAGACAGAGAAGAAAAAGTGAAAGATGGAATATGAAAAGAGAAGCATGTCTTGAAGCCTTAGACACTGCTGATGCAATTTTAAGTAACATAGATTGGCCAGACTTCAGAGGTGTTATGGACATAGAGGAAGTAGACACTATAAAAGTAAGAAAGATATATAATAAAGTTGCAACTTGTTGTGATTCCAAAGACCTATTAGAAGTTTTTAGAAAAATAATTTTTCAGAAAGATATTAACCTTTCTATAATTGTTGACATGAGAAATGTAATAAGAAAAGAATTGGGATTTAAATCTAAGATAGATCTAGATAGAAAAAATGCTTATTTTGTTAGAATTTTCCCTAAAAAATAAAATGAAAAAAGAAAAAATTAGACAATGGATTGAGAATTTACTAGGGTCAGCTATCGTTCTAGTTATTTTTACAATTTTATTGTCTTTAATATCTAAATTAGGAGATGGTTGGTCAAGGGTTTCACCTGAAGAAAAACAGAGAATAGAGTCTGAAAGGAGTATATATTTAAATGAAGTAAAAATGTGTAACAACTTTTTATCGAATGACTTCATAGACTTCAACAATCCAAAGTTTAAAAAATGTTCAGAAATTATTAATCGTTTTGAAAGTGGTGCAAATCAGCAATACGAATAATATGGAACTTGGAATAATTTTTGCTGTTGTTGCAATGCTGTCGTGGGGTATAGGGGACGTTTTAATTCAAAAAACAACTCGCACAATTGGCAACTGGGAAAGTCTTTTTATAATCAGCACATTTGGTGTTATTGTAATTTTGCCATTTGTTGCAGGTAAATCTTGGACTTTATTTACCACTGCTGGCAGCGCACTCCCGGCTTTACTTTTAGCAGGACTTATACTTTTCTTTGCAGCCTTGCTGGACTTTGAGGCATTGCGCGAGGGTAAGCTGGCTGTAGTAGAGCCAATTTGGTCATTAGAAATTCCAGTCTCGGCATTGCTTGCTTATATTTTACTGCGCGAACATTTAAGTATTTTACAAATAGTCACAATTGCTTTTTTAATTGTTGGTTTGGCTTTTGTCTCATTTCGTGGCGGCAAAATCAAAGCTAAACATTTTTTAGAAAAGGGCGCACTAATTGCGGTCCTTGCTGCGTGTTTTATGGGTACAGCAAATTTTTTCATGGGTCTAAGTGGACGCTTTACTGATTCGCTAGTTACAAACTTTATAACATCTCTTATAATAATGGTTCTGACTGGTATTTATTTGCTATATCGTGGTCGTATTGGTAAATTATTTAAAGACATTCGACAACATAAAAAACTTCTTTTCACAATGTCATTTTTTGACAACTTAGCTTGGGTTGCATTTGTGGCCGCAATGGCCCTGGCCCCTATTGGCATTGTAGTCGCACTTAGTGAAAGCTATATAATAATTGTTGTTTTAATTGGGATCTTTATTAACAAGGAAAAAATTGTAAAACATCAAAAATTCGGCCTTGTTATTGCCGTTGCTTCAGCCATACTTTTGGCTACAATTTCTTTATAAAACATTATGATTTTAGGCAGTTTTTATGCTAAACTGGCCTTATGAAAGTTAGCTACAACTGGCTAAAATGGTATATCCCAGATGGACCCAGTGCCGAAGAATTGCACGATGTTTTGACCTATCACCTTACAGAAGTCGAAGGAATGGAGAAATTACCAGATGGTGATACTATTTTTGACGTAAATATTTTACCAAACCGTGCAGGGGATTTGCTTTCACATAAAGGTATCTCTCAAGAGATTGCCGGGCAATTAGGAATTTCTTTTACGGACCCAACGGAAACTTATAAAAACATTCTTGCAAAAAAAGAAAGAAGAGGAACTTATCTAGAAATAGAATTGGAAACGGAAAATGTTCGTCGTTATACTGCTCGCATAATTCGCAATATCAAAGTCGGTCCATCGCCAGACTGGGTAGTAAAGCATTTAGAGTCTATTGGACAGCGCAGTATTAATAATATTGTTGATGCTACAAATTTAACAATGTTTAATTGTGGTAATCCAACACACGCTTTTGACTTATCAAAATTTCAAGATCAACGCATTGTTTTAAGAAATGCAAAAGAAGGTGAGACATTGGAACTTGTTGGTCGCGAACCTATTACTGCAACTTTAAAAAGTACTGACATTGTGGTTGCCAATTCAAAAAGAGAAACTTTA
Source organism: uncultured Candidatus Saccharibacteria bacterium (assembly GCA_964500715.1). Lineage (GTDB taxonomy): Bacteria > Patescibacteriota > Minisyncoccia > Phycocordibacterales > UBA9973 > 2-01-FULL-33-17. The sequence goes on along the minus strand of CAZCNC010000026.1, from coordinate 1,306 downwards.
GCTCTTGGTGGTGTAAAAGGTTCTACAAATTCTGGTATTACAGATCAAACAAAAGATATTGTTATAGAAGTTGCAAATTTTGATCCAACTACAGTTCGCAAAACTGCTCGCCGTATTGGAGTTCTGTCAGACGCAGCCAAGCGCTTTGAAAATAATTTATCTCCTGAACTTTGTAGCTACGCAATGCTTGAACTAAGTGCTCTTATTTGCGAGATGTGCCCAGATGCGGTTTTTGAAGATATCATTGACGTTTATCCAAGAGAAAAAGATTTGGAAAATTTCCACACAATTTCTTTTACGGAAGATTATGTAAACAAAAAACTGGGCGTGTTAATTGAAGTTGAAGAAATCCATAAAATACTAAAAAATTATAATTTTGAATACACATTTCTTGAAGGTGTCTTTCGGGTTACCGAACCTGTAGATCGTCAGGATTTAAAAAATAAAGTTGATATGGTAGAAGAAATTGGCCGTATTTATGGCTACAGTAAAATTCTACCAATTCTACCAGTTGCAAAATTCACGTCTAAAGAAAATGAAATTTATACAAAAGTAGATAATGTCAGAAACGATTTAATCTCAAAAGGTTATAAAGAAGTCATGACATATAGCTTTACCAAAAAGGGCGATGTGCAAGTAGCACGTGGGCTAAAAGGTAAAGACTTTTTACGCACAAATTTGCTGGACGGTCTTAAAGAATCTTATGAATTAAACAAAAATAATGCACCATTGCTTGGATTAAATGAAGTAAAGATTTTTGAAATTGGTACTATTTTTAATAATGACAATGAAGAAATTCATGTTGCTTATATTGATAAAAAAGAAGCAAAAGAATTTGAACTTCACCAGTACGCTTCGCCAGAGGCTTCACCATTAAGTAATTTTTCTGGTCCTCGGGTTGGCTCACCAGACACAGAAAAATTACTCAATGGCTTCACCATATGGTCTCAATATCCATTTGTAACTCGCGATATTTCTGTCTGGGTAGATGCGGGTACGAAAGAAAATGAGATTACAGAAAAAATAAAAAACAGCATGGGAGAAATGGTAGTAGTTGGTCCAACACTTTTCGATACTTTTACAAAAGATGGCAGAACTTCGTATGCTTTTAGGTTAGTTTTTCAAAGCTTTGATAAGACTTTGACTGGTGAAGAAGTAGAAAATTTTGTTAAGCAAATTAACAATAAATTACTTGAAATAAAAGGCTTGGAATTACGCTAAATCTCTAAGAATTTTTGTTGGTATCGGTACCTAATTTTGCTATAATTTACTTACACGCATGACCCATGTGTGACAAGTAAAATGA
>CAZCNC010000025.1:0-7864 GCA_964500715.1 uncultured Candidatus Saccharibacteria bacterium | reverse complement strand
CGTTAGTACAAAAATTTATAAAATCATTTCTTGAAATACTAACAACGCCACTTTGGCCAGATGTTGAATTTCTTGGCATTTGTAAGGCTTGAATTAAACCTTCGGTGCGTCCTAAGCTACGCTCTAAAGTCTCACGGCTGCGAAGTAGAGCCGCTTTTTCACCACTAATTCGTGACAATGATTCTTTTAATGGACCAAGTTCATCTTCATGATTTTCTACGACTTCTTCAGCTTGATCAATATATTTTTCCAGCTCATTTTCAATTTTGAATAATCCTTTCTTTAGAGATTCTTCTTTTTCTTGAATGATTGCCAGCGAACTTTTTTCGTAATTAAAATATCTAATACTAAGTTCTCTTCTTGCCTCTTCAGCTTCTGATAATTTCTGAACTTGTTTTTCCAAAAATCTTAAATGTGGGGTTAGCTCTCTTCTGGCAGCTTCAATTTCTCCCATATTTTGTTTAGCTTTTTCAAGTTTTCTTTCAGCATCGCGAATACGTAGTTCATACACACGTAACCCCAATGCATCGTCTATCATGGCTCGACGTTCGCGCGCATTAGCTGTTAGCAGTCTATCAGCCTCACCTTGTGAAATTATGTGATGCCCAGATGCACCAATGTGAACAGTAGATAGTAAGTCGGTAACGTCTTTCAGTCTAACCTCGCTACCTTGTATAGAATAAATACTTTTACCATCAGCATATAGTTCACGCGCAACTGTTACAGTATCAAAATCTAAAGATAAATTTTTACCAGAATCATTTGCAAGTGAAAGTAGCCTTTTTTTATTATCAAAATTAATTGCAACACGTAGTTTATTTGCAGATGATACAAATTTGGAACCCTTAAAAAGTAAATCCGACTGGCCCTTGCCACGTAGAGATTTCATGGATTGTTCCCCCAACACGAATCTTACTGCTTCTACAACATTACTCTTCCCGGACCCATTAGGACCGACAACAGATGTAATTGGAGTATCAATAGAAATTAAAGCCTTTTTACCAAAAGACTTGAAACCAGAAATTTCGATTGACTTTAACATACGACAATATTAATCAAGCCACTTTTTCTTTTCAAGCGCAGCTCTGGCCGCATTTTGCTCGGCTTCTTGTTTACTGTGGCCTTTGCCTTCGGCAATGCGTTCTTCGCCAAAGAATATTCCAACAGTAAAATGCTTGTCATGGTCTGGACCTGATTCATGAATAACTCTGTATGCCGGAGTAAGTGACAAGTATTCTTGAGACTTCTCTTGTACTAAACTTTTAGAGTCGCGCCAAAGTTTTTTCTTTACAATTTCATCTAACCTTGGAAGTAAAGTTTTTTGAATAAAATCTTTGGCTACATCATAGCCTTGGTCTTCGTAAATTGCACCAACTACGGCTTCATAAGTATTAGCTAAAATATAGGTTCGTGCTTTACCAATGTCTCTTGTTTCGCCCTTGGAAAGCAACAGATATTCTCCCATGGAAAGTTCTACCGCAACTTCACCAATAATATTTGCGTTCACAAGTGCAGAGCGATATGCAGTTAATTCACCTTCGGCACTATTTGGATAATTCTTGTATAAAAAGTCTGTAACAACTAATTCCAAAACTGCATCCCCTAAAAATTCCAGTCTTTCATTGTGTCCAATACCAAGTTTTGAATTTTCATTTAAATAAGAACGATGAATAAACGCTTGGGTTAAAATGTCTTTGTTATTAAATTGTATGCCTATTTCTTTTTCAAATTTCTTAAAATCTGACATATTATTTTTTCTTTGTTAAAATTTCTGTTGCTTTCGCAAGAAGAGGAATAATGTTTTCATAAAGATTTAAGCTGGGAATATTAGACAATGGAAACCATTGAACGTCGTCTAGTCCGCCTTCTTTTTGTAACTTCAAATCTACAAACTCGGCCTTGGCCAAAAAATAAACAGCTTCTTTCTTGATTTTGCCTTTTACAGGATGTGATGCAATATATTCGTTACGACCAAGTTCGTCCTCGATTTCTACATCAATATCTAACTCTTCTTTAATTTCTCTTGCTGCACCTACACGTTCATCTTTAATGTCGTCAATTCCGCCTTTACTTAAAGTCCAAAATCCAAATATATCATGCACCAGAGCAAAATAAATTGTGTCTTTAAAAATAGTATAAATTACAGCTCCAGCTTTTTTTTCCACCGGCAATGTATCCGGATCAACAATTACAGGTTGTGTATTTCTTTTGTCTTTGCGATGGCCATTTTTACCAAGGTCTTGTTTGCCTGGTTCCCCCATTTCTTTATAAACCGCGCCTAAGACTCCATTAACAAATTTAGGAGACATGTCTGAGCCGAAAGCTTTTGCAAGCTCAATAGCTTCATTAATTGCAACTTTGGGTGGTACATCTTCTCGGTTACCAAAAAGAAGTTCAGCCAAACCAATACGTAAAATGTTTCTATCAATGATGCCAATTTTTTCTATTGGCCATTCTGGAGCAGCCTTAACAATAACATCATCAATGATGGTGCGTTTTATTAAAACAAGATTTGTTAGTTCGCGCGCAAATTCTGCATCTGGGTGCCCAGGTGCAAATTCTACAATATTACGATTTACAATTGAGGGAACAGCTTCCGGAAGTAGGACGCGAAAATCCCACTCAAAGAGTGATTGCAAAACAATGCTACGTGATAGATGTCTGTTTGCCATAATTTTGTTACAAGGAACTAAACGAAAAAGCGCATTGAAATTACTTCTTGCGCTTTTTCGCTATTTTCTTTTCCACCTTCTTTATAACATCAATAACCTTCTTGCCTTTGTACATACCAGTTTTAAGGTCTACACGGTGACGCAAGTGAACAGATCCTGTTTCTTTGTCAGTAACAGTCTTAATGTCTTTAAGAGCATGGTGGCTACGACGGTTGCCTGTGTGGCCCCGTGTGTGTCTCATTCGAATAACCATGTGTGTATTTATACCAAAAATAAGCTAATTTTGCAAATGGATATTGATTTTGGAATATGCTAAAATGCTTCTATGGAAAATACTGAGAATCTGGTACATGTCCGCCACACTTTGGCTCACCTTTTGGCTGCTGCAACAATAGAGCATTATCCGGGTACACTATTAACATTGGGTCCAGCAATTGATACTGGTTTTTACTACGACATGGACTTTGGTGATGTAAAAATCTCCGATACTGATCTTGAAAAGATAGAAAAAACTATGAAATCCAATTTAAAAAATTGGACAGAGTTTACGCATAAAGTTGTTTCCAAAGAAGAGGCTTTGGAAATATTTACTGGAAATATTTACAAAATAGAACTAATAAATGAAATTGCGGAACGTGGTGAAGATATAACTATTTACACCTGCGGCAGATTTACTGACCTGTGCCGTGGCGGCCACAGCAAAAACCCAGCAGAAGAAATTCCAGTTGATTCTTTTAAGTTAGACCGCGTAGCTGGCGCATACTGGCGTGGAGACGAAAAAAATAAAATGCTGACACGAATTTACGGTTTAGCGTTTGAAAACAAAGAGAAGCTAGATGAATACATAATTCAACAAGAAGAGGCTAAAAAACGTGATCACAGAAAACTAGGTGACGAAATGGATTTATTTACCTTCTCAGACCACGTTGGCCCAGGACTACCATTGTGGCTACCAAATGGTGCAGCAATAACCGAAGAATTAGAGAAGTTTGCAAAAGAGACAGAATTTTTAGCTGGATACAAACGTGTACGTACTCCACATATTGCCAAAGAATCAATGTATCTTACATCTGGACATTTGCCGTACTATGAGGAATCTATGTACCCGGCTATGGAATATGAAGGTGGTAAATACTATTTAAAAGCAATGAACTGTCCGCACCACCACCAAATTTATGCAGCTGGGGCTAAAAGCTACAAGGATTTGCCGTTGCGATTGGCCGAATACGGAATGTGCTACCGTCATGAAAAATCTGGCGAATTATTTGGCCTTATGCGCGTACGATCACTAACAATGAACGATGCTCATATTTACTGCACAGAGGAGCAATTTGGTGATGAATTTCGAGCAGTAAACGACATGTATTTAAAATATTTTAAAACTTTTGGTGTTGAAAAATACATAATGCGTTTCTCTACTCATGCACCAGAAAAACTTGGTAAAAAATATGTAAATGACCCAGAACTTTGGAAAAAAACAGAAGATATGGTTCGTAACGTGCTAATAGAATCTGGTATTCCATATGTTGAGATACCCGACGAAGCTGCGTTTTATGGACCAAAGATAGATGTTCAAGTTTGGAGCGCTATTGGTAGAGAATTTACATTAGCCACAAACCAAGTAGACTTTGCCGTACCAGCGCGATTTGAACTAACTTACACAAGTAAAGAAGGTAAACAAGAAACTCCGCTTTGTATCCACCGTGCACCACTTGGTACACATGAGAGATTTACAGGATTTTTAATAGAGCACTTTGGAGGCAACTTCCCTACTTGGCTTGCGCCTTTGCAAGTTGCAATTGTACCAGTAAAAGAAACACACTTAGAAGGGGCAGAAAAAATGCTAAATGAATTCCATTCTAAATTTATAAGAGCCGAAGTTATTACAAAAGGAGATTCTTTGGGTAAAAAAATTCATGAAGCAAAAAAACTAAAGACTCCGTATGTTATTGTTGTTGGAGATAAAGAAATAGAATCTGGAAACCTAACAGTTGAAACACGCGACGGAAACAAAGTATCCATAACAATCGATGATTTTATTAAAACCCTTGAGAAAGAAATAAAGGATCGTGATGGTGCATTATTAGTCAAATAAAAAAATGCATGACAAAATCCCCTTTCGGGGATTTATTTTATATATCTAGATTTGCGTATTTAGCGTTGGTTTGAATAAATGATTTACGCGGTGCAACTTCAGAACCCATAAGCATATCAAAAATTCGGTCGGCTCCTTCGGCATCTTCTACATGAACTTGCTTTAGGATACGAACTTTTGGATCCATGGTTGTTTCCCATAATTCTTCTGAATTCATTTCTCCAAGACCTTTGTAACGTTGGATGTGGAATTTTGTACTTGCCTTCTTTTTGGTTTCTTCCTCTATTTCCTCTTCAGCTTCTACTTCTTCAGACTCTTCCTCGATTATCATTTCATCCGGTACTTTGCCCACGATGCCGTCTCTTTCTTGGTCAGAATATGCATACCAAACTTCTTTACCTTTTTTAATTTTAAATAGTGGTGGCTGCGCAATATAAATAAAACCTCCATCAATAAGTGGTCTAAAGTAACGATAAAACAATGTAAGAATAAGTGTACGAATGTGAGCTCCATCTACGTCGGCATCGGTTGCAATAATTATTTTGTGATATCTAAGTTTTGAAATATCAAAAGTGTCTCCAATAGCAGTACCCATAGCCACAACAAGATTTTTGATTTGCTCACTTGCAAGCATTTTGTCTAATCGTGCACGTTCGATGTTTAGAATTTTTCCACGCAGTGGCAAAATTGCTTGAGTACGACGGTCTCGTCCCATCTTGGCTGTACCGCCCGCAGAATCTCCCTCTACAATAAATAACTCTGATTCTTCTGCAGATTTTGTTTGACAGTCAGCAAGTTTACCCGGTAATGTCATACCTTCAAGTGCACCCTTACGAAGTACGGAATCCTTTGCAGCTTTTGCGGCTTTACGAGCTCGCATTGCCAAAAGAGACTTGTTTATTATGGCCTTAGCCTCGTCTGGGTTCTCTTCAAAAAATGCGCTAAGTGCATCACCAAATACAGTGTTAACTGCACCTTGGGCCTCTGTAGAGCCCAATTTGCCTTTGGTTTGACCCTCGAATTGAATCTCTCTTAGTTTAACTGATACCACAGCCACAAGACCTTCTAAGACATCGTCTCCAGTAAAACCACCATCTGCTTCTTTAGAAAGTCCAGCTTTTTTGGCATAAGAATTAATAACACGTGTTAATGCCATTTTAAAGCCTGTAACGTGAGTTCCATATTCTGGGTTATTTATATTGTTTGCAAAAGCAACAATGCGGCTTGAGACATCATCAACGTATCGAAATACAACTTCTACTGCCACTTCATCATGTTCGCGTTCAACTTGAAAAATTGAAGAATGAATTGGCTTTTGGAATTCTGTATAGTGTTCAACAAGTGAACGAAGTCCTCCTTCAAAATAAAAAGTGTGACTTGGTAATTCCAATTCTAAATCTTTAAACCAAAAAGTAGAATCTGGGTCTGTCTTTTTTTTCTCCAGTACAGCGCTGCCCATATCACGAGCATCAATTGTTGTAATACGTAGACCTTTTACCAAATAAGCTTGCTGGCGAAAATGGTTTACAATTGTGTTCCAAGAAAAAGACCGATCTTTAAATATTTCTTCGTCTGGTTCAAAAGTAATAACTGTTCCGCGAAGCTTTGATTTATCAATTTGTTTTACAGCCGCCTTTTTCTTGCCTTGTGAATATTCTTGCACATAGCGTCCACCATCGCGATGAACTTCGGCACGAGTATAAATAGAAAGTGCGTTTACTACAGATGCGCCTACTCCATGAAGACCACCAGATACTTTGTAGCCGTCACCGCCAAATTTACCTCCGGCGTGAAGTGTTGTCATAACTGTTTCAAGTGCAGAAACTTTTGTTTTAGGATGAATGTCCACCGGGATACCACGTCCATTGTCAGCAACACGAATTTTATTTCCAGGAAGAAGTACAACTTCAATGTTATTACACTCTCCAGCCATTGCTTCGTCACGTGAGTTGTCAAAAATTTCCCAAACCAAGTGATGCAAACCATCAACACCCGTAGAACCAATATACATTCCGGGGCGGCGGCGCACTGGTTCCAAGCCTTCTAGAACTGAAATTTCTTCTGCGCCATACGCTTTTTTTGATGTGCTTTTCTCTGCCATATATGCGTATATTATAGCATATACAGAAACTAAATAAAACCCTATTTTGCAAGGGTTTTATCCAAAATTAGCTATATTTTTAAGGCTCTATTGGAGTCTCTTGGGATGGGGTTTCTGAAGGAGAGTTTTCAGTATCGTTTGTAGTATTTTCTGCGCTAGTAGAAGAATCTTCTGGATCCACTTGGGCTGGATTTGGAGAATTATCAGATCCTTGATTTATTCCGCTAGATTCTACGATTTGTAAAAATTGAGATTCGGTAACACAAACTTGTCCCACACAAAGTTCTTTTGTGTTAACTTTATCCGAATTTATAATTTTTGCATAGAAATTTTCTATCCCATTGCTTGTGTCTGCTAAGAATAATTTAATTTTACTTGCAAGACTATTAGAGTTATTAATATCTAACGATGTTATGTCGCTAAGTTTTAGATCAAGTTCTTGAATACTTTTTACGATAAGTGGGGTGATCTTACCGTAGTCCACAGACCACATGCGCCCATCATCTGGAGCAAAGACTGCATCAGGATAAATATTTATTAATTCTTGAGCAATAAACCCAGTATATACCCTACCAGTGTTCTCAGTTTTAAATGTAAAGTCATGTACTTTTATGTTTAGCAAATCATTTAATGTGTAGTGTGTGTCAACGATGTTGTCCTTCATTCTTAAATCAGATGATGTCCCATAAGTTGTGGTTGTACCCGAGAAAGTGATTTCTCCCACATCTGTACCATCGCCATCATTAAATTGTATTAGTGTTCCAGCACCAGAATCCTCACCTGCTGAAATAATAACTCCAAAACGATTTGTGTTATTTCCATCGTTGAAGAATCCGGCAGCGTACGATGAAGCAATGTCGGCATCAACGTCAAATCTATAGTCGGGTGATGCGTCACCAATACCGATTTTACCTGATGAAATAGTAGTACCTGTACCATCAATAGTTGTGCCAAAGATTAAGTTACCAATGGTCATTTGACCATCTGTCGTATTGC
>CAZCNC010000024.1:0-8516 GCA_964500715.1 uncultured Candidatus Saccharibacteria bacterium | reverse complement strand
AATTTTATGACAGAATCACCAAACATTTGAGCTAAATATGGAGTACGAATAATACCATCATTATGTTCCGCGGTAATTGAACCATGATATTCTTTTACTAGTGTGTAGACTTTGTCTGAAATTTCCAAAATCATATCCGCTCCAAATGGAGAATCTAAATCCATAAGTGGAATAATGTGAAAATTACCATTACCAGCGTGGCCGGCAATTGTATAAATTAATTTATATTCTTTTAAGATTTTTTCTAACTTTGGTAGAAATTCTGGTAGAAATTCTGGCTTTACACAAATATCATCAATAAAAGGTGCTGTTCGAAGACCTTTTACATGTTTGCGTAGCATGTTAAATGATTCACGGCGAATTTTCCAATATTTTTCTGCTTCACGAGAATTATGAGCAACGCGCATTTCAAAACCATAATGAGTGACTTTGGTTTTAATTGTTTGTAGTTGCTTTTTTACGTCTTCTTCATCTTGGCCACCACATTCTACAAGCAATATTAATTTGGGTACGCCTCCACGAATCATCATTCCCATTTCTGGTAGAAATGAAAATCCCAGTCTTAATGCTCCCAGTAAACCCATACTTTTTATAAAGTCTGACCAAAACTTGATGGCCAACTTCATACTGTAATCATCATAGCTCTCTATACTTTCTGGTTTAAATGGAACTATTTCTGCCACAATGTCTCCAAGCTTTTCCAAATCAGGCATAAATATAGCTAGTAAACTACTATACTTTTCTACTGGGACCAGTCTCCATTTTATTTTTGTGATAATACCCAAAGTCCCCTGAGATCCAACGATAAGACGACATAAGTCGAAAACGCCTGTGTTTTTGTCGTAAACATTCCACAAATAATATCCTGCAGAATTTTTTGAAACATTTGGGCGAGCAGACATTATTTCTTCGTAATTTGATTCAATTAGATTTAATAATTCTTTATAAATAAATCCTTCGTGCGTTGGATCTTTTGTTTTTAGAGAAAGTTCTTCTTTATTTAATGGTAGAACATCAATTACACTGCCATCTGCTAAAACAATTTCTACTTCCATAGTATAGTTTTCAACCTTACCATATTTAATTGTTTTTTCTCCACCAGAATTATTACCAACCATTCCACCAACTGCGCAAATAGATTTACTAGCGGTGTAAGATGGCATAATGCGATTTCGCTTTAGTGTTTCTACTTCAAAGTCACGATAGTAACATCCCGGTTCCACTACAGCATAATCATCAGTTACTTCAATTATCTTATTCATGTATCTTGTAAAATCTAAGATGATAGAAGTATTTATTGAACCCCCGCTCATACAAGTTCCGGCACTACGCGCTGTAATATGTAGCTTATGGCCGTTACTGGTAAGAGGAGTTGAACTATTCCAGGTATTTACAAAACGTACAAGATTTTGTACATCTTCCCTATTTTTAGGATAAACAACAACTTCTGGCACAACTTCCAAAAGCGACGCATCTCGTGAATGAGCATCTATACAACTGGCTGAATTATCAACATCGCCTTTTATTATTTTTTTTAGTTCGACAACAAGTTCCATCTTATACAATATGGTTAAATAGTTTTAATCTCGCTTCCACAACTTTTTCAATTTCATTAACAGCTGGGGTTAAAATTTTTGCAGGAGTAATTTCATTCGGGTTTTCCTTTATTGTTTCCTCTACGGCATCCCTGTAAGCAAGTCTAATTTCTGAATTAATATGTACAACGCTTATGCCAGCATTGATTGCATTTGTAAAATCTTCATCCCTTAAACCTGATCCTCCATGCAAAACAAGTGGTATTTTTACAGTATTTTTAATTTCTTTTACTAATTCTGCATCAATATGTGGTTTACCGGTTTTAATAAGTCCATGAATAGAACCAACTGAAGGCGCAAACATATCAATGCCTGTACTGTCCACAAAGTCTTTTGCGTCGACAGGTTTGGTTAGCACACCTGCTCCTTCTGGGATAGATTCTTTAATGTCTGAACCTGAGCCAATATAACCAAGTTCGGCTTCAACTAACACATCGTGTCCAGTTCTTTTTGTAAATTCTCTAGCATAATCAACACATTGTTTTACCACTGCAACATTTTCATCCATCGGCAACTTTGCTCCATCTATTATTACCATATCAAAACCAGCGTCGATACAAGCACGCACCGACTCAAAACTAGCATGATGGTCAGCATTTAAAAATATTGGATAATTATCACGTTCACGAATTACTCTTACTAAAGCCACGACTTCTTCACGGCCGGCAAACTTTTCTTCACCTTCGGATACTCCAATTATTACTGGTAGATTTAATTTTTTAGCTGCGTTATAAATTCCATGCAAGGCCTCTAAATTAGAAATATTAAAATGACCTATGGCAACACCGCGCTCTCCGGCGTCGGTAATATAATCGCGTAATGTCTTCATTCGTCCATTATAGCATAAGTAATATTTCTCGTGATATACTGATCTCATGGAAAAACATATTCAATTTCTAGCCATTGGAGACATGGTAACCGACGCTTTTATAGAACTTAAAGATGCTGAAGTACACTGTAATATTAACAATGCCAACTGTGAATTATGCGTAAAATTTGGACAAAAAGTTCCCTACGAAAATGTAGTAGAGATTAGAGCTGTTGGTAACAGTGCTAACGCAGCGTGTGCGGCAGCCCGTCTTGGTCTAAGTTCTGCGCTTGTATCTGCCACCGGAGACGATAGATTCGGTGAAGAAGCGCGCGAAGCACTAGAAAATGAAAAAGTTTTAACTGATTTTGTTTTTAAAGATACACGCTACCCCACAAACTATCATTACGTATTACGTTATGGACCAGAGCGTACTATTTTAATTAAACATGCTCCATTTGACTATAAACTACCAGAATCTGGTACCGTTGTTGATTGGGTTTATTTTTCTTCTATTGGCGAACATGCATTGCCTTTTCATACTGAAATCGCAAACTGGCTCAAAAATCGTCCTAATACAAAATTAGCTTTTCAACCAGGAACTTTTCAAATAAAAGTTGGCACCGAGGTATTAAAAGATATATATGCTCAAACAGAAATATTCTTTTGCAATAAAGAAGAAGCTCAGATAATTTTAAAAACAGACAAAACTGAAATTAAAGAATTATTAAACGGTCTTCACAATCTTGGTCCAAAGATTGTTGTAATAACAGATGGCCCTAATGGCCTAACCGCATCAAATGGCAATGCAGTTTATAGTTTGCCAATGTATCCGGATCCAAAACCTCCAGTCGATCGTACGGGTGCAGGAGACGCAACAAGCTCTACAATCACAGCAATGATAGCAAGCGGAATGGATTTAAAAGATGCATTACTTTATGGCCCAATAAATGCCATGAGCGTTGTCCAATATGTTGGTGCACGTGAAGGTTTACTTTCAAAAGACAAAATTGAAGAATACTTAAAAAACGCTCCAGAGAACTACAAAGTGAGCGAACTGTAAAATAAAATCCCCTCAACGGGGATTTTTGTTTTAGCTTAACAAACTCTTCACGGCTTGCACGATGTCTTTTAAGCCCATACCATAATGCTCGATTAGCTCTTCTGGTTTACCGGATTGCCCAAATTTGTCATGAACGCCAATGAATTTTATTTTTATTGGGTAGTTTTCTGCAAGACATTCGGCAACGGCGCTACCCATGCCACCAGCTATTTGGTGCTCCTCTACAGTTACTATTGCTTTTACACTTTTAGCCAAATTTACAACAGATTCTACATCAAGCGGTTTAATCGTTGGTAATGCCAACACTGTCACAAAAATATTTTCTTTCTCTAATTCTTGGGCCGCGACCAGGGCTTTGTGCAGTAATGCACCGGTAGCAATAATTCCAACTGTTGCATTTTCTCCTTTCCAATATGTATAAGCTTTGCCTATAACAAAGGGAGTTTGGTCAGTTGTCATGATTGGAGTTTTTTCACGCGCCAGACGAATATACGTTGGAGTTGGAGTTTTGGCTGATGCTATTGTTGCTAATTTAGCTTGCACACTGTCTACTGGAGAAATAACTACCATATTTGGAATTACGCGTGTTATGGCAATATCTTCAATAGCTTGATGTGTGCCACCATCTGGCCCAACTGATACACCAGCGTGCGAGCCAGCGATTTTTACAGGTCTATCGTTATAGCAAATAGTAGTTCGAATTTGTTCCCAATTACGACCGGGAGAAAACATGGCGTAACTAGATATAAAAGGAATCTTACCCATTGCCGCCATACCACTGGCTACCGCAGCCAAGTTTTGTTCAGCAACGCCAATTTCTACAAATCGTTCTGGGAATTTTTTTACAAACAAATTCATCTTAGTTGATTCAGTAAGGTCTGCGCAAAGTGCCACCACATTTTTGTCTGCTTCTCCTGCAATTAAAAGCCCGTCGCCAAAACCTTCGCGGATTGGTTTTTGTTCCACGTCTTGGTCAAACATTTTTGTATTTAAATTTAAATCTGAATTCAGCATATTATTCGTGTTCGCTTTTAATTTTACCTCCAAGCGTTCGCAGTTCTTCCAAAGCAATTCTAACCTGGTCTTCTTTAGGAGGGTCTCCTGCTACATCTTTTTTACCCAGAGGGTCTCCGTGCCAACGAAAATCTCTTTCTGCAAAAGAGACACCACGCCCTGGAATTGTACGTGCAATAATTACGGATGGTTTTTCATAAACTGCTTTAGCTTTCTCTATTGCATCAGCTATTTCTTCAAAATTATGGCCGTCAATTTCTTGCGCATGCCAACCAAAGGCTTCGTATTTTGCAGCCATATCACCCAGTGGCATTATGTCTTCGGTAAAGCCATCTATTTGGATATTGTTACGGTCAACTATTGCAATTAAGTTACGCAGCTTTTCTTTACCTGCAAGTAAGATTGCTTCCCAGGTATTACCTTCGTCATGTTCGCCGTCAGAAAGTAATGCATAAATAGTTTTATGTGTTGCATTTGTATTATCCATCCTGTCCGCTATTGCCATGCCTACTGCCTGTGAAAGTCCAGCACCAAGTGGCCCACTGGAAGTTTCAAGCCATGGCATGTATTCACGGTGTGGATGACCTTGCAGACGCGTACCAAATTTGCGTAGTGTCTTTAGTTCATCCACTGGGAAATAACCGGCATGAGCCATTGTAGCGTAAAGCACGGGGTTAATATGGCCATTAGATAAAACCAATCTATCTCTTTCCGGCATCATTGGGTTTTTAGGGTCATGGACCATTTTATGAAAATATAAATAAGTAAATATATCTGCCATTCCCAAAGGACCAGCTGTGTGACCGCTACCAGCCTCCATTAACATTTCTACTATTGAGATACGAATATCATTCGCCTTTTGCTCTAGATGTTTTATTTCTTCATCAGTAAGATTCATAGGATTATTTTAACATTATTCTTCTAAGGCTTCCATTAAATCATGCACAGCAAAAGATGGGGTTTCAGTATTGTAAACTGCCGAGCCAGCAATAAAACGTGACACGCCAGCGTCTTTTAAAGATCTTATGGTGTTTAAATTTACCCCACCATCTACACTAATTGAAAAATCTGGCAAGTTGTTCTTTGTCCATTCAATTCTTTGAAAAACCGTCTGGTCAAATCCTGCGCCTTGCACACCGACATGGTCTATACCCATGCATTGCACAAATTTAATATCGTCTACAATATCTAAAATATCCTGCTCGTTTGTTCCATTTTCGTATGCAACGCCCAGTTCTATTTCGTATTTATAATATGTATCCAAATTTTTTATAAAATTTTTTAATTCTTCTACTTTTGCGGGGCCAGTTGGGAAATGAAAAATAATACGCTTTGGTCCAATACGTACCAAGTCCTGCCAATATTTAGGTACGTCGTTTATCATTAAGTCTAATTCGTAGTCCAAGGCTTCCCAGTGAGGCATACCATGAACTTCCGCTAAGATATCTTGCCAATCATGACCAGCAATATCGCTGAATGGCCAAGTTTTACCATTAGTATATTTACCATCCATTAAATCTATCTGCACTGATTTTACACTGCCCAATACTAACTCTATTTTTTTCTCTAGATCTTTATAAGACTGAGGCATTATTGCCGGGATAATTTCTACCATATCTTAAAAACTAAGAAGTCTGCGTACGTGCCTTTCTTCGTTTGAAAATTCTGTGTTAAGAAAAACCTTTACTGCAGCCAAGGCTTCTTCGTTTGTGATATAACGTGCAGCCAAAGAAATTACATTTGCGTTGTTGTGTTCCCGAAATAGTTTTACAACGTCAGTCGAGCCTCCGTAATATACGCCTGCATATATGCTGTGTAATCTATTTGCGCACATGGCTTCCCCTTGGCCGGAACCACCTAAAATTATACCCATACTATTGTCGTCTTTTGTTATGGCTTCAGCTGCGGGTTTAATAAAGTCTGGGTAATCGTCGGCTTCATCAAGCGTATTTGCTCCATGATCTATTACATCATATGACATCTTAGCAAGTTCGTCTTTTAAAAACTCTTTCATTTCGTAACCTGCGTGGTCACAAGCAATATGTATCTTCATAAAACTATTATAACACTAATTCTGAACTATAAAACTGTCGATTTTTACAAGATCTTTTGTGTACTTATATTTAAAAAATGCACTGCTTTGGATGTGTCCATCTTCATATACAACGCTACCAGAATCCTGGGCCGGATCCACTGTAACAGAAACAACATACCAAGATCCCCCAAGTACAGGAGAGTTTGTAGCAATTGTTTTTATGTTTTCTTTTATATAGTTCGTAACAATTTCAGCCTCAGAATCTTCTTTTTGAGAGTATTCTGGAATATCTTTTATTACACTATTAGTAGGTGCATGAGTTTTGCGATAAAAAACAAATAAAGTAATAAGCAAAACTAAAGTAACCAAAATCCAAGTTTTTCTCATAAAACGATTATAACATACCAAAACACCCTGGCATAAACCAGGGTGTTTCTAAAAATACTTATGAAAGATGTCCTGAAACAAGTTTTGTCATTTCAAACATGTTTACAACGGCCTTGCCACCAAATACTTTTTTAAGTTTTTCGTCAGCATTAATGTTGCGCTTGTTTGCCGGGTCTTGTAAATTGTGTTTTTTTATATAAACCCAAATTTCTTTTACAACTTGAGCACGTGGCATTGGACCAGGTCCAATAACTGCGGCTAAGTCTGGGCTAATATTCATAGGCTTCATTAGAGCTGATGTGTTTCCAGGCATATTTTGTGTTTTACCATTACTGGTATGATTAAAACTATTATAGGCAAATTATACCATAAATCTAAAAAAAATTCTATAAAGGCCAATTTTATCCCCAGTTTTAGCCAAAAACAAAAAATCCCAGTTTATGGGATTTTTCAAGACAAAAATTAATTATTTCTTTTTACCTTTACTTTTTGTCATGCGTTCTGTCTTAGCTGCATATTTTATTGCAATACGCTTTGCTGTTTTTTTAGAACGTGTTGTTTTATTTTTGGTGTTTACCGCCATTCTTTTTGCCATACCGCTATACTTTATCATTTTTAATATAAAAAGTACATACTATTCAGAAATGAAAAAGGCCTCCTTGCGGAGACATTTTTCATGAGATTCACAAATGCTATTAATATTGCTATTAAGAGTATTTCTTTGCAGTTACACCCGTCATACTTGCAAACCTCATATACCATTGTATGTCATTTAATTAAATATACAAGGCTTTATTAAAAGTTATCCACAGGCATAATAAACCCTTATATTACAAGCACAATACTAGAGTCTAAGAGTCGAAAAGACGTCATCGATTGTTTTTGTAATATCAAATGCTTCTCTTTCAGCGTCACATTCTAATTTTTGAGGATTATCATAGTTAGCACATTGTACGGCGCGCAAAGTAAAAGTTAAAATAATGGTTTTGTCTCCCATTGCCTTTGCATATGCATATTGCGTGTAGATACTGCCAGCGGCACCTTCTACAAGTTTAGTTACGCAGTAAACGCCTTTACCATATATAACTTTTTCTGTTTTACCGGCACGATCTATTTCATTTCCGGCTTCAGTACAACTAAAAGACTCGTTTAGAATATTTACTTGTGGTGGCCAGTCCATTGTGTGAATATATTTTGTACCCAAATCCGGCGGGTACATAAAAGTTACACCTTTTATTGGGTCTGTAAAAGTCTGCCAATTGGGATGCGTAGTAACTGGAGGATTTTGAACGGTTTCCGTATTTTTGTTGCCAAAATACAAATAGGCACCGATGGCAACTACGGCCAAAACGATTATTATAATTAGTGGTTTATTATTGTTCATAATATAATTATAGCACGATTACTAATCTCTAATTACAAGTAATTTGGATGGGCTGTGATGACCGTTTAGGATTTTAACGTGAGAAGATGGGACATTTAGATAGTTTGCAATTAGCTCTAAAACTTTATTATTAGCACGGTTTGCTTCAGCCTTTTCTTTTACCTTTATTTCAAAAGTATCTTCTTTTACTTTTTTAAGATAGCGGGAATTGTCTGTTAGGTCAAGTCCTC
>CAZCNC010000023.1:0-8627 GCA_964500715.1 uncultured Candidatus Saccharibacteria bacterium | reverse complement strand
AACTATAATTACATCATTTCTTGTTAATAAAGACTGAGTTGAGGCATGACGTAATCTATCAATTTCTTCATTGATCTGAGCGTCTTTTTCTATATAAGTATCAGTTGCAACAACATAAGCTTCGGGTTGATAGTAGTCGTAATATGATACGAAATAATGCACAGCTGCATCTGGGAAAAAAGTACGAAATTCTTGGGCTAATTGCGCAGCCAAAGTTTTATTATGGGCAATAACCAAAGTTGGTTTACCAACGGACTCGATAATATTAGCCATAGTAAAAGTCTTACCAGTACCGGTGGCGCCAAGTAATGTTTGCTTTTGGTAACCCTTTTTAAGACCTTCCAGCAAGCCCGAAATGGCTTCCGGCTGGTCTCCAGCTGGGTTGTAAGAGCTTTTTAGAACGAAAGGTTTGCTACTTTTCACCGAGACAGTATAACACAATAAAAAAACCTCGACCTGGTCGAGGATATTTGGGCTTATTAAAAGCTAATACAATTCTTGTGCCAAGTTTTTACACTTTTCAATTAGCTCTGGATCAGTAATTAAAGTAAAACGATCCATTTCTTTGTCGTCCTTTGTAACTTTTTCCAAAAACATATCATATGGTCTAACGTCCCAATGACGACCTGCTCCATACACCCCAGCTTCTTTATAAAGAGGTCTGTACACAACCATTGCGGATTCGTCTAAACCATCAATTTCTGTATGATGGCCAACGTTTAAAATCTCATAGAGATAATTATTCCACTCACCTTCTGGATTGTGTTTATAGTGGTAATAAAACCCCGGTGTAATTTGTTTACTTGCTGTTTCCATAATTTTATTTATGTAATTATACCCTGTTTATAATACTTGGCCAAAAAGTCTTTTTTATAAGAATCAAAATTGTCATCCAGTATGGCTTGGCGCATATTGGCAACAAGATTATTTATAAAATACATGTTGTGTATACTAGCCAGCGTTGCTGCCAGCATTTCTTTAGCTCGGAATAAATGCGATACGTAGCTTTGAGTATAATTTTTACAAGTGTAACATTTGCAGTCTACATCTATTGGTTCAAAAATTGTTTGGCATTTTTCATTCATCAAATTAAGCCTGCCACCGCCTGTATAAACAGTGCCGTGGCGTGCCATACGTGTTGGCGCTACACAGTCAAAAAAATCTATACCTTGTTCTACACCCATAAATAAATCCAATGGTTCACCTATCCCCAGTAAATGACGCGGTAAATCTTGCGGTAATATTTTCGTAACCCATTCTACTGCTGTAGTCATGTCATCTTTAGAGAAAGATCCTCCAATCCCAAAACCTTCGAAACCGCGACCATTGGCGGCACGCATTTCAGATAGTTCTTTAGCTGAAAGTTTTCTTAAATCTTCATACTGCGCACCCTGCACAACACCAAATAACGCCTGCATTCCATCTGGATCTAATTCGGTATGAATATTTAAGGAATCTTTTGCCCACTTGTGTGTGCGCTGGAGTGATTCTTTTTGATATTCATAACTTTCAGTTGGACTAGTACATTCGTCAAATGCAAAAATAATATCTGCATCAAGATTTTTCTGAATCTCCATGGATTTTCTTGGAGTTAAATAATGAAGAGATCCATCAATATGCGAACGAAATGAAACGCCTTCGGACCCAACTTTTGCAAGTGGCGCTACATCGTCACCTGATCTACCAGATTCCAATTGCAGATTTTCAATACCTGTTGCAACTTTAGAAACACTTTTACCATATGCTGCCCCAAGTGAAAAAACTTGGAATCCTCCAGAGTCTGTCATGGTGGGGCCGCTCCAATTCATCCATTTAGGAAACCCACCAGCATCTCTTATTATTTCATCGCCAGGCTGAAGATATAAATGGTATGTGTTAGCAAGCACTACTTGCACACCGATATCTATTAACATTTCTGGGGTCATTGATTTTACGGTAGACTTGGTGCCCACAGCCACAAAACAAGGCGTAAGAATCCGCCCATGAGGAGTGTCGTAATAACCGACTCGGCCACCAGACGGCAGCGTCTTTTCTATATGAAAATTAAAATTTTTCATAAATTATTCTGCAAACACAACGTATCGTAAATATTGAAAATTAACGATGGACCGTAAATATACAATTTGATCTTTTGTATCATCACGCGCAACTGTTTTTACAACTTCAGCAAAAGGCTCGGAAAAAAGACTGGGCATAGTCGCTAATGACCCAACAGGTACGGTTACATCTTTAGGCACAATAGCTTCAAAACTACTGCCTCCACGGCCACGAATAGCTACATTTACGCTGTCCACTGCATCAGTTAAAATAATGTCTGCATTTGTCTCTACGCCAGGAGACGAATAAAGTGTTACGGTGTTAAATTTATTTGTATTTGTTGTTACAGTTCCCAAAGGCACGCCAGATAAAGAATATACTTTTTTACCTACGGCCACGCCCTCTCCAGATTCTGTTAGTAAAGTGTCATATTGTGATATCCCAGGTTTACCAATTACTGCAGCAATAATTGAATTAGATTTTGTTAGTACACTATTTTTAAGTCCACTATTTTCATTTTCCAGCAATGAATAGTCAACAAGTTTTGTTCGTAATTCAGAATTTTCAGATTCTAAAAAATTAATACGTTCTACTAGCTGCGATTTTGAATTTGTAAAACTATAAAGACCTCGCTCTACAGCTGTGCCAGATTCCATAGCTGGAACCATTATTTTATAAGAAAAGTTACGAAAAGCTTTTCTAAATAAAAAGATAAATAAAACTAAAATTAAAAAAATTAGAACATACTTTAGTGTATGATTTCTTTTTCTTGGTGAATTAAAATAACTATTATCTTGGAGGTAAGCCATTTTCTGGTGATACTAAAACTTCTTTATAATAATCTATATCATCTAATATTATACCTGTACCGCGAGCAACTGCAGTAAGAGGGTCGTCTGCAACATAAACAGGAATTTTTACAGCGCTGCTAAGTAGTTTGTCCAATCCACGAATCAATGCCCCACCACCAGATAAAACTATACCGCGATGAATAACATCTGAAAGTAATTCTGGAGGTGTAGATTCCAAAACTTCTTTAGTACCTTCTACAATAGAAAGTAAAGAGCTCATCATTGCGGCACGAATGTCAGCATCAGTTACAATAATTTCACGCGGTAGACCAGTTACTAAATCACGGCCACGAATTGGACATTCCATTGGTTCACCCTGGACAGCGGTGCCTAAAGCAATTTTTACTGCTTCCGCAGTTTTTACACCTACAAGCAATTTAAACTCATCACGCATAAAAGTAACAATGTCGTCATTTAGTTTATCACCTGCCACGCGTAAATTTTTTGACCGGACAATACCACCAAGAGCAATAACGGCAATGTCTGTCGTACCGCCGCCAATGTCTACGATAATAGAACCAATCGGGTCTTTAACCGGCAGTCTTACACCAATGGCTGCAGCCATTGGCTCTTCTACAATGTAGACTTCGCGTGCGCCGCCTGACATTGCTGCATCATAAACTGCACGTGTTTCTACATTTGTAATTGCAGTTGGTACACCCACAACAACTCGTGGACGGAAAAACTTTTTAGAGATTCTTTCTGTTTTTTGAATAAGGTAAGAAAGCATTTCTTCGGTTACTTCAAAGTCTGATATTACACCATCCACTACTGGTTGAACCGCACGAATATGCGCCGGCGTACGGCCAAGCATTTGTTTGGCGGCAGCACCCACAGCTACAATTTGACCAGTTTTAGTGTTTACCACTACCACAGATGGCTCGTTTATAACGATTCCTTGGTTGCGTAAATAAACTAGCGTATTTGCAGTACCTAGATCTATTCCTACGTCATTTGAAAATGCTTTATATAATTTACTGAACATAATTAAAAACTTTATCTATTTCAACAATTTCTGAATTTTCTCCTGTGCGTTTTTTAATTTCTGCTCCACCTGCTTCTAAACTACGTTTTGATACGACAACACGAACTGGAATACCAATTAGGTCAGCATCAGCAAATTTTTCGCCGGCACTGGATTCCACGCGATCATCAAATAAAACTTCTACACCTTTTTCATTTAATTCTGTATAAATTTTTTCCGCGTTAGATATGCCATCTTCGCCAAGCCCAATTAAATGTACACTGAAAGGCGAAACTGCTTCTGGCCAAACAATGCCACGCTCGTCAGAGAGAACTTCTACAATAGTACCCATTAGCCTTGTAAGACCAATACCGTAAGATCCCATAAATACTGGAATGTCTTTACCTTCTTCGTCTTTATAAGTTAGCTCAAAAGGAATTGAGAATTTAGACCCCAGTGAGAAAATGTTACCAACCTCTATTGCGGTAGCTTCCAAAAAGTTACCGTCTAAACCTAGATCTTTTTTTACTTCATCTGTAAAAACTTCTTTATTTATAGCAATACCATCTTTTTCATTTATATAAATTGTATCTTCTCCAGCGTTAGATACGGTTTGAAATTCGTGAGAATATTTAGAAAATGTGCCACCTGATGCAAAAGTAAAATAAGTTTGATCACCTAAACCAACACGTTTAAATATTTTCTTATAAGCTTCTGCAATTTTATTATAAAATTCTAAATGTTGTTTTTCGTCTTTAGAAAAAGAATATAATGCTTTCCAATAGAATTCTCTGCCACGCATTATGCCAGATTTGCTTCTAGTTTCGTTACGAAAAATTGTTTTAAAGTCATAAGGATAAACTGGTAAATCTTTATATGAAGAAATAAAATCCTTCATTATATTAGAATAAGCTTCTTCATTTGTGAAAGAAAGACCAACCTCGCTGCCATTTTTTAAAGTAGTCTTAAACCAGTTATCAACTATATTATCATCCCACCTATTAGTTTTTTCCCAAACATCCTTACTTTGAAGAATAGAAGTTTTCATTTGAACACCACCAATAATGTCCATCTCTTCCTTTACAATGTTTGTTATTTTTTCTAAGACACGCTGACCCAGTGGCAACATACTGTAAACCCCGGCCATTTCTTTATGAACATATCCGCCGCGTATAAGAAGTTGCGCGTTTTTAGAAACTTCGTCCGCCGGAGCCTCTTTTCGGGTTTTGGTGAATAGGAATGATTGCCTCATATGTATAACTACTCTACCCTAAAAACGCATATAAATCAAAGTCTCAAAAACAAAATAAAAAGCCCCCTAATATGAGGGGCCGATGATGTGAACTGGTGTAATTAATAGTATGTATGCTAGGTAAAACCAAGCAACTATCAGAGCACCAACAATTACTTGTGCGATTGTCCAACTTACTTTTTGTATTTTCATTTTATTATAGGTTTTTAGTTTAGTTGAGGGTTAAAATTATCACGCTCCTTAATCATTATACCAATATTATCTTCAAGGGCGGACATGATTCCAGTAGAGAATTCTAGGTCTTTTTCTGCGTCCTCTGACTTTTTTATAACAAAGGTACATTGGTCGTCATCTTTTCTTTTTTCAGATATTAGCTTTGCTATTTTTTTATAATCATAACCATCCTTGTTCTTCACCAAGCCGTTGATTGTTTCAAGTTTAGCTTTTTTATTTATTTCTGAAATAAAAATTTCAGCAAGTTCAATTTCATAATGATCATTTGAACAAAAAACCAATACTTCATTTGGATTAAAAGGTGACATTAAATCCTTGCATTTTCTAGCCTGTTTTATTATGTCTTTTTTAATTCTTTTTCTACTTTGCATTTCTACTTCATAGAAAACTATAAAATTTGCCATGTTTTTGTAGTATTTATATAAATATACAATAAAATTACTAAAAATCAAGCAAATAAAAAAGGGCCTGATATGGCCCTTTGATGTTTTTGGTTTCGGGGTTATTTAATAACTCCGACAACCACATAGCGTTTACGTTTGTGGTCAAGGCCGCCCTTGTCTTGCTCAATGAATCCTTCATCTCCCTGTTTGGGGTTGGAAGTATTTAAATAAGCTTCATCCTTTAAAACATTTGTTGGATTATCAATTGTTTCAAAAGCGACTTTGCCATTAACCGGGTCCGCAGTAAAACGAACCTTGCGTTGGTCTTCCAACCGATCATTCTCGGTTTTCTGACATGCAGCGTGTGCAAACAGTACGCAGCAAGCAATTGCAAAATAGATCTTTTTCATTTTATTGTTCAATTTTTAATATTTTTTCTTTTTGCTTATTTATTGAAGCCATTGATTTTTCATCGCTGAATGGTAAATCTTTTGCATTCATTAAAAATAGAGCTTGTGCCAATGATACATATCCGTTAATATGGCCCTTGCCATCACTAACAGGAATTCTATTGTCTTTATCTGGTTTTATTTTCATAGCAATATTTGTTTTTATAGTACCACAATATGCTCAAAAATCAACCCTTGTACAAAAGTAATATATCGTTGCAAAATTAGTGACTTTATGGTACTTTTTAGTAGTCCGTGAATGTAGAGCTGTGCTCTATTTTTTGTTGCTTTTGTGGCTAAAGAGCCACCGTTGCGAGCAGAAACGGACGAGATTAATCAATAATATTTTTATATATGGATCAAAAACCATTTGTTCAAGCTTTGCTTGAAGCCGGTGCTCATTATGGGTTTACAAAGACTCGTCGTCACCCATCGACACAAAATTTTATAATCGCTACAAAAAACAAAAGCGACCTTATTAACCTGGAAGTTACTGCTGACCAAGTAGAAAAAGCAAAAGAAGTTTTGCGAGGTCTAGCTGCTGGCGGTAAAACAATAATGATTGTTGGTACAAAAACTGAAGCTACAAATGCAATCAAAAATGCTTCAGCAAAAATGCAGGCATTGTCTGTATCACACCGCTGGGTAGGAGGAATAATTACAAACTTTTCAGAAATCCGTAAGCGTATTCAACGTCTTACAACTTTGCGAGATGAAAAATCTCAAGGTTTACTTGAAAAATATACAAAAAAGGAACGTCTACTATTAGACCGTGAAATGGATAAAATGGAACGCAACTTTGGTGGTATCGTGGATATGAAGAAAATTCCAGATATGATGGTAGTTGTTGACCCAAACAAAGAAGAAATTGCTGTAACTGAAGCTAAAAAAATGCAAATTCCTGTTATTGCAATTGCTAACACAGACTGTGACATCACACGTGTTGACTACCCTATTGTAATGAATGACTCATCACGCGGTAGTATTGAACTTGTGATGAATGCTCTTGCAGAAGCTTACGCCAACGGACGCGCGTAAAACTTTTATTAGTTCTTTAATTCAAAATAATTTAATTATGTCTACAATTAGTATTGACCAAGTAAAGGCCCTACGTGACGAATCTGGAGTATCAATTATGCAATGCCGTAAAGCATTAGAAGAAGCTGGTGGCGACATGGAAAAGGCTCGTGTAATATTGTCTAAAAAAAGTAGTGAAGCTGCAGCCAAAAAAGCTGACCGCGAAACTTCAGACGGAACTGTTGCCATTGCTGAAACTGCTGACGGACTTATTATGTTTACATTGCTTTGCGAGACAGACTTTGTGGCTAAAAATGAAGACTTTGTAAAACTAGCAAATGATCTTGTAGAAATTGTTAAGTCCGAAGGTGAAGATGGTTTAGCATCTAAAGCGGAAGAAATGATTGCATCAGTAATTCAAAAAGTTGGTGAGAACATCCGTATTGGTAAAACAGAAAAAGTTACAGGCGAAATTACTGGATCTTATGTACACAGTGGTAAAAGCGGTGTTATTGTTGCGCTTAACGGTGGCACAAAAGAATTAGCACGTGACATTGCAATGCATATTGCTGCAATGAAGCCGCTATATGTTACATCCAGTGACATTGATGAAGCTGCAAATGTTGCGGCTAACAGTGTCTTTGCAGAAGAAATTGCAGCGCTAGACAAGCCAGAAGAAATGAAGGCAAAGATTTTAGCGGGTAAATTGGACGCATATTTCAAAGAAATGACTTTAATGAACCAAAACTTTATTAAAAATCCAGAAGTAACTATTGAAAAACTTTTAGCTAATTCTGGTGCAAGTATTGCATCATTCAAAACAGCATTCCTGGGTTAAAACTGTTATAATATAAAATATGGCTTTAATTATTTTAACAATCCTATTTTTTATTACGCTACTGGTTGTAGTGGGTATCTTATACTACCAATGGAAACGTGTAAAAAAAGGTGAAATTGAAATACAAGGTTTACACCATGAAAGCCCTGCAGACGAGTCCCCTATAACATTGCGAGATATTGGAATATTATTGCTTTATATTATAAAGCACACGATTCAGTTTATAATTGTTCAACTTTCTAAATTATATTTCTTGTTACTAAGAAAAATAAAAAACCTTTCAAAGCACAAGAACCCAAAGGTGGTTAAAATAATGAATAAACTAAAAGTACCACCAATCCCCCCGCAAGCAAAAGCATTTGTTCGTAAAACCGTAGAAGAAACTAAGCAAAAAATAAAACGCGTAAAGCAAGATTTGGCCCACCTGGAAGAGTCTATTGAAAAAAGAGTAGACTAAAATAGGCTCTTGAAAAATGTAAACAGAAGTGCTAGTATATTCATAACTTGGTAGATCATCGTCTAATTTATTAGATATCGTTCTACCAAGTTATGCCGCTTTAGCTCAGTTGGTAGAGCAACGCTTTTGTAAAGCGAAGGTCCTC
>CAZCNC010000022.1:0-8996 GCA_964500715.1 uncultured Candidatus Saccharibacteria bacterium | reverse complement strand
TCAGCAGAACGCTCAGTAGATGACGCGGCGCGGACCGTCGGGAGACATCTCGATCCGATCACCGGGTGCGAACGGCGAAAATTTTAATAGAATCTCAAAAGGATTTGGAAAAATTAAAAACAGAATCATTTGATTACATATTGATCTCTCAAGAAAAAATAGGTGGCGAAAACTATACAGATGCTTTAAATGAGATTAACTTTGACATGATGATTGTTGATGAAGTTCATAAATTAAAAAACATTGAATACGGGGTACGTTCTAAATCTATAATAAATTTATCAGAGAAAATTCAAGGAGAAAATAAATATCTTGCAATACTCTCAGGCACACCAGTGCCAAACAAAGTAAAAGACATAGGTATCAGCTTAAAACTCTTATACCCTGAAAAATACAGGGATTTTGATAGTAAGGAGATGGTAAGAAGAATTCTTTATGGAGACTTGATAAATCTGCGGTCTGAATTACTAAAGAGGATGCAAATGAAAGAACTAGCTAGCAGTATAGAAATGCCGGAGTTAAAAGAAGTAGACATTTCTGTAAAATTGTCACCAGTAGAAAGAGAAATTTACGAAATTCTTTTAGAAGAAGATGAACTTACGGCGTCAGACAAAATAATTTCCTTTAGACAATTTCTACTAAATCCTGAAACTTTAAAAGTAGAGCCAGGTTTTATGGGTTCAAAAGTAGAAGCTCTTTCTGAAACTTTAAATGAAGATTTAAAGGAAAATCAAAAAATAATAGTTTTTGTAAATGGTTATATAGAGCAAGTTATAAAAGGTGAAAATAACATAATACAAAAACTTAATTTGCCGGAAGATGTAACCATTGAAGAGATTCATGGTGAAATTTCTCAAAGTGAAAGAAAGAGAATTGAGAATGAAATTAAGTCTGGGAATAAGAAGGTAGTTGTGTTTGTCAGCGGGCAAACTGCTGATGTTGGTGTAGACTTTTCTGGTGCTGACGGCTTAATTTTTTATAATGAACCATGGAGTAATTACGAAAAAAGCCAGCAACGTGCTCGAGTCTACCGTGAAGGGCTAAAAACCCCATTGACTTCTAAGACGTTATTAACCAGAGACTCTATTGAAGAAGGTATTAGAAACTATAGTAATGCAAAAGAAAGAGCAGTTAGAAAACTGTTAAAAGGTATAAGTAATACGGAAGTGGAGAAAAAGCTTTTATATAGTGATTCTAAGGCTACAAATGCAAATGTGGAAACTAATGCAGAATTATCAAAAGAATATTTAAGCGACTGGGAAAAACTAATGATACATTTTGGTCAAGGTTTCGAGGCTGGAGAAAAGAGATTTAGACAGGAATTGCAAAGAAGTGGTAAAGAATACGCTGACCTTTATAAAAAACTCGGTAGACTGACTTACCAGGGTAATAATGCTCGGGTAACTTCTTCAATGCTTGAAGAAATGATAAATGAAAGAGGAGAAAATATAAATGGTCTGAGAATATTAGATATAGCTTCTGGCCCAGAGATGCTAAAAGAAGCTTCTAGTGAAAAATTAAAAAATACTATAATAAGTACAGACATAAACACCGAACATTTTTCTTTTTCAAACGAACCGGGGAAAACTATAAGCGCTAGTTACTTAAATCTGCCGGCTTTAGATAAATCTTTTGATTATGTGAACCTTGGTTTTGCCTTCCATCAAACAAGCCCCATAAAATATTACAAGAAAAATTACGAAAGGTTACAAGTTCTTGCGGAAATGAATAGAGTTTTAAAGCCTGGAGGGCGAGCTGTGATTAGCATGCTTCATAATATAGAACTTACAAATAAGGAGGCTTTTGAAGAATTAGTTGGTAGACTTGGTTTTAAAATAGTTCCAGAATACTATGGAGAAGTTAAAGGGGGAGAAAATTACAAGGCTGGTTTTATAACCCTGGAAAAAGTTGGCGATATTGAAGGCTATGAAAATGACGCAGTTAAATTTGCAAGTGCTGACAACGCGAGGTATATAAATGACTTAGGAGCTAAACTTGAAAGAGAACTTTTAAGCGGGCTAGAGATGTCTAAGGTAAGCAAAAGTAGTAGTCGCTTAAGAGACCAAAGACGCATGATCGATAAGATAACTATCAATTCAAATAAGATAAATATTGTTTTTAATGACAGCGACAAGGATTTATTCTTGAGAGAGGTACAAGCAATAAAAGAGGGAGAAGAACTCAGAGCAAGATACAATGGTATACAAAATATCCCAATAGAAGAAATAAAAAATATTGGGTTTGAGAGAAAGTTGGAAACCCCAGGGTATCATCTTTTATATAAAATTATAGAAGACGGGGGAGCTGTAATAATTAGAGGGGATTATAAAAATAAAAAATAAGTATTAATTCAACTACGCTCTAAAAGTAGCACAATAAAACCCGCTATAAAGCGGGTTTTATTGTGACAATAATAGAATTAAACCTGTTAGAAATATAATTATTAGCAGGTACATAAAAACTTTTCTGGAATAATTGTCGTGCATACTAGACTTTAGATTTTATTGTGCCTATTAGCGTGTCTTGTAGTCGGTCTGCTGCGTCCAGGCTAAAATTAACTTGATCTCCCAGTGTTAAACGTATTTTTGTTGGAGTACAGTGCACCATTGCCATGGTTTCGCTGTCGATTACTTTAAATACCATGTCTGTCATTCCAACTAGCATCCCGCTTCTAATTTCGCCAATATTTTTTTCTAAGAATTCAATTTGTTTATAACGGTTAGATGCTCTTTCGGCTTCGGTTGCTTTTTCTTCACGTTCACCTGCATGTTCTGCAATGTCATGAAGTTCTTTAGATTCATATGGGATATTTCCATCTGTCAGTAAATGCTTAATAATTCGGTGTACCACCAAGTCAGGATAGCGTCTAATTGGGGAAGTAAAATGGTTATAGGACTTTAATGCTAAACCAAAGTGCCCCATATTTCTCTCACTATAATGTGCTTTTGCTTGCGAGCGTATTACCATGTCTGTCATTATTGGCTCTATTGGCAGCCCTGCAACTTTTTTCATTAAATGTCTAGTTACATCAATTGGTTTTGTTAGAGTTTGTGGTGTGCGAATGCCGCATTGTTTAGCAAAAATAATTAAGTCATATATTGCACTTTCATTTGGTTTGCCGTGTACACGATACATTCCGCGTGATTTGCCTTGACCATTTTTCCAAGCTTCAATTTTTTCTGCAGTGATACTGTTGGCCAGTAGCATAAAGCTTTCAATTAAAGTGTGTGACTGGCTACTGTGCTCACGTACAATGTCCACAGGGGCACCATTTTTATCCAATACGAATCTTATTTCATCACGGTTAAAAACTAGCGCGCCTCTGGCCACACGAGCAGATTCCATTTTATTACTAAGATCCATAAATATTTTTAATTGTTCGTACAGCAAGCCTTTTTTATTTTTTAAAATAGTATCTACTTCGTCATATGTGAATCTTTTATTAGATGTAATTATTCCGGGGCCACACCATGATTCTATTACACTTCCATCTGGGCGCATTTTTACGATAACGCTCATGGTTAGTCTTGGTACTCCTTCGCGCAATGAGCATAAATCGTTCGATAGTCTTTCTGGCAACATTGGAATACAGCGGTCTACTAAATAAATAGAAGTGCCTCGGCGATAAGCTTCTATATCAATACTGCCTTTTTCTGGAACGTAGTAAGACACATCAGCAATATGAATACCAATTGTATATGTGCCATCACTATTTTGTTCTAAAGATAATGCATCATCAAAATCTTGCGCGCGATCTGGGTCAATAGTTGCGGTTGGAACACCGCGAAAATCTCTACGCCCATTTTTAATTTCTTTTTCTACGTCTACATCTTTTAGAGAATGATCTTTTTTTATTAAGTTTTCAGTAAATTCGGGAGACTCTAGTGATTCACCAATAAGCATGGCCATGTCCGTTTCGTGTTCACCTCGAGGGCCAAATGTTTTTACGACTTCGCCTTCGATTTTTCCTGGGATATCACTTTGCCAGGATGTAATTTTAACTAAAACTGCACTACCACAAACAGCACTTTCTAAATGTCCTGGTTCAATATAAACAAGAAAAGGGAATTTGGCTTTTATTGGTTTTACAAAAAATGTTTTGCCTTCACAGTCTACGACTCCGGCAATATGAGTTGTGCCACGCTTTACTATTTCTATGACCGTACCGGCCATGCCTGGCTTGTCACGACGTGGGGGTAGTAATTCAATAACAACAGTATCGCCGCTAATAGCACTGCTGATCTCATTTTTGGGCACAATTACAGAATCACCATTTGGCAGGTCAATAAATCCGTTTCCAGATTTACTTACCCGGATAATACCTTTTATTATCCTTGCTTTTGCGATTTTATTTTGGTTACGCTTGTCTTTACGAATTTCATTCTTTCGGGTTCGCTTCTCGCTAATTTTCTTAGCCTGCAATTTCTTCATATATATTTATAGAGTACATCATAAACTCCAACTTGACTAGTCCTGGTTTTATTGATAGGATAGGTCCATGTTAAAAATTCGTTTACAGCGCTTTGGCCGCAAAAATAACCCTGCTTTCCGAGTAGTTTTGACCGATTCTAAAAACGCCGCAAAAAGTGGTCGTTTTATTGAAATTCTTGGTAACTACGACTTAAAATCAAATGCTTTTACAGTTAACAAAGAAAGTGTATTAAAAAGAATTAGTGAAGGGGCACAAGTGTCTGACACTGTTCATAACTTCTTAGTAGCACAAGGCATTATAGAAGGGCAAAAGAAAAACGTACTTCCAAAGAAGTCTAAAACAACTAAAAAGAAAGAAGCAAAAGTAAGCTAAAAATAGCTTGCTTTTGTTTTATATGGTATATTAGATATAGCTCTAAACGAGTTTTATCAAGAAATAATATATAGTTACTGTTATGCAGAATGATCAAGCGTTTCTAGAATACGTCGTAAAGGCACTAGTTGATTCTCCAAATGATGTCGTAATTAACCGCACAGTAGATGAAATGGGGGTACTCCTAACTCTATCTGTAAACCCAGCCGATATGGGTAAAGTAATTGGTCGCCAAGGCAATACTGCTAAAGCTATCCGCACGCTGCTTCGTGTTATTGGTATGAAAACAAATTCACGTGTGAATTTGAAAATCAATGAACCCGCTGGTAGTGAAGGAAGCCATTCTTCTTTCTCATCTCACGAAGGTTCTCAAATGAACACAACAGTTTCTGCTGACCCAAGCGCAACAATGGACGAAGCATTAGCTGACCTCAAAGGAATGTAATTTAAACAAGTCCGCCGAAAGGCGGATTTTGTGTTATATTGTCTTTATGAATTTTCATATTGTTACATTATTTCCAGAAATGTTTGACTCGTATTTGGCCGAGTCTATTTTAGCGCGGGCAATAAAGGAGAAAAAAATCAAAGTTAGTTTTGTTAATCCACGTAAATTTGTGACAGGCAAGTATCGCAAGGTTTGGCCCGATGGAAATATCTCGCAGCAAATTGACGAGCGTCCTTATGGTGGTGGGCCAGGTATGGTTATGATGGCCGAGCCAGTAATAAAAGCAGTAGAATCTATTACTAATAAAATTGCAAAGAAAAAGGGGAGTAAGGTTAAAATTATAAACTTTTCACCAACAGGGAAGAAGTTCTATACAAATTATGCAAAACAATCTGCAAAAAAATATACAGATATAATTTTGATATGTGGCCGTTATGAAGGTATCGACTCTAGAATTGATAAAATTTTAAAAACCCAGCAGGTTTCTATTGGGGACTATGTTTTAACCGGAGGAGAATTACCGGCAATGATTTTGATTGACTGCATAAGTAGGCAAGTGCAAGGCGTTTTAGGTAATTTTGACTCTAGGGAAGAAGAAAGAGTCTCTAGTTCCGAATTTTATACTCGCCCAGAAGCATTGGTTTATAAGGGTAAAAAATATAAAGTGCCTAAAATCCTACTTTCCGGAAATCATAAAGAAATAGAGGCCTGGAAGAAGAAAAACAAATAAATTTGACAAATAAACAAAAAAGTAGTTAAATTAACTTCAAATAAAAAACTACTGCGATGCAAACATATATTGAAAATAAATATTGTTTTCGCAGAGTATTGCGAAAGATATTAAAAAACTTTACTAAACAAGGATTAATCACAGGTTATGAAATCTCACCTAAAAGTTTAACCGATTATCCTGCCTGTATTATTAAAACTAAAATCAAACACATTTCCGAAGACTATCTGTATTCAAGCTTTTCTTTCTTTAAATCTAGTTCTGTTCTTGGTGATGGAGTTTTCAGAGATAAGGACAAAGATAAGCTGGCCAGGACCGAATTTGTTTTTAATAAAACGAGCCCAAAAATGTTAGATCGAGCTCTAAGGCTTAGTCTAGCGGATAAACAAAACGGCCTTTTGTTAGAGGAAAAAGCTAAAAAGAACTTTTTGAAGTTGGTGGGGTATAAAGGAATACTTTATGTCCGCTCTGCCACAAAAGTTGAAGACAATGTTGACGGCAAAGATTACATTTTCGGTTTCGAAAATGGCATTGAAGTCGGCGTGGATGTCAAAACTGGTATAAAGGGAGTTTTGAATGGTAAGAAAAAAGATGTGGTTTATTTCCAGTTAAAACAAGAATACCTTGGTCGTGACGGCGTAAAAAAGCTTAAATTCGACCTGGTTCCTGATATCCTGGAAAAGGCCAATTGTCTAATAGGAAAATAACAAATTACAGCTACCTGAAAAGGTAGCTTTTTTTATTTGCAAAAAATAGGGCAATCTGGTATATTATCCTTAGTGCACCGAATGAGTTACGAATGAACGGCACACATTAATGTAACGCCTCCGGGCTAATTATACTATCCTCATGCGACAAGGATATAAATAAAAACTAACCACGATAAACGGGGAATTGATTTCCGCGTCTTTTGTCATTTTAATAGAAAAGTAAAACATGTCTAAAGCAACAAACACACGCACAAAAAAAACTTTTTCACGGTTTAAGAAACCGTTGATCGAGTTTCCTTCTCTTATTGAGAACCAGCTCGTATCATTTGAATGGTTGGTAGAATCTGGGCTTAAAGAAGTCTTCAAGGAATTCTCTCCTATTAAAGATTATTCTGGTAAAAAGTTTGAATTAAACTTTGTGTCTTTTTCCCTTTCAGAACCCAAATGTAGCGAAGAAGAAGCCAAGTTTAATCAAGTAACTTACGAAGGACAATTAAAGGCCCGAGTTAAGCTTACAAACAAATCTCTAAATTCTGACAAAGAGCAAGAAATTTTTATGGCAGATTTGCCATTAATGACTGCTCATGGAACATTTATTATAAATGGAGTAGAACGTGTTATTGTGCCGCAATTGGCTCGTTCTTTTGGCGTTTTCTTCACAGACCAAGATTTAAAAGGAAAACGTTATTTTGGAGCAAAAATTATTCCAGCGCGTGGTGTCTGGATAGAAATTGATTCTGAAGTAGATGGTGGTCTATATGTGCGTATAGACAAAAAGCGTAAATTTAACGTTGTAACATTACTTCGTGCTCTTGGGCTTGATACTGACGAAGCAATCCTTGCTGCTTGTAAAAAAGACGAAAAATTAAAATCAGTCTTAACTGCATTAATTGCCAAAGACCCAACAAAAGACCGTTCTGGCGCATATTTGGAAATGTATAAAAAACTTCGTGACGGTGATCTAGCCGACGAAGCTAACGCTCGCGAATATATTGAATCAATTCTTTCATCTGAAAGATACGATCTTTCTCCAGTTGGACGATTTCGTTTCAATAAAAGATTCGACAAATCAATGGATCCAAAAGATTTAGAAGTTCGAACTCTTTCATCTGATGATATAATTTCTATCCTTGGTCACATTCTAGAACTCAACGCTACACCAAATGCAAAATCAGACGATATTGACCATCTTGGTCAACGTCGCGTTCGTTATGTTGGTGAAATGTTGCAACAAAAAATTCGTGTTGGTTTTACTCAAATGAAACGTAACATTCAAGACAGAATGTCGACTATTGATATAGACACAACTCTTCCAGTTCAAATTCTAAACCAACGCCCACTGGAAGCTCGTATTAAAGAATTCTTTACTACAAACCAGCTTTCACAATTCATGAACCAAGAAAACGTCTTGGCCGAATTAGAACATCTTCGAACTCTTTCAGCTCTTGGTCCGGGTGGTCTTACACGCGAACGTGCAGGTCTAGAGGTTCGTGACGTGCACACATCTCACTATGGACGCGTATGTCCAATTCATACACCAGAAGGTCCAAACATTGGTCTAATCTTACACCTTGCAACATATGCAAAAATTAATGAATTTGGAATTATTGAAACTCCGTACATTAAAGTTAAAAATAGTAAAATAACAGGTGAGATAATTTACCTAAATGCGTTAGAAGAAGAACGTTCTGTTATTGCTCACGCAGCACTTAGAACAGATGACAAAGGAAATATTCTGGAAGATTTTGTAGAATCTCGAATTCGTACTTCTCCAGGATTAGCCCGCCGTGAAGATGTTGAATATGTTGACGTTGCTCCCAACCAAGCATTTTCTCTTGCAACTTCTATGATTCCTTTCCTTGAACACGATGACGGAAACCGAGCTCTGATGGGATCAAACATGCAAAAACAAGCTGTGCCTTGTATCCGTCCAATGGCTCCACTTGTGGCCACTGGAATTGAAGCATTAGCTGGGCGCGATTCAGGACGTCTAATACTATCTAAGCATAACGGTACTGTTACATTTGTTGATGGTAAAAAAGTTATGATCAAAGACAAAGATGGTAAAAACCATACTTATACTTTGGTTACATTTTCTCGTACTAACAACTTTAACGTATTCCACCAACGTCCAATTGTTTCCATTGGGGACTCTGTAAAAGTTGGAGACATTTTAGCTGACACATCATCTACTGTTAACGGCGAAATTGCGCTTGGACAAAATGTACGTGTCGCATTTATGACATGGAACGGTGCAAACTTTGAAGACGCGATTATTCTTTCAGAAAAACTAGTTCGTGAATCTGT
>CAZCNC010000021.1:0-9329 GCA_964500715.1 uncultured Candidatus Saccharibacteria bacterium | reverse complement strand
GTTCCCGGGCTGTGAAGTAATTAATCATTCGTCCTCGTGTGATAATGCATTTTATATCGGCATTTCTGACAAAGACGACACTTCCGATATATCCTTGGATATAGAGATAAGAAGTTGTCTGAATGACCCCGAGGAAAACCCGTATGAGGATATTACTATTGATCTGCGGTGTAAATATTTAACATCTGCACACGATAGGCGTTCTCCTCATAGAGGATTCAATATTACCATCCCAAAGGATGTTTTCGACAGTCCTGCATGCCTAAAAGCATTAAAGAACTTGATAGAAACCCAGTTGCCTCCGATTAATTGCGAACCGGAGACAAAACAATGGAATGAAAGATGTGCCGCTTTAAAGAAAGTGGTTAAGCAATCAGGGGTAAAGCAATTTTGTACGAGAATTGGTCATACACGATTGACTAAGGAGGGTGTCCCTATTTTATAATAAAATATTCAGCACCAAAGATTTTTAGAAGGACCGTTTTCATACGGTCTTTTTTTATTCCTAAAAATCAGTATAATAGCGGTATGCATAATGACGATATTGACGATGTAGTATTTAGCCCCGACGAGGAAAACTCTGGGGGTAGTTCACTCTCTGGTGAAAGCAAACTAAAGAAACAAAAAGAAAAGCTAGACAAAGTCCATGCCGAAAAAGAGGAATATTTACTAAATTGGCAGAAAGAACGAGCAGACTTTTTGAACTATAAAAAAGACGAAGAATCTAGAATTGCGCGTGCACGCGCAATTGGGTTTGAACGTGGTGTAATGGGCACAATAAAAATGCTAGATACTTTTGACATGGCAATGGGAAATGCTGATGCTTGGAATGCCGTAGATTCTAACTGGCGAATGGGCGTGGAATATATTTACCAGCAAGGTGTGCAATTCTTGCAAGATCATGGCATAGAAACTATCGACCCAGTTTTAGGAATAGACGTTGACCCAAATATTCATGACGTTATAGAAATTATTAATACAGATGATGAAAAGCAAGACAATAAAGTTGCCAAAATAATCCAAAAAGGTTACCGCACAAAAGATTCTGTAATTCGCCCGGCCAAAGTTGCTGTTTATAAATTATAATAATTTAGTATGAAAAATAAAGCTAAAAAATGGGCAAAGTTTGCATTATGTATGCTAATAATACCAATACTGGGAATGATTTTTGTAGATGGTTGGAACTGGCAATGGAATGATTTTGCATTTATGTTTGCCTTTATATTTATTATTGGTATGGCTTATGAATTTGTGGTTAGTCATATAGATAATAAAAAATACAAATTATTAATCGGCATTCTATTTATAATTGGCGCTCTTGCCATTTGGGGTAGACTAGCTACTGGATAAAAAATAAAAGAGCGATTATATCGCTCTTTTTCTATTGCCCAGTGCGTAGCGAATAGTTTCGTCGTCAGATTCTGACAGGCGAGATCCCAGTGACATTCCACGGCCCAAACTGGTGATAGTTATTTTTAAATCAAGTGTCTCTAAATAATCTATTGTCATAGATTCCATAATTTCACCTTCGGGTGAAATTGGGAATGCAAGAATAATTTCCTCTAATCCTTTATTTTGCCAATGTTCTAATGTTTTTGGGATATAACTTTTTTTCAAGACGTCTACATCTTTTGCCATTTCTATTTTTACAGGAAAGGGAACAATAGCTAACATTCCACGATAATTTTCCATATTATAGAGCGAATCATAATCTTCCTGTCCAGCAACTAATGCTAATGTACGTGGGTCGCGAGACTCACGACTACAAATGTTGCATGTTGGGGCAATGCCCACACTTGTTGCGCCACATAGACTGCAACTAAAAACCGTACCTTTTAGCGAAGATATGATATTACTAACCTCTATTCCTAGTTGGCTATTTTGGCGTGTTAAAGCATACGCAAACCTACGCGCTTGGCGTGGGCCAACACCGGGTAATTTACCTAATGCTTTTATTAAACTTTCTAAAGTATTTCCCATGCTATTTCTTTTAGAATCCTTCTAATCCTGTGGTCCGTGGGTTTACACTGTTACTATCTTGACCGGTTTTGTCTATTGGTAAAAAGGTTGTGGTTTTGTCGTCAAAGAAAAGTTCAATACGTCCTGTTGGACCGTTACGGTGTTTTTCTATCAAAATTTCTGCAATGTTTGTACGCTCGCTTTCATCGCGGCCTTTGTCTTCACGGTGAATAAACATAACTACGTCGGCGTCTTGTTCGATACTTCCGGAATCACGCAAGTCGGACAATCTTGGTTTACCGCCACGTTGCTCCACTGCACGTGACAATTGAGACAATGCAATAACGGGCACATCTAATTCTTTTGCAAGTTGTTTTAATGATCTAGAAATTTCTGTAACTTGGTTTACCATATTGTCGTATTGGCGAGACGTTATAATTAGCTGCAAGTAGTCCACTACTATTAAACCCAGCCCATGTTCTGCTTTTAGTTTACGCGCAACGGACCGCATACGGGCAATTGTGTTGCCAGCAAAGTCATCAATAAATAGTGGGGCCTTAGACATGCGGGACAGTGCTTCTTGCAATGCAGTAAAGTCGTTTTCGTTATGTAGTCTACCAGTACGCAAATGCCAAGACGACACGCGTCCTTCGGCCGCCAGCATACGGTCTACTAATTGCTGAGATGACATTTCCAAAGAAAATATTCCTACAGGGATATTACTTTTTACTGCTACGTGGCGTGCAATGTCCATAGCCAATGTTGTTTTACCAACAGACGGACGCGCAGCAAGTATTACAAGGTCTGATTTTTGGAATCCGGCTAATAGATTGTCTAAGTCTTTAAATCCAGATGGTACTCCACGCAGTTCATGCTCGTTCTCGGCCATTTTTTCAAAACGGTTCCAGGCCTCGTTCATCATGGCGCTCATTGGCACAAATTTTTGGGCACCAGGGCGGGATGTAACTTCAAAAACTCTTTTTTCTGCTTTGTCCAAAGTTTCTGTAATATCTTCTGGTTCGTTGTAACCCATTTCACCAATGTCGCTACCAGCTTCAATTAAAGAACGCAGCATAGATTTTTTGTATACAGTTTCAGCATAGTAGTTAGCATGAGTTGCGCTGGGTACACCTTCGGTTAGAGAACTAACATACAATGGGCCGCCAATACCGTCCAGTTGCCCCATATCACGTAATTTCTCGGTAACTGTTAGTACGTCGATAGGCTCGCCATTTTTCTGCAAGGCAAGCATTGCATCATAGATTATTCCATTTTTGTGGGCGTAGAAATGCTCACTAGTTAAAACTTCACTAGCTTCATGAAGTGCTTCTGCACGAAGCATAATAGACCCTAAAACTGCTCTTTCCGCATCAAGACTTTGTGGGGGAACACGAGTACCAGTATCAAGCTTGCGTTTGTCCACATACGGGCTTTTTTTGTAGTTTCTTTGGTCTCTGTCTGCCATACGATTCAATATAGCACACTAAAAAATAGCTGTCTTTTAGGCCTGTTTATAATAGGTGGATTTGCTAGGGAAACGCTTTTGGTGTACTATTTAGCTATGACAAAAAAGATTTTACTTTCAGGTATACAGTCCACAGGGACACTACATATTGGTAACTATTTTGGGGCAATGAAGCAGTTTGTGGAAATGCAAAACGAATTTGACTGCCGTATTTTTGTGGCCAACTTCCACAGTGTAACTACTGTTCAAGACAAACAACAATTGGAAAAATTAACACGGGACGTAGTAATAGACTATTTAGCAATTGGGCTGGATCCAGAAAAAGTTACAATCTTTCTGCAATCTGCAACGCCGCAAGTTACAGAACTTATGTGGTACTTTAACTGTCTTACCACTGTACCGTATTTAATGCGCGCCCATTCTTATAAAGACAAAGTCTCAAATGGTAAAGAACCCAGTGCCGGGCTTTTTACTTACCCCATGCTAATGGCTGCAGATATTTTGATTCACGATGCAGATGTGGTGCCAGTTGGTCAAGACCAAAAACAGCATATTGAATTTACTCGCGATGTTGCACAAAAATTTAATAATACATTTGGCGAAACTTTTAAAATTCCAGAGCCAATGATATTGGATAGTGTTGCGGTTGTGCCAGGAATAGACGGGCAAAAAATGAGTAAATCATACGGTAATACAATTCCGCTTTTTGCCACAGACGCAGAAATCGAAAAACTAGTAATGAGTATTGTGACTGATTCTGGTCAAGATATTCCACTAAATGTCTATAATATACATTCATTACTTAAAAAATATCCAGAAGGAGTAAATAACGAACTTACTATTTTTTATTCAGAAAATAAAGGAAAATATAAAATTCTTAAAGAGGCTTTGATTAAAGACTTAAAAGATTTCATTGCGCCAATGCGCGAAAGACGAGAAAAAATTGCAGCAGACAGTGAATATGTTGATAGCGTCTTAAAAGCTGGCGCTGAAAAGGCATACAAGATAGCTGAAGCTAAATTAAAAGAAGTACGTAGTAAAGTAGGAATTTTATAATATGGACGCATACAAAAAAGAATTAAATACTATTATAAAAAAATGTGCAGGTTCTGGTACTTTACTGCATGATTTTTTGGCTGATATCTTAACAGCCGGCGAGTACGAAGAAATTGCTCGTCGTTGGCAAATTATAAAAATGCTGGAAGCTGGAATGCCACAACGCGAAATTGCCGAAAAGCTAGGCGTAGGTGTTGCCACTGTTACCCGCGGCGCGAAAGAATTAGCGGACAAAAAAGGCGGCTTCCGCAAGGTACTAGCAAAGTTTTAAAACATGAGTGATTCACCGGAGATGCTCGAGGTTATAGACGATAATGAAAATATTATTGGGCTTGAAACTCGTGAAAAAGTTCATAAAGAAGGACTGCTACATCGCGAAATACATGTTTGGTTTTTAACTCCAAATGGCGAAATAATTTTTCAACATCGCGCTAAAGACAAGGACACTTACCCAGATTTACTAGATGCAACTGTGGGTGGGCATGTAGACCCAGGAATGTCTTATGAAGAAACAGTAGCCAAAGAATGCAAAGAAGAAACAGGGGTTGATATTAATCCCAATGATCTTGTGTTCATTACTAAAATACACAGGAAATCTTTTGATGAAGTCACTGGTTTAACTAACAATGCTATTCGCAATCAATATGCTTATTTGTACAAGGGTAGTGTTAATGATTTAAAAATAGAGGAAGGTAAGTCCGAAGGATTTGAAGCTTGGAAAATAGATGATTTACCAAATTTGCCAGAAACTGATAAAAAAAGATTTATTAATTTTGTTTTAAGCGAAGAAATGTTGGCACTTTTTAATAAAGCCAAAGATCTTTTAATTAAATAATTTATGAACAAATTTTCTATTAAAAATAGATATGGTTTAGAAATAGTAGGTGATATTTTAAAACCAGAAAATCCAATTGGTCTAGTTTTTGTTTTGCATGGGCTTGGTGGGTATAAGAATCAACCAAGTATTAAAGAAATAGCAAATACATTCTATGAAAATAATTACTCTGTTGTAAATTTTGACGCAACAAATTCTTTTGGCGAATCAGGTGGTAAATATGAGGATGCAACCTTTCAAAAACATTATGAAGATTTATGTGATGTAATTGATTGGGTAAAAAAACAAGATTGGTACAAAGAACCATTTGCCTTAGCGGGGCATAGCATGGGTGGTTATGCAGTTGTCCGCTACACAGAAGAATTTCAAGAAAAAGTCAGATTTACAATTTCTTATTGCGGTTCTGTTTCTGGTCAATTAAGTCTTAAAATTAGGGAAAAATTTGAGCCAGAAAAGTTGAGAGAATGGAGGGAAACCGGATGGACAAGTCGGGTTAGTATATCAAAACCTGGTTTATTAAAAAGATTACCTTGGTCACATATGGAAGAAAGATTAAATCATGATTTATTACCTAAAGCTGGAAATATCTCGACGCCTGTACTAATTATTGTTGGAGAAAAAGATGATTCTTGTCCTCCTGAGATCCAAGAAATTTTATTAAATGCAATTCCAGAAACTACAAAAAAAGAATTGTGTGTTGTAGAAGGTGCCCCACATACTTTTCGGAATCCTGAACATTTGGAAATACTTAGAAACACAATAGATAATTGGATAAGAAAGATTTAATTTATGAAGAAAATTTATTTAGTACATGGATGGGATGGGGGATCGGGCAAGGATTGGTTTCCTTATGTGCAAAAAGACCTTATGGTAGCAGGTTACGATGTTACTGCATTAGATTTTCCACATCCGGAAACTCCAACAATTTCTGAATGGGTTGGTTTTTTGAAAGATAATATTCCAAATCCAGATATTGAAACTTATATTGTTGCGCATAGTATTGGTTGCCAAACAGCACTACGATACTTAGAAAATATAGATACAAAAATTGGTGGAGCTATTTTTGTAGCTGGCTGGTTCCATTTAACAAACGAAGAAGACACTGACGAGGCAAAAGATATAGCTACACCTTGGCTTGCAACACCAATTGATTTTGAAAAAGTAAAACAAAACTTGCCTTGGTCTGTAGCTATTCTAAGTACTGACGACCCGGCGGTTCCATACCAAATAACAAAAGAATTTTTTGAGAAGAATTTAAACCCAGAAATTATAACCATAGAAAACGCGGGTCATTTTACTACAGATGATGGCTTTGGCCCATTTCCGCAACTTATTGAAATCATAAAAAATAAAATTAAATAATTTATGGACAATCAGGAAATTTTTGATAGTAATACAGAATTCGAAGGGGTAAAAGGACTTGTTTATATTGGTGATAAAATAATTGTTTGCCGCAGGGACAATAAAACTCCTAATTTTCCTTTGATGATGGATTTACCTGGAGGCGGCAGAGAAATAGGGGAAAGTCCTTTTGAGACTTTTAAAAGAGAAATTTTTGAAGAGCTTGGTTTAGAGCTTAAAAAAGAAGATGTAGTTTTTTCTAAAAAATACAAAAGTGTTTTAGATGGTGTACAGGATGTGTTTTTTATTGTTGTAAAACATACTGGAATGGCAGAGTCTGAAATAAAGTTTGGTAACGAAGGTTTATATTATACATTAATGGACCCAAACGAATTTTGTAAACTGGATGATGCTGTACAAATGCACCAAGATAAAGTCGCAGAATATATAAAGATACAAAATAGTTAAATATAGACCCTTAATACCATTTATGGTATAATGTTGCCATGGGAACTTTTACCGCCATCGCTATATTTTCTATAATTTTTTTGCTTATTCCGCAAGGCCGGCAGGTTTTTCTTATTTTTCTTGGAGTTTTTTATATCCCACTGCAATTTCTATTTATGTGGCTGCAAAAAATAAACCTTGGTTTAAAGGATAAAGACCCTTTGGCTTACTATTTGTCTTGCATTATCATATACCCGTTGTATGCAATAATTATTGGAATTTCTAAACTTTACGAGACTTTTCAAGCCAGTTTACACTAATTAAAAAGCCTTTGGATAAAGGGCTTTTTATGTTAAAATACTCCTTATATGCAAGGTAGAATTTTGGTGCGTGATACAAGCGCAAATGTAGGAAATACTGTAACTATGGCTGGCTGGGTCCATGTAAGACGTGACCAGGGCAAAATGGTTTTCTTTGATCTTCGAGACCGCAGTGGGATATTACAATGCGTTGTCTTACCAAATCATACCGAGGCTCTAGAAATTGCTAAAGACATTCGCCCAGAATGGGTTTTGCGTGTTACTGGCGTTATTAATAAAAGACCAGAAAAGAATGTTAATGCAAGTATTGTTGGTGGTGATGTAGAACTTGAAGTTACTGCAATAGAAGTACTATCAGCTTCCAAAGAATTACCATTTGCAAATGATGCAGAACTAAATCTGGATACTTTGCTGGATTATCGTCCACTAACACTGCGCCGTAAAAGAGAAAATGCAATTTTTAAAATCCAAGCTGTAATTTTAAATTCTTTCCGAGAATTTTTAAACAAAGAAGGCTTTACAGAATTTCGTGCGCCGGCACTGGTTGGGGGCGATGCCGAAGGTGGAACCGAAACTTTTAAATTAGATTATTTTTACGACAAAACTGCATATTTGGCGACCAGTCCACAATTGTACAAACAAATGATGGTGGGTGTATTTGAACGTGTTTATACCATTACAAATGTCTTCCGTGCGGAGAAACATGCTACTAGCCGGCATTTGAATGAATACACATCACTTGATTTAGAAATGGGTTTTATTGATGGGCCTATGGACGTAATGAAGTTAGAAACTAGC
Organism: uncultured Candidatus Saccharibacteria bacterium; assembly: GCA_964500715.1. Lineage (GTDB taxonomy): Bacteria > Patescibacteriota > Minisyncoccia > Phycocordibacterales > UBA9973 > 2-01-FULL-33-17. Next base: position 1,108 of record CAZCNC010000021.1, on the reverse strand, counting down.
TTTTTGCGTTACTTAACAAATGAACTAAAAGAAAAATGTAGTAAAGAGTTTGATATGCTAGGCGCCGAATTTCCACTGGTTCCAGAAGGAGACATTTTTCCAACTATGAAATTAACTGATGCTCAAGCTTTAATCTCTAAAGAGACTGGGGTAGATTGCACACAAGAACCAGATTTGGAACCCGAGCATGAACGCTGGCTTTCTGACTACGCAAAAAAAGAATTTAATTCAGACTTTATTTTTATTACAAATTATCCAAGAACCAAAAGACCATTTTATGCAATGGATGATCCAGAAATAGAGGGTCGTACAAAGTGTTACGACTTACTATTCCGAGGACTTGAATTACTTTCTGGAAACCAACGCGAACATCGCTACGAACAATTGATAGAAAAAATGAAATTCAAAGGTTTGGATCCAGAAAAATTCGACTTTTACCTACAAGCTTTCAAATATGGTTTGCCGCCACACGGTGGACTAGCTATGGGGTTAGAACGTCTAACCGCAAGATTCTTAAATATTCCAAACGTAAAAGAAGCAACGCTATTTCCTCGTGATATTAATCGTATAGATAAAAGACTGACAGAATAATGGATGAACTAACTTTTAAAGTAAAGACAGAAAATTTTGAAGGCCCGCTGGACGTGCTCTTGTCTTTAGTTGAAAAGAAAAAGTTACATATTTCCGATGTGTCATTGGCCGAAGTTACAGACGAATACGTAGCTTATGTCAGTGGTCATTTGGGGCAAGATTTACCAAACGTTACACTTTTCCTGTCGATTGCAGCCACACTTGTACTAATAAAATCCAAAATGTTGCTTGATGGTGGCAGCATTGCAGACCCAGATGTTCAAAATGCAGAACATAATCTAGAAGAAAGATTACGTCTTTTAGAATCTTTACGCCGTGGAGCAAATGCATATACTAAATCCATGCGCTCGCCTTATGTAGATTTTCTAAAGCGTCGACCAATTGCCCATACTGCTTTTTCACCATATGAAAGTATTAATTTAGATAATTTATCTAGCTTGGCTAATGGTTTGGTAAATGGTCTACCTCAGGAAAAAGAAAAGTTTCCTAAAATTTCTATCATGCGCGTAATGACCTT
>CAZCNC010000020.1:0-9339 GCA_964500715.1 uncultured Candidatus Saccharibacteria bacterium | reverse complement strand
AGTGTTGTTATTAGTTATGTGATCACTATCAGAAACACCAGTGTCTTCTAATATGGAATCAATGATAATATTATATGCTGGAGTTGTTGGACAAGCCTGCCCGTTATAGGTACTGTAATTAGTACCGTTACATCCACAAGACTCTCCAGTGGTGTCACTGTAGCCAGAATCTGAAGTACAACCCGGCGCAAAATTAGTGCTAGGGGCTACATCTTCTGCCCAAACGGGTGCTGTGTTAAGCAAAATAAGCCCGAAAAGAGCTAAAATAGCCATAAATTTGTTACTTTTCATAGGTCGGCATTATATATTATATTTAATAAAAAGTCAAGACTATGCTTGCAAAGCCCCAGTTTTATGGTATTATAACCAGGAAATGAAAAATATTATATTCCTGGGTATATTGCTGCTTATTTGCAACAGATCAAAAGCCCAATCCGACTACGCGTTTGGAGTAAACCCTATTGGTTTTAAATGGGATTCAGTAAGCTTCCTGGTTTACCATTTTCACACGCAAGATTCCATACAAGATAACGATGGAGACATAAGGAACTTTCTAAAGACATATTTTTATGTAAGAAACGATTCTTTGTTTTCCAATTTTCCAAAAAATTACCAATGTTATGAAGTTGATGACCCGGAAAAAGGAGCGAGGGACCCAAATAAAAAAATGGTCACAGTTGAAACACAAATAGAAAAAGGAGGTATTAAGTATGTCCAAATTTTTAAAAATACAATAATTGGCAAGAATGTGTTTATTTGTAAAATAAACAATAACCATACCTTACACTTATCTCTATAAACACTATCATCCCCTCTTAAGGGGATTTTTTATTGTTATATGCTAGTATTTAATTATGGCCAGTATTTTAGAGAATAAAAAAGCCTATTTTGACTACGAAATAATCGACAAATTTGAAGCCGGTGTCGAGCTACTTGGGCATGAGGTAAAATCTATAAAAATGGGCCGTGGCAACATAAATGGTAGCTACGTAAAAATACTAAATAACGAAGCCTTTATACTAGGTATGAAGATAGACGAATATCAAAAAAATACCTTGGATGAAAATGACAAAAACCGTACTCGAAAATTGCTTTTAAATAGGAACGAATTAAAGAAATTACTTAAATACACCGACGAAAAAGGTTTGACAATAGTACCACTTTCGTTGTATATTAAGAATAGATGGATTAAACTTTCTATTGGTATTGGCCGTGGTAAAAAAAAGGCTGACAAACGCGAAACCATAAAGAAACGCGATACAGAAAGAGCAATTCGTCGAGAATACAGCGCTCGTTAACAAAACAAATTCTCTCATATTGGGGGTGCTACGGCATCGACATTGTGATACTAAGTGTATATTTGCGTGTTGTGGAGCATAATCCACATAAAAAGTATGCAAATTCAACTGCAAACACTGCAGCAAAAAGTATCCGTTCGCCTTACGCGTTCGGTACTATGACATTCGCCTAACAAAACTGGCGCGTCACGGCAACCTTTGTTACGCCATAGGATAAAGGATTGTTGTTATACTCTCTGGCTTACCATTAAGTTTGCATGGACATAATGGGAAAATGAATTCATGATTTGAAATAAGATATTGAATGACAGTACTTGTATATCTTGTTTCGAAACTTTCGTACTGTCTACACATGTAGATTAATATACATTTACACAATGCACGGGGGTTCGACTCCCCCCACCTCCACAAAATAAAATCTCCCTATACGGGAGTTTTTATTTTGTGAAAAGGATCGACTCTCTTCTATTTTGCCAACATTTCTAAAATTGCTCCCAGGCATTCTCTCTTTTCACAAAGTCTTGGTACTTTATTTTGGCCACCAAGTTTGTTTCTAGACTTCATCCATTCGTAGAATGTACCCTTGGGTACAGCATGGACCACAGGCACATTTAGCACAATATCGCCTTTTCTTTTTGCATCATAGTCGCTGTTTAATTCTCTTAATTTTTTATCAAATATTTCTATAAACTTATTTATGTCTTCAGGAATATTTTCAAATTCAATAACCCATTCATGCCCACCTTTAGAAACATTACCACCTTTGTAAATTGGGCAACCGCTATATTCGTTGATACAGTAACCATGTTCTTCATGTATTTGGCGAATTGCTTCATCAACATTCCCTACCATTAATTCTTCTCCATAAGCATTTAATACCGCCTTGGTTCTACCAGCAACGCGCACTCTTACTGGGTCAGTGCTTGTAATTTCAACCACATCACCCAAACGATATCGCCAAAGTCCAGAAACCGTCGAAATAATTAGTTCGTATCTCTCGTGTAATTTTACATCATCTATTGTTAAAACTTCCCCTGTATGAATATCTCCAAATTCATAAAAAATTCCATGCCCACACATCAAAAGCATTCCGTTTTCTGCATCATCAGTATCTTGAAAAGCAAAAAAACCCTCTGATGCATTATAAACTTCTACGTAATGTACCTTATTATTTGGAACCAACTTTTTAAATTCAGACAAATAAGGTTTTATAGAAACAGCCCCATGAAAGAAAACTTCTAAATTGGGCCACAGTTTTAACGCATCACTTACGCCGTACTTTTTTACAACTTCATCAAGAATTATATAAACCCAGGTAACAGTACCGGCAAAAGCCTTTACATCTGCATCTTTTAAAAATTCTATTATTTTAGGCAGTCTTTCTTCCCAAGAAGGAATATCTATTATATTTTTGGGTAAAACTTTAGAGAGCTGCGCCCACCAAGGTGAATTTAAATCAAGTACAGTTGATACATCACCAGCATGAGTCTTAGCAACTTCGTTCCTATCCTGAATTGACCCGCTAATAGTAACTACAGAATCAAAACCTATTTTACTATTTGGATTCCTCTCTAAATAAGTACCCAACATGTCACGTGCACCAAGGAAATGGTTTTGCTCAATTGATTCTCTTGTCATGGGAATAAATTTACTGCGAGCATTTGTAGTACCAGAAGATTTAGCAAACCATTCAGTTTTGCCATACCACAAAACATTCTCTTCACCATTCCAAGTGCGCTCTATCCATGGATAAAGCTCTTCGTATTCACGCACTGGTAAAGACCGAATTATCTCCAAAGCAGAATTCTTATAAGTAATATTTTGCTCTGTACCATATTTTATAAAAGGTAAAATACTGGCCAGCTCACTAGCAATTTGATTTTGAGAAACAATCTGAGAATCTTTGGTCTTAGGCAACAAATCTCCCCTGTAGAGAGAATAATACGCTCGGTACATATCCGGAAAAAGAATATGCGACAGTCCCATAATTTTTAAGATTCTTCCTGCGGCTTGTCTACTAATAGCGTGTTTATACCAACAGCATCACCGGTTATTCGAACTACGTCCTTGTCTATCTTTTTAAATTCAGCACTGGATTTATTAAAGTGGTTTACTACAGTACCCAAAGAAGTCCCAAGTTTTGCATGATATTCTTCGTAACTTTTCATATGTGTTGCTAATTCCCCAACACGCTTTATTATATCTTTTGCAGATTCTTCTATTTGCAAAGCTTTTAGCGCCTGCAAAACTGTTTGCAAATAAGCCAAAAATGATGTTGGCGAAACAATAATAACTTTATACTTGCTTGCCGCTCTTTGAATTAAATTCTCGGTCTCTTCAGACATTGCCCCAACTTTGTTAATTAACAAATCATAATATATTGCTTCATGTGGAATAAACATAAAAGCAAATTCCATTGTGCCACTGCCTGGTTTTATATATTTAGAGGTTTCAGTAATTCTATTTTTTAAATCAGCAACAAAAAGTTTCTCTCATCTATCTTTTTCCGTCTTGTCTATTGCTTCCACCATACGATTGTAGTTTTCCAAAGAAAACTTAGAATCTATTGGTATTATTTTGTCTTTTACAAAAACTGCAGCATCTACGATGTCCCCATCTGGGAAAGTATACTGCATTTGATACGAACCTGGAGGCATAATATTTTTTAAAAGTGTTTCTAAATAATATTCGCCCAAGATTCCGCGTTGTTTTGGATTCTTTAGTATATCTTGCAGACTTTGAAGTTGGTCTGTAAAAGACACGACTTGTTTATTGGTCTCTTCGAGTCTGGTGATTTTTTCTGTAATATCTCGAACTATTTTTGTGGTCTCACTGGACTGGTAGCGCATTGATTCATTAATGTTTTTATTGGATTCGTGAAGCTTGGAATCAATACTACGTGTTAATTCATTTATTTGAGTTAACAGCAGTTGCATTGCACCATCACTGCCTTTATTCCCCTGCTTACGCAGTAAAACAAAGCCAATTATAAGACCAATCAGCAAACCAAGAACAATTAAAAGCCCAGTCGTCATATAATAAGTCTAGCATACATCCAATAAAATTTGATATAAAGGTAGTTTTTGGTTAAAAATAAAAATAATGTATACTGATTTAATGGAAGAAAATACCTTAAATAAACTTACAATTTCCGGGTTCCGAGGAATAATTGGACAAGATTTAACAGATAAAACTGCCAAAACTTTTGCTACAGCATTTGTAAATGCACTAAAAACAAAATACAAAAAAGAAAATCTCAGTATTCTAATTGGGCGTGATGGACGAGAAAGCGGCAAAGAAATCGAGCAAGTATTAGCTGGGACGCTGGTTTCTAGCGGCACAAATGTTACCGTTGGTGGGATACTAACAACACCTGCAGTTCTGTATTTAACAAAAACCCTGCCATATGATGGAGCAATAATAATCACAGCATCTCATAACCCAGAGGAATACAATGGTTTAAAATTTGTAACAAGTGATGGTTTTTTTGCTGATAAAGAAATAATCGAGCAAATTAAAAACTTTATAAAGCAAGGTAGTTTTGATACTGGTAATGACAAAAAGGGTGAAGCGATTTTTGACACAACACTGTCTGCTAATTATATTGACCATATTATATCTTCCTTCACAAAATTAAAAACCAAACCACGAGTAATAGTAGACACCGTAAATTCCAGCGGTTCTATTATGGCCCCGGAATTTTTACGCGGCCTAGGTGCAGAAACTATTGCATTACATGACGAACCAATTGGTAGTTTCCAAAGACCACCCGAGCCCAATCCGGCAGCTCTAAAAGAACTTGGTCGCGCAACACTTGGATACCAAATGGACGTTGGTTTTGGTTTGGACCCAGACGGAGACCGTCTTGTATTAGTTGACGAAAATGGCATACCAGTTTTTGAAGAATATACATTGGCATTATGCGCAAAAGCCTTTTACAAAAAATTGAAAAAAGAAAATGCAATAGAGTCTGCGGGTCCATTGGTAATAAATATGTCTACATCTAAAACTTTGATTGATGTAGCCAAAGAATACGGGGTAAAAACAGTACTGTCGCCCGTAGGTGAACCAAATGTTGTAAAAAAGATGCAGCAAGAGAAAAGTATGTTTGGAGGTGAAGGCAACGGAGGCGTAATATTTAGACCAATAAATTTTTGCCGAGACAGCTTTGTTGGTATGGCTTTAATTTTAAACTTAATGGAAGAATCTGGTAAAAAGATCTCGGAATTAGTCGCTGAATTACCCAAATATGTAATGTTAAAAGAAAAAGTTGAGAATGTCTCAAACCTAAATGATAAGATTCAAGGTTTAAAAGATGCTTTCAATGAATCCGAAGTAAACGAAGAAGACGGAATACGTTTTGATTTTAAAGACAATTCATGGGTCCAAATTAGAGCCTCTAATACAGAGCCAATTGTTAGAATTTACGGCGAAGCCGAGGACGAAGACACGATCATAAAGCTGGCAAACAAGGCCAAAGCAGCCATTGTTTAATATAATAGTTAAATAGCCCCTGATTTGACTTTTAGCGGTTTTTCGGCTATATTACAAGGGTAATCCATTACTCGTTTTGAGTGAAAAGCAATTGAAGGAAAGAATAAACAACCAAATACGAGCACGCGAGGTTCGCGTTATTGATAGTAACGGCGATAATCTTGGTGTAATAACAACCGATGAGGCGATTCGTATTGCCGAATCTAAGGGGCTTGATCTAATCGAAATATCCCCTGATGCTCGTCCCCCAGTTGCGAAAATAGCAGATTACGGAAAATACGCATACGAGCAGGCCAAAAAAGCTAAAAAAATGAAGGCTGGAGCTCATGCAACAGAAACAAAAAGCATTCAAGTTAAGATTGCCACTGGCGAACACGACTTGGAAATGAAAGCCAAAAAAGCATCTGTCTGGCTATCAGAAGGTCACCGTATAAAAGTAGAATTATTTTTATCTGGTAGATCAAAAGGCATGCCTGATGAATTCTTAAAAGAACGCATGGATAGATTCTTAAACTTTATTACCATAGAGTACAAAGTTTCAGAACCTTATAAAAAGGGTCCCAAGGGTCCAATTATAACAATCGAGCGAGTTAAATAATTATTAATAATATTTTATATGAAAACAAATAAATCTCTTTCAAAACGCCTTAAAGTAACAGGTACAGGTAAAATCATGGCACGAGTTGCTGGACAAAACCACTTTAATGCAAAAGCAAAGCGCACAAAACAACTTGCATCTCGCAAACCTGTAGAGTTAAAGCTTTCACCAAAGCTTATCAGCCGTAATTTGCCACACGCTTAATAACTAATTTAAAAGATCATGACACGAGTAAAACGAGGAACTATAAAAAATAAAAAGCGTAAGAATGTACTAAAGGCTGCAAAAGGCTTTAGAAATGGACGCTCTAAAAAAGAGGCAGCAGCAAAAGACGCATTACGTCATGCTGGAGCTCATGCTTTTGCACACCGCAAAGACAAAAAAACAGACCGTCGTGGAATTTGGCAAACAACAATTTCTGCTGCGGCAATGAAGTTTGGATTTTCATATAGTAAGTTTATTAACGGCCTAAAGAAAAAGAACATTGCTGTAGACCGAAAAATACTGGCTGACTTGGCTATAAAAGAACCGGCAACATTTAAAAGAATTGCTGACAAAGTATCTGCTTAGACAACTCAAAACACAAAACCCTAGCAAGTCCTGCTAGGGTTTTGTTATACTTAGATTATGAAAAATAACCGTGTAACAAATACTTTATTAAAAATAGAAGAAGGCGCTCGTAAATTTTTTGAATACATTCCATTTACCCACGCATTTTTAGCAGGTGTTGGGGTTATATTGTTTTGGCGTGGAGTTTGGGAAATTGCTGACATTTTAATGTTAGACCCAGTGGCTTCAATACTTCTTGGTTGTGTAATTTTAGGAGGGATAGGACTATTTATTCAAACATTCGTTGGTAATGCAATAATTATTAAAAATGTTAAAAGAGAAGAGCAAAGAGAAGCAGCCACAGAAAGAAAAGTAAAACAAGTAGAACAAGAATTAGTAACTGAGGAAATTACAATGAATAAACTCGCCCAGAAACTGGACGAGCTTAATAAAAAGATAGATCTACTGAGTAAAAACTAAGCTTTTTTATAAAATCTAACTAAAATCTAGTTCAATGCTTTCACCTCTTTCTGGTAAGACAACCTTAGTACCGTAGTTGTCGTGGATTTTTTGAGCTAGAAAAGCTGAGGAGCCTGGCTCGCCTAATACGACAAATAAAGTTTTTACTTTAGGGGCAGCTGATCCAAACCATTCCACAATATGGTCCGAGTCCTTGTGCCCAGAGTAACCAGAAATTTTGGCAATTCTAGCTCTTACAACAACTTCTTCTCCAGCGATGTGGACGGTTTTATGACCTTCTTCAATTGTTCTACCTAATGTACCCACAGCTTGGTAACCAGTTAAAAGTATAGTGCTTTTAGGATTACTAATATAATTATGCTCATGGTGAACTATTCTACCCCCTTGAGACATTCCAGAGCCTGCAATAATAACTTTAGGCATGGGTTCGTGTAAAATATCTATTGAATCTTGAGTTTCCATCGTGATAGAAAGACCAGGAAAAGAAAAAATATCGTCCCCAGATTCTACTATTTTTTGAGATCTTTCGTTAAAATATTTAGTGTATTTTTTAAATATTTTTGTAACCCGAATTCCAAGTGGTGAATCCAAGAAAATGCGCATTTGCGGAATTTCCTTGTTGGTCATCATAGTATCTATTTCAAATAGAAGCTCTTGGGTTCTCTCTAGTGAAAAGGTTGGCGTCACCAGAGCCCCTCCACGTTTAAAGTTTTCGTTTAATTCTTTTACAAGATTATTTCTACGCTCTTCTCTGCCTTCATGGTTGCGGTCACCGTAAACTGATTCAGTAATAATATAGTCTGCATTAGTGATTTGCTCGGTGTCACGAAGTAATACTGAAGGTGAATTACCCAGGTCTCCAGTAAAAACTAATTTCTTTCCATTATAAGTTAGTTCAATCATGGCTGAACCTAAAATATGTCCGGCGTCTAAGAGCCGAACGGTAAAGCCATATGGTAAATTAACTTCTTTGTGATATTCTATTCCCTCCCAAAGTTTCATAATTGAGGCTATTGCTTCGTCTGTATACATTGCTAAAATATTCTCGTCTTTTTCGTGAGATAGAATTTTTACAGTGTCTTCTAGCATTGGCAATGAAATATCTTTTGTGGCGTCAGTTGAAATTATACGACCCTTAAAACCCCCGGCGTAAAGTTTAGGAATAAGCCCAACATGGTCTACGTGAGAATGAGTAATAAAAAGTACATCTACATCTTTGGGGTCATATGGAAATGGTTCCCAGTTTATTGGATCAGCTAATTTAACACCTTGGGTAAGCCCGCAGTCAAAAAGTATTTTATAAGGTTTTTCTCCATTACCAGGATGTTCTATTAAAAAATTGGCTCCTGTTGCAGTGCCAAGACCAGAAACAAAAGTAAGCTTTAGATTGGGATGAGTTGGCATAATTAAATTATACAGGTAAAAGTTCTATTATGCGAGTTCTAGTTACCAAGCATCTTTCTATGACGAAAATAAACAAATAATGCTTGTACGCCACCAGCTAAGTCAAAAAATAAATCACTAAAAGAGTCCAAAATTAGGTGTTTCTGACCACCAATAATTGCAAAGATGAATTCATAACCTTCCCAAACAATACCAATTAAAAAAACCAGACTTAATACAAAAATCGCAGTTTTTCTATAAGAAAAATCAGCAAACCACCTGTAGCGTAAGAAAAAGCTTATTATCAAAAGAGCTGTAAAAAGGCCTCCGAAAAAATGCATTGGCATGTCATACCACCAGATAATACTGTAAATTGATAGCCAAACCCCAATACTGTTTAAAATAAAAGTGCCGAAAGTTGCAAGCGCAGCACGGGTAAAAATGCGTTTGCGAAGTAAAAAAAGAGTAGCCCCATCCATGAAAACATTGTAGCACAAACGAATAACAAAAAATCGTCCCCAGGGGACGATTACTTGT
>CAZCNC010000019.1:0-9384 GCA_964500715.1 uncultured Candidatus Saccharibacteria bacterium | reverse complement strand
TGTCCTGTGCTACTCAAGAATAAAGACAAAAGAGATATATGTATTTTAGTTACAGGACTATCACCCTCTACGGTATATCTTTCCAGATATTTCACTTATACATAAATTTTGTAACTCTTCTCGTAAAACGACGTCTTCATCTTACAACCCCCAGATCAAGATGGAGTGCTCGATTTCTCAAGCCATCCATCTTGCTCTAGGTTTGGGCTTCTCCCTTTTCGCTCGCCGCTACTAAGGAAATGTTGTTCTTGCGAACATTGTTTTCTCTTCCTCCAGGTACTGAGATGTTTCACTTCCCTGGGTTTGCATGTGCAAAGTCAAGTCGCACACCATGTGGGTTTACCACATGAGGTTTCCCCATTCGGAAATCTTCGGATCAAAAGTTATTAGGCACTTCCCCGAAGCTTATCGCAGCCATATCACGTCCTTCATCGCTTCTTAAAGCCTAGGCATCCGCCATATGCTCTTGGTTCCTATCAGGAACCATATACACCACTATGTATCTAAATCCATCACAACTTTGTGATGGATCGACGTGTACTTATATATAAGTACACGAATTTTGTTTCTCTAATTTCTTAGCAGAATTTAACTATTCGTTAAACCTGCCCGGAAAATGTTTACAGTAATTTTTTTACCTACATCTCGTGTGAGAAAAGACCCGTTGCTAGTGATGTCGTACCACTAGTCAGGAAAATCACACGAGAATACTTGCATTCTCTATGTAGTTGTCAAAGTTCATTTCCGCACCGATATGGACAAAATAAAAACCGCCGAGGCGGTGTAGATCATTACTCCAAAATGAAGCAGTGTCTTAACCGCGAGCCATTGGAAATTTATTTCTTGTAAACATATCGATGGGAAGAGTATATACGAACAGGCTTAAAAAGTCAAGCCCCCTGCCAGGGTGCTGGCAGGGGGCTTAGAGCTTATATTTAAAGGATTATATTTTAACGGCGTGGACGAAGTTCTTCGCGCATTTTTGTTAGCATATCAGACGCAATATCCTTGCCTCCGATACCAATTGCAATTGCTCCTCCAACTGCAAACATTCCCACAAGCCCAATTAGAACAATATAGATTAATGTAGATGCAATACCTAATTCTGTAAGAGCAATTAAAATTGCAAATATCCAAATTACGTACTTTACAAACCCACCTAATGTTTTAGCAGATTTTACATTTGCAGCACCAGCTGCTGTTGTAACTGCTTTTTGCATTGCTTCAGCTATAACGGCTGCAACAACCAAAACAAGCGCAGCAAGCACAACCTTTGGTAGGTAGTCCATTGCAGCTGACTTTAGAAGTGATGTAATTTCTGAAAGACCTACTAATTCCAATGATGGAATTAGGAAAATCACAATCAAAACCCAGCGAACTATTTCTCCGATAAATTTACCAGCTGAGAAATGCACACCAGACTTTTCAAGCGCGCCGGTAATACCAGCTTGTTTGAAAAGGTGTTCAAACTTTGTTTTGTGAGACAAAGACTGAATACCCCGAGATACGATACCAGCAAAGGCCCAACCAATAGCAAAAGTAACAAGTGACAAAATAAGTCTTGGCAAGAAATCTAAGACACCAACTGTTACGCTCTGAAGAGAGATGCGGAACACGTCAGCCCAAGTATTAATAACATCCATATGGATTTATAAAAAAATAACACTATTAACTAATCGACTATTAATACCCTTATTATACCAATTTCAAAAGAAAATTGCCCAAAAAGCTTGGACAATGTGGATAACTAAACAAGTCTAGTTTACAGTGCGTCTGGTAGAAACCGAAAGCGAATCTATAAGTCTTTCATGTGGGTAGTCTAAAACGTCAGCAATTAATTTGTCATACATGTTCATGCGGTACAAAAAGTCGTCTGTATCAAAAGCAGCATAAGCTAATTCGCGGCCAATGTCGGCTTCAACTTCACGCATGGCACGTTCTAATTTTTTAGTATCTACATCTTTACCGACAATTAACAAATCCACTCGTGAATCTGGGTTGCCTGTTAAAATACCAGAGATGATTAAAAGTTTTATTTTACCAATTTGTTTGAAACGTTTTGAGATGGCTGGCTTGTCGATAGTTTGGGGTTGCAATAATAAATCCCCTAATGTTACTTGGTACGGAAATGTTGGACTAAGCATTACACCTTTAGCCTTTTTAACAACACCACGAGAATTAGTAACACTGGCAATTGTTTCTTTGATCAGGTCTGCTTTTTTAAAAACTAAAATTTCCTTGCGTGCAGAAGATAATGAGACTTTTGCGCGAGACGCCAAATCCTTTACAGTATATTTTGCGTCTGGATTCATTAAGAAGTGACGCATAAGCTTTACCCGTGCAGGTGATCCGAATAGTATACCGAGCCTTTCCATAAGGTACAGCGTACCATAAATGAATCCCCTATTCCATAGCCCCCAAAAGGCGTTATACACAGGTATTTAAATAAAAAGCCCCCTGGTGGGGGGCTGTTGTGTTAGTTTAAAGCTTAGTTAGCTCATATTGGATATGACTTTTTTAATACCGTCATGAACCAGATCTTCGAAACTTCCTTCAAGAGGCTGGAAAACTTGTCCGGTTATGAGTTGAACGCTTAAGATTCCCTGGGTGGCTATTTGATTCAATTCCTCTTCGGAGAAAGCCTGTGCACCTTTTGCAAGATTTCTGGCAAATTCCTTGCTGAACTGAATCGGCTCGTTGGTCTCTGGGTCACAAACGATTTCTCCATTAGTATCCACGCGACAAAAACGAGAGGAATCCAATGTAAAGCATTCGTCGACAACATTGTAGTTTCCGGTTACTTTGTTAATTCCGAACTCCAATTTGGTGTCCATCAGAACCATTTTTCTTGGTTCTAAAAATCTGGAGACTTTTTCATAAGCTTCCAGCGAGGCCGGTAGCAGTATGTTTTTGTAAACTTCTCTGTCAACGATGTTGTTGTGGAACAAATATTCAGCAGAGACGGATTCGTCATGCTTACCCTTGGTTGATGGCGTATCGTAAATCTTGTTCAGTTTCTGATTTGGAATTAGACCATCTGGAAACTGGTGCCCGCAAAAATCCCTGTAGCCCTCGATAAAGTATCGATAGTACAAAGATGTTCTTGTACTGGTTTTTGAAAGATACCCACGCAAAATATGTTCGTACCCGAAGAGAGTGCAATCTTCCTGTACTGTAACCGGTGATTGGTTACTAAGTCCAAAAAAAGATTGCTTGAACTGAGCGGATTCTGGTATTCCATCAATAACCTCTAAAATCTTGTTGTTTATAAGGTTTACGTATTGCTCTTTAAACGGTACAAGCCCGCGAAGCACATCATGAGTAGAAATGTCTGGCCGGCGAATGTGAATCCTCCAACCATTTTTCAAACTGACGGAAGTTGTTACCTTACCATGTTCAATTTTGTTTGACCCCAAACCCAAACTTGAAAGTACATTCTGTACTGTTATTCTTGGATCCTGGTGACCATATCCTTTGTGCTCTAAAACCAACTCCCTGGCTTTTTCAGCATTGTCTAGTGGATTAAATTCTGCTTCCATATTCGATTATTATTTGATTTCCATAAATTCTACAGGACTATCAACTATTGTCAAATAAAAAAGCCCCTGTCTTTCAAGGGGTTTTGCGTGTAGAAAATAGATTTTAGTACGCGGTTATTTCGGACCAGCTACTTTTGAAATATTGAGCTATTGCTGCTTCATATTCAGCGGTATGGGCAAACGCTTCTTTTGCAGCGTTGGATCGGTCCATATGATCGGTCTGACCATTTTTGAAAATTAGTTTTTTACCAAACCTTTCGTATTGCTTCTGCGACGAAACCACAAAAACATTCTTGTAGTTTTTTGCTGCCGCCCGGATCAAGGAGACACCACCAATGTCAATTTTTTCAATGATTTGATCAACATCTGTAGTACTTGCAACTGTTTCCTGAAATGGATACAGGTCGACGATTACCAGATCAAACAGTGGTATTTCATGCTGCTCGATCTCTTGCATGTCCGACTCTTCTTCCCTGCGGGCCAAAATTCCGCCGAAAATTTTGGGGTGCAAAGTCTTTACTCGACCACCCAAGATTGAAGGATACCCGGTAATGCTTTCGGCTTTAACGCATGGAATACCCAGGTCTTCAATGTATTTCTGAGTTCCACCAGTAGACGAGATTTCAACGCCTTGCTTATGCAGCTCGCGTAAAATAGGCTCCAAACCATCTTTGTAAAATACAGAGATGAATGCTTTTTTAATTGTAATTAGGCTCATGGCTTTCTATATTTTGATTGTTGTACACAAATTACCACATTGAATAAGTACTGTCAAAAATAAAAAAGCCCCTGATAGAGAGGGTTCTTTTTTATTTTCTTTTAGAAAGTAGAACTTATTTAAGTTCAACTGTAGCACCAGCTTCCTCAAGAGATTTCTTGAGAGCTTCTGCTTCTTCTTTCTTTAGACCGTCTTTAACTGTTGCAGGTGCACCGTCTACCATGTCTTTAGCCTCTTTAAGACCAAGACCTAGAGCTTCTTTTACAACCTTCATAACAGCAATTTTTTGTTCACCTGCTGCTGCAAGTACAACTGTGTAAGCTGATTTTTCTTCAGCTGCATCAGCGCCTCCTGCTGCAGGACCAGCTACTGCCATAGCACCAGCTTTAACATCAAACTTTTCTTCAAGAACTTTTACAAGCTCGTGAAGATCAAGTACTGACATACCTTCAATTTTGCTAACGATATCAGCAAATTTTGCTGGTACCACTACATTTTTTTCTTCCATAATAATTGTTACTTCGTTACTAATATTCTTAGCCCCTTAAAGGACGAGCATAAATGCTTACGCCTGCTTTTTTGCAATCTCGTTAAGAGCAGTTGCAAATTTTTGTACTGGGGCAATAAGTACTGACACAAGCTGTGTGTATAGAACATCGCGTCCTGGAATGGTTGCGATGGCCATCATAGCGTCTTTGCCAAGGTATGTATTTTCATACACGCCTCCAACAATAGACACGGATTCTTTATGAGTTTTTGCAAACTCGTAAACTTCACGTGCTGCTGCGATTGGGTCTGTACTTGTTGCGATACCAACTTGGCCACCAAGTTCTGGATGATCTCCAGCAAAACCCATGTCTGTCATTGCACGCTTTGCAAGCGTCTTTTTAATAACAGTATATGAGACATTGGCAGCTTGCAGCTTACGACGAAACTCGTTCGTGTCTGCTACTGTAAATCGGCCGAACTCAACAAATACAACACATTGCTTGCCTTTAAGAATTTCTGCCAAATTTTGAACCTGGCTTTGTTTCTGTGCAAGTTTAATTGCCATATAAAAATAAAATGAACCGCTAAATGCGGCTGTAGTCATCTCTTCTATTAAGAAAAGATTCGACTTCGGTAGGGCTTATTTTTTGCCTACTGTCTACAGCCAATAGAATTATATTAGCATAGATTATATAAATTGCAAGGCATGAAAAATGACCGGATCCATTAAAGATGCCGGCCATTGGTTTATGATAGGATTTTGAATTAAGGTTAATATTTTCCGGCCCTTGGTAGATCAGCTTCGAATTGAAGCTGATCTACTTTTGGCCCGGTCTGCTATGAAAACTTAAATCTACCCTGGGTCAGTATACAACTATTAAAAAATATTGCAAGGGCCATAAAAAAGTACCTGGGTCAGGAAGTTGTCCCAGGTACTGTGAAATATATAACCAGCCACACCTGTTTGCCTATGGAAAATGGCTGATTTGTACGCCTTCATATACAAGCGTAGCATATATGTTTAGATATTAACAGTCCCCTCGTGCCGCACAGCCAGCCCCAGTGTTTATTGGACGAAGACTATTACCGGAAGCCAAAGCTCTTTGGTCTATAAAGTAAAGAACCGTAACGCCTAAAGCGATCATAACTGTGAAGCCGATGATTACTTTTAGTCCGTGGTTCATATGCCCACATTATAACATACTTGACACCCTATTGCAACCGTTGCTATCTATTAAAAAGCCAAATAGCCGCGGTTAGGATTATTAAATTTATAATTAATCCAATAGTAGTTTTTTTGAAGTTTGTAGATTTTTTATAAACAAATTTTAAAGAAACAATACTTAGTACGAAACTTACTAATGCGTAAATTATACTACTTTTTTTATCATCTACATATTCTGATATGGAATATACATAAATAGAAAACCCGAAGAACCATATAATCCAACTAGAGATAAAACTTATTATGTTCTTTTTAGAAACTTTCCAAATAATAAAACCTAATGGTAGACTAATCAGCCAAATAATAAAATATCCAAGTAATGTGAATCCGCTCCCAAAAGTACTCTCCATATAAAAAATTAAGTTAAATTATTACTAGTAAATTATATCATAAGAAATTACAAGTTTTTACAATTCATGGCTTTATCCCCTTTTTTATCCTTTATCTTGCCCGAACAATCATGCTTCGTAAGATCAACTATTGTACCGTCACTGTTGGCCTGCAAGTCCAAAATTCCATCGCTATTATTATCTAGCAGTATTTGTTTATTTATCGTATCTGGGGCTATAGTTATCTCGCTAGATAAATTAGGGTTTGATTTCAAGTCAATAAAACTAATACTACTGGTTTTTGTATTTTCCATAAACTTATCAATATCCAGCGTAAACAGCCCGTTGTCATAACCGTCTAATTTTAAATTGTATTGTTCGTTGCCGGTTATTATTATACTAACTGCATCCCCTATTTGTTCGTAGTGTGAATTTGGTATATTTTCTTCTACAAACTTTTGGCCATTTATATAAAGCGGGCCGGTATGTCTGCCAGCACTATCGTAGAGGTGTATATCTACCGGAGAATGCATTGTTACAATAGTTGTTGGCAATGTACTGTAGTCTGGAACCGCCTGAGTTACATAAGATGTTATTACACTTTCGTCTTTTATAATTTTGTTTATAAAATCAACTAATGGCTGTGCCTCCATTAAATATGCATGGCTCAAATCTTTTCCTGTATCTTTATTAAAGTTATACAGGTCAAAGTAGTAGTTATTTCCTGGCATTATATTACTACTTTTGTTTAATACAGTACCATCACCATAAATATTTTTTTGTAAGTAGGGGATTAAAATATTACCAAAAATTATTCTGCTTTTAATGTAAATAAGCTTTTCATTTGTATAACCACCGGTTCCGGAAACTTGATAAAGTTTTATATTATTTGG
This sequence comes from uncultured Candidatus Saccharibacteria bacterium, assembly GCA_964500715.1. Lineage (GTDB taxonomy): Bacteria > Patescibacteriota > Minisyncoccia > Phycocordibacterales > UBA9973 > 2-01-FULL-33-17. The sequence continues at coordinate 2,191 of CAZCNC010000019.1, read as the reverse complement.
AAAATTATAATTATCTAGTTCGTCGTGGATAGGTTCGGCTTTATTATATAAATATTCATTACCAAGGCCTATTTGGTTTGTATTATTAAAGTCTGCTTCCCCTCTACCATCTGTGGATCCTAAAATAAAACTCTTTAGTTCGTCGTAGGAATCTATACTATTTCCATAACTAGCAATCAAATTACCATAGTCACCCAAAGAAGAATCAAAATATATTGGTTGAGTTGTGGAATCGTAAAAGCTTCTACTTGGTAATAGCGAGTAAGCCATTTCAATATTTTGTGCTAGTTCCCTATTATAGTTTTGAGGTGCCAGTAACCCAAACCCTTTTGGAAAATCAACTCCGTGCAATAATGCGTATATTGCATCTGGCGTACCAAGTTGAGGTGCAGCCACTATAACAACCTTGTCTATTAAATTTGCCTTGGCTTGAGCCTCTAGCTCTTTAATTAAGGCCTTGGCTAATAAACCACCGTTTGAATGTGTAATTATCGTAACCTTGCCAGTGTCAGAATTAGCTGCCATATTTTCTAATTCTGGAATAAGCATTACTGTTTTATCTTCTATTTTTATTCCATTTTGCAAAATGTCATCTACATTTTCTCTCCAATCATACGGAATAGTTTTAAAATCTTTTATTTTATCTGTATTTCTTAGATTCAATAAATTTTCAGAAATTTTTACATAGACGTTTTCATCAAGAGGAGACCTACCTGTTATATTCGTTCTTTCAATTATATCCCTAGTATAAATACCTGGGTCGGTGTTACCTTGTGCATCACCATACAGTTCCTCAATATCACTTGGAATGTTAGGCTCCCATAGTTGGTCTTCAGTTCCGTTCTCTCTTTTATTATACAAACGACTTCCTTCAATTCCTGGAATAAATAAAACGCTCGAGCAACATTCCTTTAGTGCATTTGGATCGGTAGCTAAAAATGGTTCAAAGATTATATTTGTCGCTAGCTTTGGACCATTAGTAGGAGTATCGCCAACATGGTATGGGCCAAGGCCCGTACCCCAATAGTTACCTGTTGCATCTATTGGCACAGTGGTTGAAAAACTCATATCTATTGGCTCTTTATTAGCAACGTCACCGATAAAACTATTATTATTTATTTTTACCAAAAGCCGGCTTGGGTCGAGGTTAGAACCATTTCTTTCTATGCCAATTTTATGCATTTCATCCTGTGGAAATTCTGTACCAGAAATATCTAAGCTATAGAATTCACCCGGAACGGTAAAGTTACTTAATAAAATATCTACCAGTCTATAATTAGAGTTAAAAATAGTATTAGTGCTTTTTATATTTTTAATTGTAATATGTGAATCAAAACCACTGTAAATTCCATAGTTTGCACAATCATTAAATTCGCTATCTTCCACATTTACTATTGAATGCTGATACGCAACTATACAATACCCTGCCCCATTAAATATTACATTTTTAAAATTAGCAGTTGGAGTTTGCCCAGATGTAGCGGCTTCAACCCGAATACTGGTTAATTGGTAGGTACCATTTATTTTAATGGGTTCGTCTTTTGTACCATTAAAATTGATAGTTCCATTTTGTAGAAACATTGACCGTGTGCCCATGTTTATTACCACACCCGGGTCTACATTTATGGTAACGTTTTGGTCAATTTGTAATGCATCTGGAAAATAATAAGGTGAGCCGGATTTAGTAAGAGTAAATGTCCCACCGTTTAAAGAGGCTTGGCTTTGTAAATCAAAGGCTCCATTATACGTAGTGTCAGCAAAAGAGAAAAAAGGTAGAGCAAAGGCTATTAAAGCAAGACTTGAACCAAGTACTTTTAACCTATTCATATAAGCAATTATAAACATATATTTATAGGTATGTAAATAGGGTTTTAATGTATAAATATTAGCTAAAAAGTATCTTTTTTATATCCATAATTAACTCATCCTCTTTCAAATCGGATTGTTCTACAGAAACAGCCAGTATATCCAAGGTCATACCTGTTGGTAATTTCATTCTTAAGTCAAAAGCATAACAAAAGATATTTAACCAAAGAATCGACAGGCGCTTGTTGCCATCTGTAACAGGATGGTCCTTGATTATAAAAAATAAATAAGCACTTGCCTTGTCTTCATTTGTAGGAAATCTAGGAATATTGAAATATTCACTATTGACCGTTTTTACTATAGAATCTATTTTTTCTATCTGAGT
>CAZCNC010000018.1:0-9687 GCA_964500715.1 uncultured Candidatus Saccharibacteria bacterium | reverse complement strand
TATAATTTACTGGATCGTATACAAAAAGTAATTGACGAAAAGCCAACAAGTGAAGTTTTGATTTTTACAATTCGAGAATCTGGATTAGAACAAACTCTAAAAGACGAAGGCCCATCGGGAATAGAGAGATTAGAAAACATTAAAGAGCTCGCATCACTTGCTGCAAATTATGATGAGTACGGTCAAGACGGTATGATGCTATTTTTAGAACACGCGGCACTTTATGAATCAGACGTTGTAAACCACAACAAAGGTAAAGGTGTAACACTTATGACAGTACATAGCGCAAAAGGTTTGGAATGGGACACTGTATTTATTGCCGGACTGGAGCAATATCTTTTTCCGCATATGAATGATGGGTACCAATCGCCAGATGAAAGGGAAGAAGAAAGACGTTTAATGTATGTTGCATTAACCCGCGCCAAAAGAAAGCTTTACCTATCTTACGCACAACTGCGCACAATCTTTGGTCAAAAACGCGTAGAAGCCCCAAGTGAATTCTTGTACGACATACCAGAAGACGCTAAAGAAATCGTCCAATCCTGGGGCGGCCATAACGAGCGCGTGGTATATTTAGACTAGTATGAAAGCTAAAAAGTCTTTGGGGCAGAATTTCTTAACATCCATGAAGGCAGTTGGGGAAATTGTCACTGCCGGAGAAGTCGGTAAAGGTGATATTGTCTTAGAAATTGGCCCTGGAGAAGGGGTTTTGACCGAGAAATTATTGGCTACGGGTGCAAAAGTAGTCGCTATCGAGAAGGATGACCGCTTGATAATCCCCTTAAATCAACGTTTTACTAAAGAAATAAAGGCTGGAAAGCTAGTTCTAATCCATGGGGATGTATTGGATTTTGTAGAAAAAGACAAAATGTCAGCTAGTTTAGCCAAATTATTAGGGGTTAAATACAAGCTAATAGCCAATATCCCATACTATATAACAGGTGAAATCATAGAAAGGTTCCATACTATAAAGAATAGCCCAACAAATATGGTGCTTTTAGTTCAAAAAGAGGTAGCCGAAAGAATTCTAGCTCGCGATGGTAAAGAATCAATTCTATCCATTGCTGTAAAGATGTATGGTCTTCCTAAAATCGTTTCTATCGTGCCCAGGGGAGCATTTCGGCCCGCACCAAATGTGGACTCGGCAGTATTGTCTATTTCAAACATTAAACATTTTGGTACTATAAAGGCAGAAAAAGACTTTTTTGAAGTTTTGCATGCTGCTTTTGCTCATAAAAGAAAGCTAATGTTATCTAATATAAAAATTTTACCTAAGAATCTACAGTCTAAAGTTGTAAGTATAGTGACCAAAGAGAACCTTGGGCAAAATGTACGTGCGGAAGATATTCCTGTTGCAGTTTGGAGGAAGATGATATAATTTGTTTATGTCATTTAAGGATTACCTACCGTCGCAATCTTTTAGAAAAAAACTTTTTAATATTGTTCTTATAGTTCTAATTATTTTAGCAATAGTTTTTGGAATTAAATTAATTGGTAAAGGAATAAAAGAACTAAAAATTCGTAAACAAATTAAGAATTTACCGGTAGAACTTCAGGCTGAGGCTCGAACCATTACACTGGGTGAACTTCAAAAGAAAGATTCTAATGGTAATGAAATTCCAGACTGGGAAGAAAGACTATTCGGCCTAGACCCCTCAGCTGATGGTGCAAACAATAAACAAATAATACTTAAGAAAAAATCTGACTTAAAAGCTCAAAGTGGAGACAGTATCGATACCAGCACTGGTGGCTCTAATACAGAAACTTCTGAATTTGCGCGTAGCTTCTTATCTTTAGTTCTATCTCTCGAAGGTTCTAACGCTCTAACGGATGATGCTTTAAAAAATATTTCATCTGCCGCCGGAGAATCTCTCTCTGATTATAATTTGCCAGATGTAATATCTTTCTGGAATGTAAAAACTGTAGACAATAGTATCGTTAGTAGGGATAAATACGTAAATACACTGCTTAGTGAATTAGTAAAAATTTCCAAAACCAACGGACCAGACGAATTAAACATTGTTGCTGGAGCATTGTCGTCTGACAAAGATGCAGTAATTGTGTTGTCACCTTTAATCGAAACTTATCGTCGGTCAGTGTCTGCCTTGAAAGATGTTTATGTTCCTAAAGATATGCTTTCACAACATTTAGCTATCATAAATAGTTTAGACCACATAGCAACTGCACTAGACAATATGAAATACGTTTCTACTGACCCAGCCCGATCATCAAAAGGTGCAATTCAATATCAAGTTTATTCAGAAACCCTAAGTAATGCAGTGCAAGAAATACACGCACAATATTAATGTGATATAATTTATGGGTATTATGGCAAACAAGTTTTTCTCAAAAATTGTAGCAATATCACTTGTCATTTCTTTTTTCGCTGCGCCAGTTTATAGTTTCGCTATTGATATTTACGATGATCCTTTGTTAGAGCCTTCTAGCACAAATACTGACTCCTACGATACAATGTCCAGTAACTATAATGGTGTCTCAGACATTAACCGCGCAGTTAAGGACCCGGCGGCGGCTGCATCTTTAACATCTTGTTCTAAAGCTGTACCTGCAGCTCAAAGAGCGGTTTTGGGTTTGCAACTTGCAAAGCAAGATCCAACCAAAAATGATACCCTATTAACTATTTTTAACAATGTGCCATCTCTTATTGGCGGCATAAAAGCAATTGACAAAGCTTATGTTAAAAATGACGATGACGAAACTGTCCTTAGCGATTCTGCTAAAAAACAATGGCGCAACTTTGGAAGCAATACAGCCAATATTGCTACTTTTGGTATCTCTGGTAGTGCTCAAAGGAAAAAAGCAGAAGCTTCTGGAGACAATGCACGTCTAATAGAACTGCAAGAGCAAGAAACATTTAGAACAGAATGTTTGGACAGTATTAAAATCTCGATTGCCAAGAATTTGTTGGATCGTGGTACAGCTGAAATGGTTTCCTTGATCCAAACTGGGAATTTTGGTGACCCAATGTACGTAACAAACGGTAAAGATTGGTACAACCAAATGCAGGATCGTACAATAATTGATGTTTTTGGTAGCGATCTTAGAAGTCGTCAGGCTGGACAAGATTTATCCAATCCTTATGCACTAAGCACTATAAAAAATATTATAAGTTCTACCAGAGACACAACTTTTCAGGAAAGAACTCAGTATACTCTGGGTAATATTCTATTGGGTATACAAAATAGTTATGGTACAGGTGCTGGGGTAGACAACATCAAGCCAGATGCCAGAGCAACAGCTAGAGCTTTGAAAGACTACAGTAATAATTTCAGTAATGGCGGCTGGGAAGCGTGGCTAGCATTGACTCAGAACCCAGCTAACAACCCAATTGGTTATGGTCTTTTGGCTCAAGAAGAATTATCACGTAGACAATCTGCAGAAGAAAAGGCCGCACAAATTGAAAATAGTGATCAACTTTTAAGTGCCAAAGTTTGTACTTCTTATATTAATGACGATGGAGTAGTTGTAAACAAAAAAACTCTTAGTGTAAAACCAACTGACACACTAAAGTGTTTAAGCAGTGAAGTCGTTACGCCAGGGTCTCTTATAACAGAAAGAATGAAATGGTTTGTAACTAGTGATATTCGTCAATTAGAATTAGCAGACAAATTTAATAGTTCAATTTCTCAAATCCTAACAACATCTATTAACCGCGCTACGCAGCTAGGCTTGGACCAAATAAAAACCAAAGTCTCATCTCGTTGGTCTACCAGTGGTTTCTCTTCACCGCTTGCGCAATACGCTGCAAGTCGTAACGGTTTCTTGGGTGGTGGCAACAAAACAAAAGTAACATACAAAGGTACAACTTATGAATTATTTTTAGATACGAATAGTTCTTTCTGGAAAGATAATCTAAATCTGGAAAGAGACTTGAACGATGTTCAAGTTGGGTGTGATATCAAAAAGGGTCTCTACACTACACAAAAAGAATATGTAGAAGAATTAGCGTACATGATAAACCCAGATACCAGCCCGCTACCAAAAGTCATTCCTTATGTTGCCGTTTTGGATATGTGTATTCCTGGACCGTCAGCAATTTGGCAAGATCTATCTGATCCATTATTTGCAGACTATATTGATGCTGTGTCTTCTAGTGATCCTCAGCAGTTGGGGTCTCCAGATTTAGCTTTTACTAAGATCAACGATGTAATGAATAAAAGAGCTAAAACTTCTGGCACACTAAATACAATTGGTAGTTTAACTTCAGCCATTAGCCCAATTTTACCACCACCAGCTAATGGTATTGGTATGATAGTCGGTGCTGGATTAAATATTAGTTCTGCAATTGTTAAAAATAGAAGAGTCGAAGGTCTAAAACCGGGCGACTATGCTGCTGCAATAAATGCTTTTCAGCAATATACCCCTCTGGCACTAGAGACAGAAGCTTATAAAAATAAAGATAACGAAGTAAATAGTACTATAAAAGCTTACGAAGATTATATAACTTACATTTATAATACATATTCGGACGCAAATAACTTGCCAGTTGCAGCCAAGGCTCGTCCGGTAATTGGTAATATCGTTGAAAAGAACGAAAACGTAAATGCGACAATGGAAGCTTATAAATCTGAATACCAAAGTTCTGTTGCTGTTTTAAAAGAACTGGAAGATATTAAAAGAGAGACAGATTCAATTTATGCAACTGCCAAAGCAAGAATGTCTGCAAAGTATGATGTAAAAGATTCAACCGGTAAAGTTGTGCAGAAGTGGGATGACATGCCAGCGGCTTGTACTCAAGCTTGCGTTGCTGTGAATCAACCCCCTCCAAAGCCAGCCTTTGACAGCGTAACCATGATGCTTAAAGGTCTTAAACTACAAAATGGTTTGTGGACAACTGGTAAGTCACTACGTGATTTATTGGGTGATACATCAAATATTGCAACTCAAGCTACTAATTTTAAAGCTGACGCTGGATTGTTTAATAACGTAAGTGCTTATGGGGGAGGAACCGGCACTGGTACTGCCGGCGGCACAACAACTGGCGGAACAACTACCGGTGGAATTTCTACTGCTGGCGGTACTACAACCGGAGGCACAACATCTAGTAGTGTACCTAAAATAATTTATTTTACTGGTGACCAAATCTTTATTAACAAAGGTGAAAGTGTAAATCTAAAATGGGAATTATTAAACACAAATGTTGGTATTCTAAAAGACAATTCAACTTTCCAGACTATAAAAAGTAGTACTACTTCTTCAGATAGCACAAAGGTTTCTCCAACAAGAACAACATCATATACTTTAACTGCTCAGAATGGGTCGCAGCAGGTTTCTAAAACTATTTTAATATCTGTCCAATAATATGAAAAATTTTAAATTCACACCCAAAATTGCCTTAATCATCATACTTGGTTTAATAACCATCGTTGGCATTTACCTGTATTTACGTAGTGGAACTGTAAACAATCAAGATAAAACTGCAGGCGAAAAAGGATTCCTATCTTTCTTTGGAGAAAGAAAAATAAAACCATCTGACGAAACTACCGTACCTGGCGTTTCTACTGCTGGTGGTACTGGCACTGGATCTACCGGAGGAACCATTACTGCCGGCGTTACTACAACTGGTAGTGGATCTACCGGCGGCACAACTGGCGGCGGCACTGGGTCTTTGTCTTTACGTCCAATTGGTACGAATATAAATAACGTTGGTGAGAATACTAGTTTTGGCACAGGCTTTGGCGGCACAAGTTCTGGGGTTGGTACAACTGGCGGCACCGGAGGCGTAGGTACATCTGGGCAAACAACTGGCGGCACAACTGGCGGCGGCACTGGGTCAACCACAGGCGGCACTGGACCTTTGCCACAGCTAAACTGTACACCAAAGCAAATAGAATTTACTGAAGAAGAAACAAAGAAATTAAAAGCTTTGGAAGAAAGATTTTATAAAGTTGCTGCCGAAATTCGAACACAAGAAGATGTTGATACTTTGGTTCGTACAAGACAAAATTACTACAGCTATCTTTCATCTGACTATTCTGCAACATCTAAAAAAGACGGTACTGGGGTCGTAGAATTAACAAAGCAATGTTATGCAGAAAGACAAAAAGTAAAAGATGCAAAAAGTTCCGCAGACCCATTCTTTGGTAAGCCTTTGGGTATGCGACCAAATCCTTTTATCACAACTAGTATGTTTGCAACACTGGCAAATGTGCCTCCTTTGAAAACATATTTGAATACAGAAAGACTTGCTATGGCTACTGAATTAAAGGACTTAAGTAAAATGATAGATGATACTGAAGCAAAAGTTGAAGACAGAGAACAGCAATTAAATGCTAAAAGAGCCGAACTTAATTTTGCACAAAGTTCACAGGACTATAGTGCAGCTTCAAGAATTCAATCAGAAATGGCTGTTTTAGAAGCCAGTTTAACTTCCAATAGTAGCCAATTGCCAAAGATGAAACTAAGAGCTGAGAGATTAAACGCTTTGCTTGATCAAGTTACAAATGATCCATTTTCATATTTTGCAAACTCTACAACCTATGTAGAAAACGAACCATATTCTGAAAAGGAGACAGAAAAGAGTCGTAAAAATAATGTGTATCAAAACATGCAAGGAATATTTTATGATGTCTTTGGTTGGGGAGATATCACAGACAAACTTTGGGGTGGTGGTAAAGCAGAATGGAACTTGGCTCCGGACTCTAACCCTTTGAAAAAATCTGGTTTTGCAGAACCTTGCGACCAAGAACCTGGAGTTAGAAAAACTACTATAGATGGTAAACTAGTTTGTTTTGAAAAGTACTATCCAATGCAAGATCTTGAAAGAGTATTAGGTATTTGGTAAATAAAATAAATCTATAAATCAAGCCCCAAAAGATGGGGCTTGATTTTTGCCTAAAATATGCTACCATCATATGCATATGAATACAGGTAACATTGCACTCTCTCCAGTAGATATTGCATCTCGCAAAGCACTTGATTTTGCTTCAGGTGATACTGTTCGTGTTTGGACAAAAATCGTTGAAAAAGGTAAGACTCGCTTACAAGGTTTTGAAGGTTTAGTCTTGGCTCGTAAGCATGGCACAGAACAAGGTGCTAGTTTTACAGTTCGTAAAGTTAGTAATTCTGTAGGAGTGGAAAGAATTTTTCCATTATACTCTCCATTAATTGATTCAATCGAGATTGTAAAACGTGCTCGTACACGCCGTAGTAAACTTTACTACATTCGTGAAAAGGCTGTTAAGGATGTACGCAAGCGTCTAAAGAAAGCAAAAGTAGAAACAGAAGAATCTTCTGAAGAATAATAAAAATCCCCCGCCAACTGGCGGGGGATTTTTAATTTGTGCACAGGAGAGGACTTGAACCTCCATTCCCTTTCAGGAGCTACCACCTCAAGGTAGTGCGTCTACCAGTTTCGCCACCTGTGCATGCTGTGTATTATACATAGACAGTTTCTTTTTTCAAATAATTTTGTGATATAATTAAATCAATGATAACCGAACAAGTGGTGACCTATATTAAAGATCAATTATCTCGTGGTATGACTCGAGATAAGATTCGTGCAAATTTAATATCTGCTGGTTGGATGGCGGCAGACATTGATGAAGCTTTTTCTTTTGCAAATCCTGCAGGCGAATCCGCAACGTTAAAAATTGCTCCAGCTTTTGCGGTTCAAGATGATATTGTAATACAAAAACCAATAGACAAAACTAAATTAGTTGCAGATTCAAATCCGGTAATGCCAATACTTAAAAAAGATGAACCAATAAAAGTTGAAACCCCAATAGTTGCTAGCCCTGCCGCAGTATCCATACCCGAGCAGAGAATTAATGTTATGCCATCTAACCCAATGCCTTCTATGGCAACTGAAGTCTCCATGCGTCCACTAACTAGAAATGATGCTGATATCGTAAGAACCTTTGGCGACGATGGTGAAATTAAAAAACCTAAAGCTAGTTCTGCTTTAAAGTTTATAGCAGCGCTTTTGTTTATTTTACTAATTGTTGGGAATTTATATTTATGGATGTTCTCTGGCTCTAATACAAATAATAAAACCGAAGATACACAATCTGTTACACAAGTTGACCAAAATAATGCCGAAATATCTCAAATTAATAACGTTAATCAGAATATAAATATTAGCCCAATAGAAAACTTGAAAGAATCTACAGAAAAACTCCAACTTGCTGCGACTGTTTATTTTTCTAAGTATAATACTTATGGAGGAGAGAGTATGCCGCTTGGTTCTTGCGCTGTTTCGTCAACAGTTTTCTCAGATTCGAATGTTAAAAGTGCTTTGAATGATCTTGGTAGTAAAACTGGCCGGGTTCCACAGTGTGCATTGGTTGGAGACAGTGCCCCAGCTTCCAAAGTTAGAACCGTCGGCTATGTCGTTTACATACCAATGGAAGAAGCCGGATACTGTGTGGATTCAACTGGTGCAGCAATTGTCGTTCCTAAAACTCCAACTGGCACAACTTGTACCGAAGGACTATAAAAATAAAAGATAGATTGTAAATTAAAAAAGACCCTTGGGGGGGTCTTTTTTATATGGGGGGCTACTGGGAATCGAACCCAGATTGAAGGTTCCACAAACCTCAGTGTTAACCGTTACACCATAACCCCCATACAACGCTTTAGCGTATATGGAATATAGCATAATTTATTTTTATTTCAAATAATTTTATTTATTATGTTATAATTGCAAGATGCTCTCTTATTTAAAAAGAGTCTTCTCATTGGATTATAGATCGCTTGCATTACTTCGTATTGGCGTTGGCTTAACATTGTGTCTAGATATTCTGCAGCGTGCACAATCTTTAACTGCACACTATAGCGACGCTGGTGTCCTACCGCGCGGTGAACTTTTTCGTTTATGGAACGAACCCATATTTTGGTCTTTATATAATATAAACGGAACCGCATTATTTGTTGGCATAATGTTTTTTATTGCTGGAATTTTTGCCATAATGCTAATGGTTGGTTATCGTACACGTCTTGCCTCTGTAATATCATTTATACTTTTAATTTCTATTCACAATAGAAACCCGCTTGTACTTCAAGGTGGTGATGTTGCCTTGCGAGTAATATTGTTTTGGATGATGTTTTTGCCATTGGGTAAGGTTTTTTCAATGGATGGATTTACGGGACGTGAAGCATTACCTAAAACTCGTGAGCATTTTAGTGCTTTTGGAATTGCTTATGTTTTGCAATTTTTAATGATTTGGGCTTTTACTGGATTTTTAAAAACAGGAGCTCCTTGGGTTAGCACATACACGGCTGTAGGTATGGCATTGTCGCTCGACACTTTTACAACCAGCTTTGGCAACTGGTTACGGAATTTTCCTCAGATGCTTAAGTCTATGACATTTATTACAGTCTTAATTGAAAGATATGTTTGGGCATTCTTTGTTCTACCCAAACAAACAGGTTGGCTTAGAGTAGTTGGCATATTTTTGTTTACAGTTTTAGTAATTGGCTTCAATCTTTCTTTCAGGCTTGGTCTTTTTGGAATCATAATGGTTTCAATTTCTCTTGGTCTTTTACCAGGAGTATTCTGGGATAAAATAGTTTTTCCAATTCATAGATTTTTATCTAAAAAGTCTGACCCGGGCGTAACAATTTTTTATGACGGAGACTGTTCTTTTTGTTCTCGTATATCAAACGCAACAATTTCTATTTTATTGCTTCACCCTGATACTAAAATTGTAATGTCTAAAACTGACG
>CAZCNC010000017.1:0-10836 GCA_964500715.1 uncultured Candidatus Saccharibacteria bacterium | reverse complement strand
TGGTGGAATAGACACAAATCTATTCATAAACAAGGCTAAACACGAAGTAGTAGAAGCTTATGTTCCAAAAAATAACTTTGGCGACTTTGGCTTGCATGAAAAAATCGTAGCTAACCTAACCCACAAAGGCTACACTACTCCAACTCCAATTCAAGATGAAGCAATTCCAATGGTACTAACCGGTCGCGATATTATTGGTATTGCCAATACTGGTACAGGTAAAACAGCAGCCTTTTTGCTACCTTTAATTCACAAAGTATCTAGCAATACAAAGCAAAAAGTAATGGTACTAACTCCAACACGTGAACTGGCTCAACAAATCGAAGCCGAGCTTAGAGCTTTTACTTTTGGAATGAAATTGTTTAGCGTAGCTGCCGTTGGTGGTCTACCGATTCGTCGTCAAATGGTGGAATTAGAACGCGGAGTAACTTTTGTAATTGGTACACCAGGCCGTGTTAAAGATCTTATCACTCGTGGCAAAATCCGCATGCAAGACTTTGGTTATATCGTACTGGATGAAGCTGACCGTATGCTAGACATGGGATTTATCGACGATATGCGTGAAATTCTAAGTGCCATGAGACCAGAGAAGCAAGCATTGTTTTTCTCTGCGACAATGCCTCCAGCAATTCGCACATTGTGTAGCCAATTCTTAAAAGACCCTGTACATATTTCTGTAAAAACTCGTGATACTGCAAGTTCTGTGGATCAAGATGTTGTGCGTATTAAACACAAAGGTGAAAGAATAGAAGTTCTTCACGAATTACTTGCGAAACCAGAATTTTCTAAAGTTTTAATTTTTAGAGAAATGAAAAGGCAAGTTGATGAACTAGGCGATGAGCTAAATAAACGCGGGTTTAAGGTGTTGTCACTACATGGCGATATGCAAAACCGTCAACGCTCGCACGCTGTTAAATCTTTAGCCAAAGGTGAAGTTCAAGTAGTTATTGCTACCGACGTGGCAGCTCGCGGAATTGATATTCCAGATATCACGCACGTTATTAACTATGATATTCCAAGAGATTACGAAACTTATGTACACCGCATTGGCCGTACAGGCCGCGGAAATTCTAAGGGTAAGTCCCTAACATTTATCTAAATAAAAATGCACCCGTTGAGGGTGCTTTTTAGTTATTACCATAGTTGACATCTTTGGCATAAAGTTCGTCCATTTTTTCTTTGTATTCAGCAATTGGCATATTATCCATATACCAACCATCACTTCTTTTTTCCATACGTTTTAACCCATCACCGATTATACCGAATTGTCCGGCTACTGACTCTTTTTCGCCCGACTCTTGGAAAACTATATGAAGTTGTGAACTAGGGGTTCTTGGTGCTTCTTTCATAATATATCAATTATATAACTTCTTAGATATTATACAACATATGGTTTGAGCCGTCAGTGGGAGATTCCCACCGAAAACAAAGAAATTTGTTTTCTAGAGCCGTCAGTGGGAATCGGACCCACGGTCTCTGTCTTACCAAGACAGTGCTTTACCACTAAGCTATGACGGCAACAATTTGTTAAGCCAGGTAAATTATACATAAAAAGTCTTACTTTTCAATGATTTTAGTTTATGGATATATGTTAAAATAGGTGAATGAGGAAAAACTTGGAGCAAATCCAGCAGGAAATATCCGAAATCGAACAAAAAATGACCGATGCTGATTTCTGGACCGACAAAAATAAAGCTGAAGAAGTTTTAAAAATTTACCAAGAACTAAAAAAAGAAGAGGTAGAATATAGTAAAAGAATGTCTGGTAACGCTCTTATGAGTATTTACGCCGGAGCCGGCGGAGACGATGCAGAAGATTTTACAAGGATGCTGTCACAGATGTATGAATCATATGGTAAAAAAAATAAATTTGATTTTAAATTATTAGATTCTCAAGAAACAAATTCTGGCTATCGGAGCATTGCTTATGAAATTATAGGCAAAGGTGCCTATGGAACATTTTTAGGAGAGAGCGGTGTACATAGGTTAGTAAGACTTTCTCCATTTAATTCTAAACATACACGTGAGACCTCTTTTGCGCTGGTGGATGTAGTTCCAATAATTGCTGGTTATAAGCTAACCGATATTCCTGATCGGGATATTGAAGTAACTTTTAGCAAAGCCGGCGGTCCAGGTGGCCAAAACGTTAATAAAAGAGAAACAGCAGTTAGGGTTACACATATCCCTACGGGCATAACAGTCCATGTAGCAACTGAGCGTAGTCAAGAAATGAACCGGGACAAAGCCATGGAGATGCTATATAGTAAATTAGCGTTACATATAGAAAAGTTAAACCTAAAATCAGCTGCGGAATTATCTCTGGCTGGTAAAATAGACAATGAGTGGGGAAACCAAATACGAAACTACGTTCTGCATCCTTATAAAATGGTTAAAGACTTAAGAACTGGAGTAGAAAGTACCGACCCCGAAGGCGTATTGTCTGGCGACCTGGATATGTTTATTGGAAGGTAGGCTTAAGTATGATAAAATAAGCCCATGCTCTATTTTACGAATGTGACTAAAGTCTATCCGGACGATACTGAATCCTTACGCGATGTGTCTCTTACTGTCTCTCCGGGTGAATTTGTGGCCATTACTGGTCACTCTGGATCTGGAAAAACTACAATAATGAAATTAATCTTAGCCGAAGAATACCCAACCAACGGGAGTGTTTTTTTTGAGTCTCAGGACATTCATGGATTGTCTCGCAAGGATTTAATTACTCTTCGTCGGCGCATCGGCACAATTTTTCAAGATTTCCGCCTTATAAAAAATAAGACGGTTTTTGAAAATGTAGCTTTTGCCATGGAAATAGGTGAACATACTGACGAAGATATAACAGAATACGTTCCACATGTTTTGGAATTAGTCTCATTAACTCATAAAGCCGATGCTTTCCCAGAAACTCTCTCTGGTGGGGAACGCCAGCGTTTAGCCATTGCTCGCGCTATTATTCATCAACCAGAATTATTACTTGCTGATGAGCCAACTGCATCACTCGACCCTGATTCTGCACATGGTGTTATGCAAGTATTACGTAAGTTGTCTGACCTGGGCACGACAATAGTTATGACAACTCATACACCAGAAATGGCACAAAAATATGCCCGTAGATTGATACATTTAGAAAATGGTCGCATCGTAAAGGACGATAAATATCATAATCACAAAATACACATATAATATGAAGAGAACAATGTTTAAAAGAATAATACGTTCGGGTATGACACTGGTAAAACGCAGTGGCATGCTAGGCGTGTCTTCTATTGCTGTTACAGTTGTTACTTTAACTGTAATTTTAGGGCTATTTTTTACTCAAGCATTACTTGATGCATCACTACATGCAATAGAGTCTCGTGTAGATGTAACCATTTATATTGCAGACAGTGCCAGTGATGAAACAATTGGTAATATAAAATCCGAATTAGAAATAATGCCGGAAGTTAAAAGTGTAGATTATATTTCAAAAGAAGAAGCTTTGGTTCTGTTTCGTGAACGTCACAGCAGTGACGAGCTAACCATGCAAGCATTGGACGAAATAGGAGAAAACCCATTGCCGGCAAGCTTTGTTATTCACGCTAAAGACACAGCTCAGTACGAAAACATAATTAATACCTTGGAAGATAATTCGACCTTTTTAGAGGAAAATAAATCTTTCATTACTAAAGTAAACTTTAGTCGCAACAAAGAAGTTATCGACAAAATACTGGTTTTACGTGATGGTGTTAAAAAATTCGGTTACACTTTAACTTTGATTTTTATAATTATTGCAATACTTGTGACATTTAATACCGTACGCTTGGCAACATACACCATGAAGGACGAAATAGAAGTCATGCGGCTTGTTGGGGCACGGGCTTCCCATGTTCGAGGTCCGTTTATTGTAGCCCAGATAGTTTACAGTTTAATTGCGGCCTTGATAACTCTGATATTCTTCTTAGGAATAACTTATATATTGCGAGATTCTCTAACAGTATTTTTTGGAGTGGATTTATTCTTGTATTACATAAAAAACATATTTGAAATTGCAGGGCTCATAGTAATGTCTGGATTAATTCTGGGTACCGCTGCAAGCGTTTTGTCAGTCTCTAGATATCTAAAGAAATAATTATGGCTAAAAAGATCCACTCACCAAATACAGTTTATATTTTTGTTGTCGGTGGGGTTATTTCTGGTGTTGGTAAAGGTGTAGCGGCTAGTTCTATTGCTAAAATTTTAGAAGATCGTGGTCAAAGCGTAACCGCTATAAAAATAGATCCTTATATCAATGTAGATGCTGGTACTATGAACCCAGGTGAGCATGGTGAAGTCTTTGTGTTAGACGACGGTTACGAGACCGACCAAGATATGGGTAACTATGAAAGATTTTTAAATAAAAACATAGATAGCGTTAATTACATGACGACTGGACGAGTTTACCAATCTGTAATTGAAAAGGAAAGACAAATGGCTTATGGTGGCAAATGTGTAGAAGTTGTACCGCATATTCCATTGGAAGTAATAGACCGAATAGAAAATGCTGCTAAACTTGCAAAAGCTAATGTTGTTTTAATTGAAATTGGAGGTACAGTTGGCGAATACCAAAATATGCTTTTCCTGGAAGCTGCCCGTATGATGAAAACAAAGTACCCTAAAGGCGTTTTCTTTGTTATGGTTTCGTATTTGCCAGTACCAGGCACAATTGGCGAAATGAAGACTAAGCCAACTCAATATGCTGTAAGAACATTGAATGCATCTGGTATCCAGCCAGATATTATAATTGCGCGCTCCAAAGAAAAAATGGACGACCCTCGCAAAGAAAAACTTTCTGTTTTTTGTAATATTCCTGCAAGTCGCATAATTTCAGCTCCAGATGTAAATAGTATTTATGATATTCCTGGTAATTTTGAAAAGGAAGGTCTTTCAAATATTATTTGCGAGACACTTAATTTAACTTGCCCTATAAAGCCAGGTGTAGGTGGCAAGGCTTGGGCAGAATTTGTCCGTAAAACTAAAACCGTAAAGAAAGAATTAAATATTGCTGTTGTGGGTAAATATTTCAATACTGGGGACTTTGTATTGTCCGATGTTTATATTTCTGTAATTGAAGCTATAAAATATTCTAGTTACGCTGTAGGTTACAAACCAGTTTTAACTTGGATAAATGGCGCTAATTATGAAAAAAACCCTAAGTTACTAAAAGAGTTAAGTAAGTTTGATGGTGTAATAGTTCCAGGTGGGTTTGGGTCTCGGGGGATTGAAGGTAAAATTAAAGCCATAGAATATCTGCGTAAAAACAAAATCCCATATCTGGGGTTATGTTACGGCATGCAGTTAGCTGTGATTGAATACGCACGTAATGTTTTAGGTTTAAAAGATGCTCATACATTAGAAGTAAATCCAAAATCAAAAAATCTAGTCATTAATGTAATGGAAGACCAATTAGGTAATATTAATGGCGGTAAAATGGGCGGCACCATGAGACTGGGTGCATACCCGGCAGTTTTGAAAAAAGGATCACTTGCAGAAAAAGCATACGGTAAAAATAAAATTACCGAACGCCATCGCCATCGCTATGAAGTAAATAATGATTATGTGGAAAGGTTAGAAAAAGCTGGAATGGTATTTTCCGGAAAATCTCCTGATGGTAAATTGTGTGAGATAGTAGAGCTTTCTTCTAAAGACCATCCTTTCTTTGTGGCAGCACAGTTTCATCCAGAATTTTTGGCGCGGCCGCTAGACCCGCACCCACTGTTTACTGCTTTTGCGAAAGCAGCCACAAGTAAAAAGAGAAAAAAATAATCCGCCAGATGGCGGATTATTTTTATTGAATATTAGTTGGGTTTGCCTGTTCTTCACTTTTGGCTTCTGCTTGAGCTGCCATTTCTATAACTGTTTCTATATCGTCTGTAATTACGTATAGCCCACGGTCTCCAGGGGAGATTGTACCGTATTTGTCTACAAGCATTGTTTTAATAACTTTGTCGAGCGGGTTCCAAAAGTCTGTTCCAAATAGGACTATTGGGATCTTCTTCATTTTTTTTGTTTGAGAGAGAGTTAGAACTTCAAAAAGTTCATCAAAGGTTCCAAAACCACCTGGACAATATATTGCTAGTTCACTAGTATAGCGCAATGCTACTTTTCTAGTAAAAAAGTAATAAAACGGAATTACGTCTGTAACATATTTATTTGTTTTTTGTTCATTTGGAATACGAATTGTGGCCCCAATTGCAGTACCTTTGGCACGGTGTGCACCACGGTTGCCAGCCTCCATGATTCCGCCACCGCCACCAGTTAAAACAGCGTAACCTAAATCTTTAGCTAGACGGTAAGATAGTTCTTCAACAGCCTTGTAGTCTTTAGAATCTTCTCCCAATCTTGCAGAGCCATAAATTGTAGCAATACGAGAGAATTTTTGTAGTGCATCGATTCCTTGGCGAAGTTCTTCAGACATTTGGCACAGTTCTACCATTTCGCCATTTTTACCATAACGGAATTCGCAAGCATTTTTAATATCGTTCAAGGTTAAGAGCCCGGTACTTTGAATTATGTTCTTATCTGTATCCATGGGTCTATTATAACATAGAATTTATACTTATAAAACAAGGATTTATTAACAAATAGACTTTCTTTTGCATTGCCTAAATTAGGCGTGGTATAATTATGTCAGTTATAATTATTAATTAAATTAATGAACTATGGAAAACAATATGGGCTCTAATTGTTCATGTGGAAACAATTGTAATTGCTTGGCTTGTGATATGTGTCACACAAGATACAACAAACACCACATGTATATCTTAAGAAAGTTCTTTTTACTAGCTTTAATGATCGTTATTTTCTGTTTTGGGGTACAAATGGGGCAACTACGCTCTATGAAGTATTCGTTTCGAGGCGGTGAATACGGCATGATGAAGTGGGGAGACAAGAACGCAGAATATGGCCCAGGTATGATGAAAATAGAGCTAAATCCTGAAACTTCTCCTGCAACTCAATAAATCTAAATACTACAAATAAAAAACCGGCAAGACCGGTTTTTTATTTGTAGACAGGAATTAGAATTGCCTTATCTGGTACATTATAATCGCTACTTGTTTTATTAATAAAATCTATTTCTTGCTGAACTCTATCAGTGCGGTTTCTTCGGAAAATATTATCTATACATGCCTTTGGATTATTTTCAAAATAGCGACACTCAAGAGTTGCTTTAATTTCTAATTCAGAAAGTAGACTTTGTATGTTTTGGGTAATTTTATCAAGACGATCCGGCTTACAAAACGCAATGTCTGAAATAACAACGTCTTTGCCTGCGATTAGTCCTTTTTTAAGATCTTCAAAGTAAATACTATCAATAAACTCTCGAGATCTTTTATAGCTTGATTTATGGTAGTCGTCACAAACAATAGCCCCCTTAAATTCTTCGTTCAAGGAAATATAAGTGGATTTTCCGGATCCTGGGAGTCCAATTATTATAATGATCTTCTGCATTATTCTTTAGGTTTAAAGTCGTTGTGTTTGCCATCGGTACAATCACACTTTATAAGTTCGTGATTGTGATTGGCGCAGTCCGGTGTGTTACAAACCCCTGGGGTTGTGGACACACCTCTGCACCCACCAAGACAAATGTAGTGCTCTTGCGGTTCTGTTTTAAGCGGGCCAATGGGTTCGTAAGTTGCAAAAATTATACCGGTTGTTGATATAGTAGAGTCGACAAGTTTGAAGTTTTCCGGTTGAGTTCCTTTTGCGAAAAGCTTTTTACCTTCACCGATTGTAATTGGGTATATCCACAGATGCATACGATCAATTAGATTGTGTTTTAGTAAAGTCTGAATAAGATCTCCGCTACCATAAATCCATAGGTCCGGGCCGTCTTCTTCTTTTAGCTTTTGAACTTGCGTTACAACATCACCGGTAATACAAATTGAATTGTGCCAAGTTGGTTCAAATGATTCATGTGACACAACGTATTTCCTTGTCTTATTAAAAGGCTCTGCTACTTCAAGATCTGTTTTTGCATGGGGCCAGTATGAAGCAAAAATATCATAAGTGACTTTTCCAAGAAGAAGTTCAAATGGAATAGTAAAGAATCTGCTCATAATAGAATTTATTTTCTCGTCCGAGGGAAAAGACCTTTGCCATCCTCCATATTTAAAACCATTAGCTGTATCTTCATCGGGTCCACCCGGGGCTTGCATGACGCCATCCAGGGTTACAAAAGTTGTTGTAATTATTTTTCTCATTTCTATATTATATCAAACTTAATGTGTCTTGAGCACTAATAAATTAAGTTTTAACAATGCTAAACAAAAACACCCAAAAGGGTGTTTTTGTTGCATCTTGGTAGGGTAGATTACTTAAACCAAGTTTTCTGCCAATCTTGCATCATTCCAATTTCTTTGGTTTGAGCAGATATGATGTCATTTGCGAGCTTGATAAGCTCTGGCCGTTTTGATGTTGTAAGAACTGCTTTTGCCATTTCAACCGCTCCTTGATGATGGACAATCATTTCAGAAAGAAACTCTTTATCAAAAGCATCTCCTTTTTTACCTTGAAGCCCTGCCATCATCCCATCCATCATACTTTCCATATTCATAGGCACATTGCCCATCATTGTCCCATCAGCCATTTGGTGCATACCAGCAGTTTGATTTACTGATACTGTCTTGTTGTTGCAAATTAGCCAGCCAACAAAGATACCTATAATAAGAAAGATAACGCTAAAGACCACAATACCATTTTTGTTTTCCATAAATTATTTAAGATTTAGTTTAATAAGTTAATTCTAATAAAAAAGATTTTTATTTATGGTGCTTTGGGGTTAAGAATACCCTGAGAAAATAGCTTTTGGTACAGAGAGAATGTCCGTAATCGTTCTCGTTTGATATAAAACAAGAACCTGGTAATTAGTGGCGAATGGTAAGAAAAATATACAAGGGCAAGTAATATGCCTATAATAGTTAAAATTTTAATGAAAGGTAAAAGTGTTAAAGTAAACTGCTTCCATACTTTCAAGTGTTCAAATGGGTCCATTTTACATAAAGAATGTTCTCCTACTGCAAATGGGCAATGCTCCATTGGCATATCCATACTTGCCATATGGGCTATGTGAATTGGACCTAAAACCGCGATACCTAAATATCCCATAAATGCGAGGAGCGCTATAGATATTTTTATGAAGGGTAGTTTTGTCATAGTTTATTTCGAGCTGCTGCTCGACAGGGATTCGAACCCCAATTAACGGATTCAGAGTCCGCTGTCCTACCGTTAGACGATCGAGCAATAAAAGTAATATACCACAAAAATTACTTTTCAACAGGGGGACTTTAAATTAGCTATCAATTGGTATTGCATACACGGTATAATTATATAGGTAATCTTATTGGTCGATTATAATAATCTTAAACGATTAAATAAAGAATATGGGTGCAATAGGTAAAATTGCTTACATCCTTGTTATCATTGGCGGACTTAATTGGGGACTCGTAGGAGCTTTCAATTATAACGTTGTTGATTCAATATTTGGAATGGGCGCGATTTCAATGCTTATTTATATCCTTGTTGGTCTAAGTGCTATATATCTTATCTTCGCACGAGGCGGTAAGAAAATGGGCGGTCAACAAATGTAAATGCTATAAAAAATTCCTTCGGCTTTTGGCCGAAGGAATTTTTGTATACTGTTTTATTTATCTGGACTTTCTTCGCGGGGCAGACTTCATTGGTCTTGCACCTTTGGCAACTCTATAATTGTTTTGCTTTTTAGACCCAGACTTTACTAATTTTTTACCATGGGCCAATGGGGCAGATGTTACCACTTTCTTAACAACTGGCTTTTTAAAAACATTAGCCATGAGCATTGTTTCTTTTTCTGGGATGTATAATAGTCTTAATAAATCCTTGCGCTCATCCTTATTTAAATGTCTATATTCTCCAGATTTTAATTTACCCAGTTTTATATTCATAATTCTTACACGCTCTAAATCCATTACGTCATAATGCAAAGCTTCACACATTCTACGAATTTGACGTTTCTTACCTTCGGTCAGAACAATCGAGAATTTGTTAGGTGAGAGTCTTTCTGTTTGTGCTTTACGTGTTACGGATCCATCAATTCTAATACCATTAGCCATTTTAGATAAGAAAAAGTCGTTAAATGGCTTGTCAGCTACAACGATGTATTCTTTCTCGTGTAAAAACCTTGGAGACAGTAGCTTGTCTGTTACACGCCCATCGTTTGTCATTAAAATTAAGCCATGAGAATCTTTGTCTAATCGTCCAACAGGGAAGACCTTGATTTCATCTCCGTCAGTATTTTTAAACTTTGTTGTAGAAAGAATATCGCGCCCAGATGCGCTGTCTTTGTTGGTCAATACACCAATTGGTTTATTATAGGCAATGTAATAAATTGCTTCTTCTCTAACACCGCTTTTGCCACGAATTTCTATGTTGTCAGTTGGAGAAACTTCTTGCCCCAGTCTTGCTGTGCGGCCGTTAACGCTAACTGCACCTTTTTTAATTAGTTCATCGGCTCCACGACGAGTAGAATAGCCACGGTCTTTTAAATATTTATTGATTCGCATATTTTTTCTTTTTTATTGTTGTAATGATTCCTAAAATTAAAATAATTCCAACAATATAAAAAATATCTGAAATATTTCCTATAAGTAATGTAATTACAGATATAATTGAAGCAATAAAGTAACCCAATGGTTGCATATCCCGCATAATACCCAATAGTTCGGTTTCTTCTTCTTTAATACCGCGGAAAAAGTTACCTTCACCTGCAGTTTCTAATACCACTGCTCCAATACGAGATAGTAGTAATATAGCTCCCCAAACCACTAGTGAACTAGTGTCTATA
>CAZCNC010000016.1:0-10975 GCA_964500715.1 uncultured Candidatus Saccharibacteria bacterium | reverse complement strand
GAATCGAACCTGCAACTATCCCTTAGGACGGGACTGTTATATCCATTTAACTACAAGAGCAAAAAGAGCCCGAAATGGGCTCTTTAGCTTTAGGCTTTTAGGCCCAAGAGATCATCTATGACTGGTTTATTGAAACCAACTATTACATCATTTTCTATACGAATTACAGGCACACCCATTTGCCCAGAAAGTTGAATCATTTCTGTGCGTTTTGCAGCATCTTCGGCTACATTTATATCAGTAAAAGGCACATTTTTTTCTGTAAAATATTCTTTTGCCATATGGCAAAAATGGCAACTTGGTGTACTGTAAATTAATACTGGTTTCATATTTTATCTATAAAGTGAAGGAATATATAAAAGGATCATACTAATAATAATTAGAACTACCGCAACTGTAAAAAATACTTGTAAACGTTTTCGTGCTTTTCCGCTAAACATATTATATACTTTACCATATGTATAGCCGTTTACGCCAGCTTTTAAAAGAGCCCAATATGAGACCTGTTGTTGTAAAAACCCTGTTTTTTGTATGCCTATTTGGGGTAACGTTTTATGGGGCATATGGCATGGTGAGGTCTTTTTATACCGTAAATAAGCAGAAAAATAGCAAGCAAAAAGAGCTAAAATCCATAAATGAAAGGCTAGATTTAATAAATACTCAGTCGAATTCAAATGATGAATTCCAAAAAGAAAAAGCTTTGAGAGAAAAGCTTCATATGGTGCGTCCAGGCGAGGATTTGATAATAATTGTTCCTCCGGCGGAATCTGCAAAAACAAAAAATTAGCCTTTGATTTTAGGGCTATAATGTGCTATTATTTGCCCATGGACCCCAATATTCAGTCGCAATTAAATGAAATAAAGGCGACAGTTTTACAAAATAATGAACTTTTAAAGAGACTTGTAAAACAAGGACGAATAGCTTTGTGGTCCAAAATTGGTTACTGGGTTTTCTTGATACTTCTTACTGTGGGTGCTTTTGCAATTATAAAACCACTACTTAGTACGTTGGGTGGCGTATATGCCCCAAATGGTATTGGAGCCTCAATAAAAACTTTCAGCGACCCAAATGTAATTAAAGATTTCCAATCTCAGTTTGCAGAATAAAAAAAGCTCGGGTAGCTCAGTTGGTAGAGCGCTCCCCTGAAGAGGGAGATGTCAGCAGTTCGAGCCTGCTCCCGAGCACAAAAAAATCCCCGCCAGTTGGCGGGGGATTTTTATTATATAGATTTAACTCGGATACTTGCGCGTTTTTGTTTGTCGATCTTTGGAAGTTTAATTATTATTAAACCATGTTTCTCAACTGCTTCAGCTTCTTCTGGTTCTACTTCGGCTGGTAATTCTACTACTCTTGAGAATGACCCCCAATATAATTCTTTTATAAAATAATCATCTTCGTCTATATTTTGTGATACCTGGCGTTTGCCTTTTAAAGTTAAAGTATCACGAGTAATTGAGATTTGAAGTTCATCTGGTCTTACGCCTGCTACAAAAGCTTGGGCAATAATTTCAGAATCTGTTTGGTATACATCTATTGGTAATTCACCATCTTCTTCCTCTTCGTAAGTATGAGAAAAAGGGTCCGGAGATTCATTTACGCTAATAGTTTTTTCGTACGGTTTAGGTTGGGCTGCTGGACTAATGTTAGGAGAATCTCCATGGTCAAAAACATCTTCGTCATTAACGCGCATGCTACCTGTTAGCCTTTCGAAAAAAGATTTTTTCTTTATATCTGACATATTTATTGATTACTTTGGCCTTTAAGACGGCGCAATTTTTCTAAAAGAAGAATACTAATAATGCTTATCACCCAGAGAAATCCAAAGATTCTGAAAAACTCACGGTCACCTGCATTCATTATAAATAAATTAAACATTCCATGCAATGCAATTGCGGCTATTATTCCACCAAACAGGTACATACCTTTGTTTTTCCAATTTTGGTAATATGACAAACCAACACCAATACCAATAATTCCAGTTGATACAGCATGTAGTAATGTAGAGCCAAGATATCTTAAATTACCAGTTAACCATCTTACAGATGTGTCACTAACAATATCTGGATTCATTAAAAACAAAATATTTTCAAGTCCTGCAAAACCTAATGCTCCAGCTATTAAATACATTGGCCAGTCTATTGGGTCGTCAACATACACACTGTTTTTAATAACTATCATTACGGCTGCGTATTTTATTATTTCTTCAATTGCAGCCCAGGCAATAGTTGTTCCACCAACGCTACTAATATAGGGTAGTACGGCATGCTCTAGTGGGATAGCTACCAAAACTGACAACATGCCAATTATAAAAACCATTAAAATTAGTCCAATTGGTTCACGGTCAGTGCGCTCTTCACTGCGCATCCAAAATAAAAGCCAAGCCAAAGCGGGAATTAAACCCCCCATAATCGCGCCCAGAGTCTCTTTATTTAATCCAAAATTACCCATGATGAAGCGATTAACGGCTTATCGCTATATTTCATTATACCCCATAATTCTTCTGTAACATATGGCATAAATGGGTGCAGGCTCACAATAATATCGTGCAAAGTTTTGTGTAAAAATTGAGCACGAGATATTTTGTCGGATTCGTTTCCATCTTGGAATATTGGGCGAGAATCTTCCAGTATTACATCAGCTAACCGTGCCCAGGTGTATTGATAAATTTTATCACCTGCAAGGTAGAATTTGTATTCTGTGATTTCTTTTGTAATTGTTTTTAATAATTCATCTCTCTCTGTGATTAATTCTAAATCTTGTGTTGTAAAATCTTTAAATCCAGAGTCATAAAGAATATCTTCAGTATAAGTTTGAATAAATCGGGTAATGTTCCAAAGTTTGTTTGCAAAATGTTTATAAGCTTTGATTTTGTCTTCTGCCATCTTGCTATCGTTGCCTGGACCAGTGCCAATAATTAGTGACATTCTTACCGCATCTGCTCCGTATTTATTTATCATGTCCAGTGGGTCAATAATGTTGCCCAAAGATTTGCTCATTTTACGGCCTTGAGTATCACGAACAAGCCCATGAAGATAAACCGTTTCAAATGGAACTTCACCAAGCAAATATTGTGACATTAAAATCATACGAGCTACCCAAAAAAATAAAATATCATAGCCAGTTTCCAAAACTGTTGTTGGATGGAATTTTTTAAGGTCAGGGGATTCTAAATCAGGCCAGCCCAGTGTTGAGAAGGTCCAAAGACCAGACGAGAACCATGTGTCTAATGTGTCTTCGTCTTGCATCCAGCCATCACTTTCTGGTTCTTCAATTCCGCAATAGATATCATCATTTTTGTACCAAACTGGAATTCTGTGTCCGTACCAAATTTGGCGAGATATACACCAATCACGCAAGTTTTCTATCCAATGATAATAAACCTTTTCAAATCTATCTGGTAGAATTTTTGTTTTGCCGCTTTGTACAGCATCCAGCATTAATTCTTTTAAAGTTTTGCCACCGCGTGATTCAATTGGTTTATTTACATTTATAAACCATTGTAATTTTGGAAGTGGTTCTATAACCGCACCGCTACGTTCGGCAGTAGAAATGTTTTGGGTAATATCAACCTCAGATTCTAAAAGATTTTGTTCGCGTAGCCATTCGAGGATTATTTCACGTGCTTCTGTTGTTTTTTTGCCGGCAATTTTTAATGCCCAGGTGAACTCTTCTTCACTTGGTGATATTTTTGATACTGGATTATTTTTTATATATAAAAGTTCTATTTTGGCAAATTCATTTATTACTTGAATGCTTGGCAAATTATGCCTTTGTGCAATCTCAGCATCAATTTGGCTGTGTGCCGGGGTAACGCCTAGCGCGCCTGTGCCAAATTCTTTCTCTACACTTTCGTCTGCAATTATTTTTATATGTATTGGAACTCCACAAAATACTGCGTCGTATTCTTTGCCAACAAATTCTTTGTATCTCTCGTCTTCTGGATTTACGGCAACAGCCACGTCACCAATTTTGGTCTCTGGACGGGTTGTAGAAATTGCAATAGGGAAGTCAGGAGAATATTTAAAAGTATAAAGTTTAGCCTTGCGTTCCTCGTGAACTATTTCGTCATCGGATATTACAGTTTGGCCTTTGGGGTCCCAGTTTACAATTCTGTGGCCACGATAAATTAGTCCATCGTCGTACATTTTTTTAAATGCAGTACGCACGGCTAAATTACGTTTTTCATCCAATGTAAAAGCTTCTCTGGACCAGTCCACACTGGCACCCATTTTTTTAACCTGGTTTACAATTGTATCATGAGATTCTTGTGCAAATTTGTTTACTCGTTTTAAAAATTCTTCGCGGCCTAGATCTTGTTTTCTTTTACCTTCTTCCTTTTCAATTATTTTTTCTACTTTAGATTGTGTAGCTATAGCTGCATGGTCTGTACCTGGTATCCACAAGGTTTCTCGGCCTTGCATACGAGCAAAACGTACCATTATGTCTTCAATTACAAGCATTGCAGCATGTCCAATATGTAATGTTCCAGTAACGTTTGGCGGCGGCAAGACTATAGAAAATGGTTTTGTTTGGTTGCGGACAATTCCTTGTTGAGAGCATATATCTGGGTTAAAAAAACCAGATTCTTCCCACATTTTATAGATGCGATCCTCGGTATTTGCCGGGTCGTAAGGCTTTAATAGCTTGTCGTCTATCATGGGAAAAGTATAACAGAAAAAGGCTTTTTAGGCGATATTTATTACGCCCGTAGCTTTTAAAACACTGGATTCGTCAATTAGGCCTGTTGTTTTAATTTTTTCATTAGCAGCCAAGGCTATCATCAAGGCATTGTCTCCAGTTAGAGACTTTAGTGGCATAAGAAGCTCTACATTTAAATCTTTACAAATTTTGCCTAGTTCATTTTGTAGATGCATGTTTGCCGCAACACCCCCGCCAAGTAGTAGCGTGTTTGCACCAGTTTGAGATAGAGCTTTTTTTGTTTTTTTAACTAAAACTTCAATAGCTGCATTTTCAAAACCCAACGCCAGGGCTAATTTGTCGTTTTCATTTTGAATTGGGAATTTACGTAAATGATACATTACCGCAGTTTTTAAACCAGAATATGAAAAATTATAATCACCGCTATGCAGCATTGGACGTGGTAAATCTATTGGTGCAACATTTTGCTGACGTGCAGTTTCTGCCAGTTTAGAAATTTTAGGGCCACCAGGATAGGTTAAATCCATTAATCTGGCTACCTTGTCGTAAGCTTCACCCACAGCATCGTCCAGTGTTTCGCCCATTAGTTTATGTTGACCATTTTCTATTTGAATAATTTCTGTATGACCGCCAGATACCAGTAAAGACAGAGCATTATTTGGTGTTTCTTTTAGTTCAATTTCTTTTTGTAAACTATCGTCTGTTAATATTCCAGAAATTAAATGTCCGCTCATATGGTTAATGCCAATTACTGGTACATTTAATAAATAGCCTAATGATTTAGCAAAAGTTATTCCAACCCAAAGAGCAATTTCTAACCCCGGGCCGTATGTTACAGCAATTGCATCTATTTTTGGAAAATCATTATTTTTTATAAATTCTATTAAGTCATTTGCCAAGTTTGGGTCGCGGTTTAAAATTTCTTTTATTGTTTCTGATTTCGTATCTATGTCTTTTATGTTAATCCAGTCTTCTTTTTTAAAGGCATTTTTTGATTCTAAAAAAACTGACCGCATTAGTGGCACGCAAGCTTTTACATGTTCTAGTTTTGCAATAGCAGGAAAAACTCCACCATATTGTGCATGAAGTTGGGCCTGGGAAGCGGTTAGATGAGAATAAACAAAAATCGTCTCTTTAGGAGATTTTTTAAAATCAACTAGTGACATTGATGTCTCGTCACAACTGGTTTCTATGGCTAAAATACGCATATAGAATGCTACTATAGCAAAAAAAGACTTTTATTGGTAGTATAATTTTATGGCTAAAATAACTATATTTGGACTTGCGGGAACGGGCAAAACCACAACTGGTAAATTACTTTCCAAGGCTTTAAATTGTGAATATATGTCGACTGGTAATATGTTTCGTCAGTATGCAGAAGAACTGGGGGTAACACTAAATGAATTGGAAGAAATTTCAATGAAGGATAGTAAGTATGATATTGAATTAGATAAAAAAGTAGCAGAATATGGCAAAGCACATAAAGACTTTGTATTTGAAAGCCGTTTAGCTTGGCACTTTATACCGGACTCTTTTAAAATAAAGTTGGATTGTCCTTTTGAAGAGAGAACTCAAAGAGTTGCCAATAGGGAAGAAAAAGATATTAGTATTGCGCGTGAAGAAACAACTCATAGAGAAGAAAAAATTCGTAGCCGGTACGAAATGTACTATGGAATAAAAGATTTTGATAATAACAAAAACTTTGACTTGATTGTGGATACTCAAATAAACGACCCAAACCAAGTTTTAGACATAATTCTTTTCGAGTTAAAACAAAAAAATATAATATAAAAAAGGGCACGCATATTGCGTGCCCTTGCTGGGTGTTTGGGAATTTTTAGAAACCAAGCTTTCTCTTATTTTTTTCGAAAAAGTTTTCTGATTCTACTTTTTCGTTGTGCATAAGATAAAGTTTGTAGACAGGGTCATCTCCAAGCGGTGCAACCATTGCTTCATCGTCTTCGCTTAGGATAATACCTGTATTTTCGGTCAAACTTTGCTCAATACTGATACCGTAAGTTCGTAAAAGCTCAGCATCAAGGTTTTTTAACCTAGTAAATAAACCATTGAGCTCCAGCCTTTCCAGCGTTTCGGTTTCCGGTTGCATTTTAACCAGAATACTTAATATTGCTTCCTCGGTTTGGTAAGTTATTAAACTTTTTGCTTCCAAAATTTCAAGAATGCAAACTAAGTTTTCAGGGTTTTTAATCCTTGGCCAACTCTCGCAGAGATCAATTACGATATTATCTATTTCCTCGTCCTCACAAAGTTGGACAGAGGGATACAGTCGTAAAAAATCCATGATCAAATTTTCTCCAAAGGGTTTGCTCTTGTACAGTTTTTTCCAGTAATTGTACATGTCTACAAAAATCTTTTTTGAGACCACAAACCATGCGTCGCCGAATAATTTACCCCAAAGTTCTTCCGAGATATTTCTTTTCTCGATAAGGTTCCAAAGGTTGTTTTGAATTGTTACGTTTTCAGAGCTGATAATTATTGGAATGTATTGATTTCCATCGTAATTATCTGCTATGTAGTCGTTAACCAGTGGCATGAGATTTTTAACAAGGTCGTCATCGGTATCTTCCGACGGCAAGGTTTCTATGGCTATTAATATTCTGGAAAAGTGTTCTGGTTCAATATATTCATTCATTAGCTGAATACACATATTTTCGAACCTGTCCGGAAGTACATAGTCATAAAAGTTTGTGGCCATAAAAAGCAGCTCCTCGGTTTCGAGATCGGCAAACTTTTTATTGGCGATTGTTAAAAATGATTCGTTTACTATAACAGTAAAACATGCCGGGGTTAGGGAATATTCTCTTTTACCCCTTAGTACCTCTGAAATCTCGTAAAGTACTTCCATTACGTCAGATTTCTCCTTTGCGTTTTGCAAATCTCTTCTTAAATTTTTAAAGTGTTCCATGGCAGATAATATATTTTTATAAATCATGTCATATTCTAGAAAATAGTCAATAAAAACAAAAGCCAGCTTATTTGCTGGCTTTTGTTGTATTTGTGACCCTACCGGGAATCGAACCCGGATTTCCAGGATGAAAACCTGATGTCCTAACCGTTAGACGATAGGGCCGTGGCCAAAATATAGCATATTTTCTAAAAAAGTAAAAGATATCTCTACAGGTTATTTATCTCTTTTGGTAATTCTTCGGGTAGTCCATCTAATGCTCCAGAGGTAGTAAGTAAAATTAGAGAATCTGGGTTTAGGTCACGTTTTAGTAATTCGTAAACTTCGGCTTTGTTGGCAACAGGGAAGACGTTTGGGTTTGATTTTTTAATTTCGTTTATCATTTCGCCTACTGTAAGCTGGTCAGCAGATGCGCCATGTGTTGGTGGATTAAAAATATAAACAGTGTCTACATTTTCAAAAACATTGCTGTACCATCCTAAATTAGCCCGATTTCGCCAGCCAAATGTGTGAGGTTCAAAAACGTCAATAATTTTTTTATTCGGGTAATGCAATTTTACAGCAGCAATGTCAGCTTTAGCTTTAGCTAAAGAGCTACCAAAAGATTCTATAATTGGGTATTTACCATTATTGTCTTTTCTATCCAGCCGTCCTTTGACCCCATGAAATATTTTTATGGAATCTTTAATTTGTTTAACTGTAGTAAGATTTTTTTCTAAAAGCATTGCGCAAACCCCAACAATATTTTCTATATTATGCTGGCCTAGCAGCATTGTTTCTATGGTTATTAATTTTTCACCAGCGTGCATTAAATCAAACGTCGTAGTGTCGCCATAATTTATGTTGTCTGCATAATAGTTGGCATTGTTGTTTAAGCCGTAGCTAATTTTTTTACAATTTGCATTGTCTAAAATTCTATCTATATTTGCGCCATTCAATGCATAGACTAAAACACCATCATTTGGAATTATTTTTAGTAGTTCAATAAAAGGTTGTAAGTAACTTTCTGCTGTAGGATAGACATTTACATGGTCATGTTCGCAAGATGTAAGAATTACACTTTGTGGGTTGTAATGCAAAAATTTAGCACGAGTATCCCAATTACTGCTGGGGTATTCATCGCCCTCTAATACAAAAATATTAGAATTTGTTAATTTGCCAGAGTCCGCTAAATCTCTTGGAACACCACCAATAAAATAGGATGGATTTAGTCCTATGTTTTCCAAAATAAAACTGGCTAGTGTTGTAACGCTAGTTTTACCAAAACTACCAACGCAAACGATATTTTCTGTATTCTTTGTTAAGCTATTTAGTACATCCGGTAGCGATAATATTTTTTCTTTAGTTTCGTACGCCTTGGCAACTTCGGGATTTGTTTCGGGGACTAATTTAGCGTGTTTACCAATAACAATATAATCTGCATCAGCTGGGATATTTTCTGCTTTGTGGCCACTGGTAAAGCTAATACTGTGGTCACGCAAATAACTTAGCATTGGGTCGTAAAATCCTTCGTCAGACCCTGTTACTGTGTGGCCTTGGCTTTTAAGCATTACGGCTAGTGTGCCCATAGCCTTGCCGCACATACCAATAAAATGATATTTTGCCATAAATAAATTATACTTTAAAACCAAGAAGTCTTTCTTCTAATGGTAAGATTATATCATCTAAAGATTTTACTCCCTTTTTAAAGTCGATACTTTCACCTAAAATAATATCTATTGCGGTTTTGTAGCGGTCGGCCTCGAGTGGTAATGCTCCGGTGGTAAGAGAATATGTTTTTACAGTCTGAATATTGGTTGGCAATAAATTACTTTCAATCCAAGTTTTTTTATAATCTGTTAAATAACAAACTTGTTTAAAACTACCAAAACATTGGAAGCCATTTAAAAATGCCAAAACAGTAAACCCAACAAAAACCCCAGGACAAAGTCGGGTATTTTTTAATTTGTCGATTAATATTTCTGGAGTTATATTTTCTTCCTTGATACCATTTTTTAGTACAAAAGAATCTATATAAGTATTTACTTGTTTTGGGCCATTTTTACCATCTACCATGTCGTAGAAAAAATGCGCACTGGATGACCATATGTCCATAATGTGTTTATGCATTATTTCGTCAAAAAACATTTTGTAAGCGAAATGATTTGAGTTTTTTAAAATAAGTACTAAATAGTTGGATATTACTTCGTTTATATCTATGTAAATTATTTTCTCATTATTAAAAAACTTTCTTGCAAAGTTTTGAGTAGTGTTAACCATTACTTTTGTAAAGTCGGTTTGGCCTTCGGTATAGGCAAGATAATCTTTAATAACAGGCTTTAATTCTTTGTATGTATTAACAAATGCATCTGGAATTTGGCTTCTGTAAACAAGGGCATCTCTAGACCCATTGTCGTAAAGATTTATTCTATTCCATTTTTCATTTAAATTGTCTCGTTCACGGTCTTCCTGGCGTTTTTTAAAGATAGAAATAAAAGGGGAATTTTCTTTTAAAATTTCTGTAAAGTCATGTTGTTTACTAAAAGAAAGTGTACCTGGGTATGAGTCGTTACCAAATGGTATTCCAGAAAATGTACCCACAATGTAATATCCGTCTTCTGGCTTTGCTTCCAGAGCTATATGATGCAAAGTTAATGCTGGTACCGATGTAGAATCCATTAATCCAGTATGTGGAGCTGTTTGGATGGTTCTGTATTTTTGCATAGAAGCAATAACTTCATCCCAAATAGATTCTTCTATGCCAACACGTTTAAATTCTATTTTAAAAGCCTCGATTAGTTCTGGTTCAAAATTTATTTCTGTAGAATATTGCCAAAGTTTTTTGGAATACGATTCCACACTTAAAAAGCCATCAGTCTCTATAACATTGGCCAAGGCGTCCTTGTCCTGGACGCGCAACAGTTTAGCAAGATCGTCTATCTTCACAGGACTAATATATCATATGTGATATAAATTTTCTAATTGAAAAACTGCACAATTTTTGCTAAGCTTTTAAAGGTTTAGATTTGCGCGGTTAGCTCAGTTGGTAGAGCATTCCCTTGACGTGGGAAGGGTCACAGGTTCGAATCCTGTATCGCGCACAAAAGAATTTTGACAAATACACCTTTTATATGTATATTTGTTTAAATATTGAAAATGAAAAAAATAAAATTAACTACAGTAAAAATGGCTGCAATTGTTTTTGTGGTCATGATCGGATTACTTACTTTTAGTGCCTGCTCTAAAAAAGACAAAGGATCAAATCCTCCTAAAGATGAAACAGAAAAAGGCTTAACCAACGAAGAGGTCACTTTGTTAGATGGACTAAAAACAGATACTTTGGTAAAGCTAGCAGACCTTCAGTTCGAGGACGGTACAAGCGTTGATAGTTTTTTATATCAACATGATTC
>CAZCNC010000015.1:0-11205 GCA_964500715.1 uncultured Candidatus Saccharibacteria bacterium | reverse complement strand
AATTTCATCACTCAACAGTTTCTGGTAATGAAGGTTCAGGAGACTCTACTGATACAGAAGTTGTTGTGATTCCTCCTCCAAATACTCCTCCTACAGCTGACGCAAAAACATTAACTGTTAATGAAGATATAAATGGAAATGTAACTTTAACTGGTACAGATCCAGAATCTAACCCACTTACATTTGCTATCGTAACAAATCCAACAAACGGAACTGTTTCTCTAACAGGTTCTACTGCAACATACACACCCAATTTAAACTTTAATGGAACAGATTCTTTTACATATCGTGTAAACGATGGAGTAAACAATAGTGTTCCAGCAACTGTCTCTATCACAGTTAACCCAATAAATGACACTCCAGTTTTAACTGGTATGCCAAGTTCTGTAAATATTCTTGAAATGACAGGTTTTGCATTTATTTTAAATGCTACAGATGTTGATGGAGATAGTCTTACTTATTCTGCAACTGGTATTCCGGATGGAGCAAACTTTGATTCAGAAACTAAAACTTTTACTTGGACACCAAGTGAAAATCAAGGTCCGGGATCTTATAATTTCACAGTATCTGTTAATGATGGTACAGCTACAACGACTTCTAATGTAAGTATCAATGTTGTAGAAGTTAATACATCTCCGGTTCTTAATGTAATTGGAAATAAAACAGCTTTTGAGAATGCTGAACTTACATTCTCTATTTCTGGGTCAGATTCAGATTTCCCAACTCAAGGTTTAATTTACTCTGCAGCTGGACTACCAGATGGAGCTGTGTTTTCTCCGGAAACAATGACTTTTTCTTGGACACCAACTTTCGAACAATCAGGTAACCACTCTGTAACATTTACTGTTTCAGATGGAAGCTTGTCTGACTCAGAAAC
Organism: uncultured Candidatus Saccharibacteria bacterium; assembly: GCA_964500715.1. GTDB lineage: Bacteria > Patescibacteriota > Minisyncoccia > Phycocordibacterales > UBA9973 > 2-01-FULL-33-17. Next base: position 10,328 of record CAZCNC010000015.1, on the reverse strand, counting down.
TATTTCTATTTCTGTTGGTAATACAAACCGTGCACCAGACTTTAGTCCAATTGCCAATCAAACAGTAAATGAAGAAACAGAAATTACAGTTACTCCTTCAGCTACAGATCCTGATGGAGATACACTAACTTATTCAGTAGAAGGTCTACCAGACGGAGCAACTTTTGATTCAGCTACTGGTAAAATAACTTGGACTCCAGACGAGACTCAAGATGGAACATACGAAATAACTATTTCTGTTACTGATGGCTCTACTCCAGTATCACAAGAATTTACAATTACAGTTGTTGAAGTAAACAAGGCTCCAACCGCAGATAATAAAGATTTAACAACTGATGAAGATACATCTGGCAGTGTTACCTTAACAGGAACAGACCCAGATGATTCAAACCAAACACTTGTGTTTACACTTGTTGATATTCCAGATAACGGAACTGTTTCTCTAACAGGTTCTACTGCAACCTATACACCAAACGCAAACTTTAACGGATCAGATTCATTTACATATACAGTAGATGATGGTGAATTTGTTAGCGCAACTGCAACAGTATCAATTACAGTTAATCCAGTAAATGATGGTCCAACAATTGACTTAAACGGTGACGAAACAATTACAATTGGAGAAGACACAGAATTTAGTGACCCAGGAGCAACCTGTTCTGACATTGATAGTGAAATTAATTCAGCTGCAAGTATTTCCGGTGAAGTTAACACAAATGAGCCTGGCACATACACAATTACATATACATGTAGTGACGGCGGGCAATCTCCAGCATCGATTGTTCGTACTGTTACCGTAAGTGCTGCTCCAGTAAACAACAAGCCAATTATTGTATTAAATGGTAATGCTAGTATTACCCTAAATACAGGCGATTCTTATACAGAAGCAGGCGCAGTTGCTAATGACATTGAAGATGGTAATGGTATCGTTGTTACAAATATTACTGGTACTGTTAATACAGCAACAGTCGGTACATACACAGTAACTTATAACTTTACAGACACAGGATTACTTGCTGCAGATCCAGTTGTAAGAACTGTGACTGTTAACCAAGCCCCAGTTGTTACGCCTCCATCAGGCGGCGGCGGCGCAGTGCCAATTTCATTCCTTGGCGGCGCTACAATTCCAGCAGGAAGAGTACTGGGTGAATCTACAACTTGTGGAATTTACTTGAGCAAATTCCTTCGTAAGGGTTATAAAAATGATGCTGAACAAGTTAAAAAAGTTCAACAATTCTTAAACAATTACGAAACAGCTGGGCTACCTGTAACAGGAACATTTGGTAATATGACAGACGCTGCTGTAAAGAAATTCCAAAAGAAGTACGCAGATGAAATCTTAATTCCATGGGGACTAAAGAGTGCAACTGGTATTGTTTATCAAACTACAACAACCAAGATAAACAAAATAATGTGTCCAGAGCTTAATCTGGGTACACCAACACTTATCCCAATAGACCAAAATCCAGAAGCTCCAAAGTTATAATAGAAAATAGAAGCTTTATACAAGCCCCCGTATACTCGGGGGCTTGTTATTTGTACTGTTTTCGTGTTATAATATAAGTGTGAAAAAGATAGTAAATTTCTTTAAGCATCTATTTATCCCACATATTCACAACGACTATAAGCCGCATTTTTTTCGTGAATATTCTATTTTTGTAATTTCTATTGTTGTATTGGTTCTATTCTCTTTTTCTTTTAGTGGTTCTAAATATATAAAAAATACTGATATGACAGCAGCTGTATTGCCAGCTGTATTAGTGGACCTAACGAACACTGACCGTGAAAAGAATAATTTAAGTGAACTTACAATAAACCCAGTTCTTGTAGAAGCGGCAAAACTTAAAGCCCAAGATATGGCAAAAAATGGTTACTTTGCTCATACGTCTCCATCGGGTCTTACCCCTTGGCATTGGATGAGCATGGTTAACTATAATTTCATCTATGCTGGAGAAAATTTAGCGGTAGATTTTAATGAATCTGTTGATGTTGAGCAGGCTTGGCTTAATTCACCAAAGCACCGCGCAAATATTATGGATTCACGTTTTACAGAAATTGGTATTGCCACAGTGGATGCTGTTTTTGAAGGTAAACCAACTACTTTTGTTGTACAAATGTTTGGTAAGCCAGTGATGACAAATAAATTAGCAGAAGTAAAAAAAGTTGCACTTGTAGAAGAAAAACCAATTGTTGTTGAGTCAAAACCAGTTATTACTGAACCAACTGTTAAAGGAGAATCTCTTGTGGCTACTCCACAAATAGAAGTTGTAGAAGAATCAAAAGAATTTATTGCTGTAAAAAATGTAAATAATCTTGCTGAGCCTGTAATTTCACCAACCGCAGTAGATAATAGTTTGGGTAATAAAGAAAAATATTCAAAATGGTACGAAAGACTATTCTTTAAATCTCCAGCTTATACTGACATAATTTATCGTGTGCTAATTTATATTGTATTAGTCGCTCTTCTCTTAATGACATTTATTGAAATAAAACGCCAACATCCCAAAAATATTATGTACGGGGTACTTTTGATGGTTTTAATTGTAACTCTTTCTTATATAAATAAGGCTGTCTTTATGCCAGGTCTGATATTTTAAACAAGTCTATTAAGGCCTTCTTATTATGCTAGAATGCTTGGTATATGACCCAAGACGATGCATTAACTATTTTGAAAACAGGAGCCAACGTCTTTCTTACGGGTGAGCCAGGAAGTGGTAAAACTTATACATTAAAGAAATATATTGAATATCTAAAAGAATATAGTATTGAGCCAGTAATAACAGCTTCTACTGGTATTGCAGCTACACATATTGGTGGTGTTACAATTCATTCTTGGAGCGGTATCGGTGCTCGAGACTATCTTAGTCCTTATGATATAGACCGCATTGCGTCCACAGAACATGTTGCCAAAAGAATTAGCAAAGCCAAGGTTTTAATAATAGATGAAGTCTCGATGCTATCAGCTGCAACATTGGATGCAATAGATTCCATTATGCGCCAAGTTCGTGGAGCTGACGAGCCATTTGGCGGTGTGCAAATTATAATGGTTGGGGACTTTTTTCAATTGCCACCAATAAATAAAACTAAAGAGACAAACTTTGCTTTTTTTTCAAAGGTTTGGAGAAATTCCAGAATCGTAATATGTTATCTTAGTGAGCAACACCGGCATAATGATTCTGAATTATTTAAAATTCTGTCTGCAGCTAGAAATAATGATATAAACCAATCACACTTTGAAATCTTGAAGTCTAGAATTGTTAAAATTCAAGATGCAAAAAATGAAACAAAACTTTTTACTCATAATAAAGATGTTGATTCATTAAATAATCAAAAGCTACAAAAATTAAATGGCAAGACTCATATTTTTAATATGACAAGTCGCGGTGGGAATACCTTGGTCCAGGGACTTATTCGGGGTTGTCTTTCGCCAGAAAAGCTAGAACTTAAAATTGGTGCCCAAGTTATGTGTACAAAAAATAATCCTAACCGTGGTTTTGTAAATGGAACCCTGGGGCAAGTAATTGGTTTTGGCAGTAGTGGGGGTTATCCAATCATTCAAACTAAAAATGGGAATGAAATATTAATTGAACCCATGAGCTGGCAAGTAGAAGAAGATGGCAAGGTTAAAGCAGAAATTACTCAGGTGCCATTACGTCTTGCTTGGGCTATAACAGTCCACAAAAGCCAAGGTATGACGCTAGAATGTGCTGCAATTGACTTAACACACTCGTTTGAATATGGGCAAGGTTATGTTGCTCTTTCACGACTAACGTCTTTGAACGGTTTAGAATTAATTGGTATACACCCCAATTCTCTAAATGTGCATAATGCAGTTGGTGAAGCTGATGAATACTTTAAATCTGAAAGTTCTAAAAGCGAAGCTTACTTATTTGGCGCATCCCAAAAGGATTTAGAAACAGCCGCAAATAAATTTATAATTTTTTGTGATGGAACTTTAGCAAAAGATAAAAAGAAAGATTCTAAAAAAGTTGGAACTTATGATGCGACATTGGTTTTACTAAAAGAAGGTTTTGACATAGATGCAATATCTCGCGAGAGAAATTTAAAACCCGGAACAATTATAGATCACCTTTATGTGCTTTATGAGAGAGGGGATATTACAAACAATGAACTTCTTTCGGTCTTACCACCGCTTCTAGCAAAAGGTTTAAATAAAATTTATAAAACCTTTGATAAATTGGGGTCGGAAAAACTTGCTCCAGTATATGAAGCCTTAAAAGGAGAATACCCATATGATGATTTAAAATTGTGCCGTATTCTTTATAATGTAACCTACAAATAGCATATTCGCTTTATAAGGCCAGGTGTGTTATACTATTTTTGTAAAAGTTCCAATTCTTCGCTTTCCTACTAATGTGTATGGGTACGAGGCAATGGTGTTTACACATTATCAGGAAATATACATTTCCAATTATATGGCTACAAAGCTTTTTGTTGGCTCTCTAGCGTGGGCAACCCGCGATGAGACTCTTATGGATCATTTCGCAGCTATCGGCCCAGTTGCCTCAGCTCGCGTTGTTATGGATAAGATGACCGGTCGCTCTAAAGGTTTCGGTTTCGTTGAATACGAAAACGATGCTGATGCGCAGACTGCTGTCGACAAACTAAATGGTAGTGAGCTTGATGGACGTAAAATTACTGTCCAAGAGTCTCGCCCACGCGAATAATATCGCTTCAATTGCTTCCCCTAACGGGGGAGTTTTTGTTTTATATAGCTTGCAAGCAAGGGCTCCAAAAAGTTACAATATACTTACAAATATGGATAATGAAAAAACTTTATTAGTTTCTTTTGCTACAGAAGAACACAAACACTATAATCGAAGCATAGACTTTTATTGGACTATTGGAATTATTGGAGTTGTCGTTGCGGTCTTAGCTTTTATTTTTAAAGATGCCTTGTTTGGCGTTTTGGTTTTGATAGGCTTTGGGCTGTATGGGTATTCGTCTTGGAAAAGACCTGGAATTGTTAATGTTTTTATTACAAACAAAGATATTACAATTGGAGATGATAACTATCCCTTATCAAAAATAACAGCCTTTAGGGTTATGGATATAAAAGGCGACAAAGAATTAGTTTTGCAAATAAATCGGTCTTACCAGCCAATTGTTTCTATCTGCGTGCCGGACAACCTGGCTTATTCAGTCAAAGACACATTGGCGGCTATGCTTTTTGAAGAAGAAACACTTGTGCCGCATATTGGCCGTCGGTTCATGGCGCGTTATAAAATATAAAAGCTATTTTTGGTCACGCATAATTTTCTTGACTGAAAATTTGCGCGACCCCACCTCGCGGTTTTTGCCCTTCATTTCACTCAAACAAAAACATCGCTGCGGTTCACAAAAAACTAAAAACCAGAAGCAGTTCTGGTTTTTAGTCTTTTTTGTGCTCTCGGCAGGAATCGAACCTGCATTTTAGGTACCGCAAACCCATGTCCTATCCATTGAACGACGAGAGCAATGGATTTACCGTAACACAAAAAAGGAAGTTTTTCAAGGAAGTTTATTTATGTACTAATGCATGGTATATTCAAAATACATGAAATACCTATCAATCGATTATGGTAAAAAATATATTGGGCTGGCTGTGTCTGACGATTCGGGAGTTATGGCTTTCCCGATGCACGTACTAAAAAATAATAAAACAGTAATTGGTGTAATAGAAAAAATTTGCAAAGAAAAAAATATTGGTCAAATAGTAATAGGAGATTCTGTAGATCAATGGGGCCAGCCTAATAATATTGCGCTAGATGCAGAAAAGTTTGGGTCTATACTGGAGGAAAAATTTAGCTTACCAATAAGTTATGAAAAAGAACAGTTTACGTCAGTCCATGCACGCCACGGAGGAAGTGAACAAAAGGGAAGAGTAGACGCCTCAGCTGCAGCTCTAATATTACAAAGATTTTTAGATAAACAAAAATAATTATGATAAACATAGACCAATTTAAAGAAATAGAAATGCGTGTTGGCAAAATATTAACTGCTGAAAAAGTCGAAGGGCTAGATAAAATTTTAAAGCTCGAAGTAGATTTTGGCGAATTTGGTAAAAGGCAAATTCTATCTGGCATTGCTATGACATTTACTGATCCATCTGTATTGGTAGGTAAACTTTGTCCTTTTGTAACAAATTTAGAAACTAGAACAATTAAAGATCTCGAAAGCCAAGGTATGATACTGGCATTAAAAGATGAAAACGGGATTGTGTTATTATCTCCCGATAGAGAAATTGCTCCTGGTACGCTTGTAGGCTAATTGTAGCGGGTGTTATACTAAAACATATATGGCGCGTTCAAAACTTTTTCGTTTTTTCCCTATACCAAGGTACATTGTCTTGCCGTCGTTTGGTTTGGAAATTTCTGAACGCACAATAAAATATGTTGAGATGCGTGAGACTGACCAAGGTCTTGTTGTAGAGAACTACGGTCTAGAACACATTCCAGTTGGAGCCGTTGGTAAAGGTGTAGTCTTGGAGCAGTCAAAATTAGTACCCATACTTGAAAGTATGCGTAAAACTAAAAAAGTTGAAGCCGTGCGTCTTTCAATTCCAGAAGAACAGGTTTATACTTTTCAAACAGAAGTAGAGCTTGTATCTGGAGTGGAATTGCGGGATACAATTTTACTTGGGTTAGAAGGTCATATTCCTGTTAATGCAGAATCTGTAGAATTTGACTATGACGTAATTTCTCAAACGGAAGACAAAGTAAAAGTCCAAGTTGCAGCAGTAGAGCGTAGTGTAATAGACGGCTATGTGGAAGCTTGTAGCAGCGCTGGCATGGAAGTCGTGTCTTGCGAATACGAATGTCAGGCATTAGCCCGAGCAATAACAAAACCTAATGAATTGTCAGTTATTTTTATTATAGATATTGGGCATGCATCCACAACTGCATCTGTTGTGCAAGATGGCATCGTTGTTTCTTCCAGCACTATTATGCGTGGTGGAGAAGAAGTAACCACAGCTGTGGCTCAAGCTTTAGGTTTAGATTCAAAACAAGCTGAGACACTAAAATATAAAATAGGGATGAATGCCACTGGCGAATATTCCAAAATGCCTCCAATCCTGCAAACAGCTTATATTCCACTTTTTGAAGAAATTATAAACCAATATAATGCATGGTTGTCCTATATTCGTGAACGCGGAGATACGTATCGTCCGGTGGACCATGTACAACTTGTGGGTACCGAAGCGCTAACACCTGGGTTTTTGGATTTATTCCAAGCAACATTTCATAAACCTGTTGCCTTGGCTGATGTCTGGACACGAATTGAAGCTGTTAGTACCTACGTACCTAAAATCCATTTCGATGATTCTGTAATTTATGGTACAGCTATTGGTCTGGCCTTGGGAGCGTTTGAAGTATAATTTATGATAAATCTATTACCTTATTCTCGTCGCGCTTTATTAAAGACACTTTATAAAAAAAGATTAATTGTGGTTGGGCTTTTTGGTGTGGCAGCAATTTTAATACCATTGGTTTTTGTTTTGATAGTTATTTCTTATTTGCAGTATCAGAACTTAAACGCAATTCAAACTAGATTTAATTTATTAAATCAGCAGCGCCAAGACGAAGGAATAGACGACCTTTCTAAAGAAATTCAAAACGTAAATTTTGGGATTTCAGCATTTAAAGAATCTGTTTCAAAAATAAAACCAGTTTCAAAAATAACTGAAGATATAATAAGCTCACGCCCAAGCGATGTAAAAATAATATCTTTTGACTTTGTAAATACCACAACTGCTAGTATAACAGGGGTTTCTGGCAGCCGAGACTCTATAATTAGTTACGGGAATATCTTAGGTAAAGATGGTAAGAATTTCTGTATCGACGTAAATGTACCTGTTACTACATATACTAAGAAAAATGATGTTCCATTTAGCATAACTTGCACAATAAACTATGAAACCAAGTAATTTTAAATCCAGGCTTTTTGTTTCTTCTGCACTATTGGCAGCCGCAATTTTAGCTATATGTTTTGGAATTACAATATTACGTAAATATTCGTCCAAATCTTATGTATTGTCCAAGTCTACCCAAAATATTTTAAAAGAAAAGGAGGAAGCTTCAAAAACTAGAACTCTTATTGCTAGTAGCGAACAAAACATTGCAGAACTTGCGAAGCATAATATTACTCGCCAAGAGGAAGTTCCATTAATTGTAGAAAATCTAGAATCTTATGCAGATTCTCTAGGCTTACCATTAACCATTAACACTATTAATGTTGGGGCCGATCAAAAAGCTAAAACCAGTACTAAAGAAGATGCTGCCACAAAAGATGCTCCATTAGCCAGAAAGCAAACAAAAGAATTAACAATAGAACTAACCTCTAATGGCAGTTTTGGTAATCTTTTAAAATTAATAAAGCTCTTTGAAAATGGAGACTATATTCTAAAGATTCCTCAATTTTCTTTAAAACAGGTAATTATGTCTGACCCAGGTGCATTTGGGGGTGCTCCGGTATTTTTAGATATTTCACCATCTAACATTAACCCAATTGGTAACAAGACTTGGCTTTTAAGAGCTAAGCTTACAATACTAACAAACATAAAATAATTTTATGAAATTATCTAATCTTTTTAAAAAACATAAAAAAGTTCGTGTTGGATCTCTAAAAAAATCAATCGAGATTGACCCATTTCTTTACTGGAAAAATATTTTGTTTATTATGTTTGGGCTACTTTTTTTGGTAAGTATTGCTGCTGTATTAATTGTTTATTTGGTAAACAACGAAAAATTTGTGGACTCAAAAAGCAGAGCCGAAGTCAAAGATTTAGTCGTAGTTCCATTTAAAGATTCTGAGTTACAAAAAGTAATTATGCTTTTTGAAGAAAGAGGTCAAGAAAGAGCAAAAATTATATTAGATAAAAATATAATTTCAGATCCAAGTAAAAATTCTACTGTTTCCCAAGATACAAATATCGCCCCCGTGCAAAATTCTACAGAGTAGTGTATAAATGATTCTATGGTAAACCTTAAAGATCTCCAAAAGGAAGTAATGCGCAATAAGCTTGAAAAAGGCTTTAATACAACTGACACAGCTTTGGAATTTTGCCGTGCTCACGAGGAACTTTCAGAAGCTTTCTCTAAATTTAATAAAAATCAAGATGGTGTAGCTGAAGAGTTTGCTGACGTTATGATCTTTGTTTTGGGAATGTGCGAAATCATGGGCTATGATCTAGAAGCTGAATTAGTTAGAAAAGTAGAAATAAACAAAAACCGTAAATACATTAAATCCAAATCTCCAGATGGTAAGGATGTATTTATCAGAGTTAAAAGTGATATTGACCCATAAAATAAACCCCAATAATTGGGGTTTATTTTATAAAGCAATTGTTAAACCTTCTATTGGTGGCAGCGGGTCATACTGCGCAAGTATGGGGTCTAGAATTTCTGAAACTAGAGATTCATCTAATTTTTCAGCACGATCGTATACATTGTCTGGCAATTTCAAAGTCATATCTTGATGGTCATTTGTTCTATTTATTAATTCTTGTGCTCCATCGTAATGGTTGTCATATATATGAGCATTAGATATTGAATGAGTATAAATACCTGGTTTTACATTTAACTTTTGAGCCAGTACACAAAGCAATAACGAAAAACCAAATGTATCAAATGGGCAACCTAGTATCATATCATTAGATCTAATAATATTATGTAGATTTAATCTGCCACCAATTATATTTACTGTAAAAGTATAAGGGCAGGGGACATTTTTTTTAGGAATTCCTCCATGGCCATCTTCTCTTGGGTCCCAGGTAATAACAACACCATGTCTAGAGCTTGGCTCGGTTTGTAATAGTTTTACCAGCTCTCCAAGTTGGTCTCTGCCAAAAGCTTGGCGCCAACGGTAACCATAGGCAGCAGCCAATGACCCGTCTTCTTCTAAAAATAGATCCCACATTTTTGTAAATTTTCTTAGAAAGGTTATATCTTTGACTCCAGATATAAACCAAATCATTTCTGCAATTGCGGATTTAAAAGGATTTTTACGTAGTGTTAGTATTGGGAACCCATCACGTTCAATGTCTATTTGAAAAGTTAAACCAGGTAAAGCTTTTGTTTTTTTACCAGTTCTTTCATTTAACTCCTCTACTCCATTATTCATTATATTCTCCAGTGCAGCCTTATAGATTTCATCAAACTTTGTCATGTTGTGATTATAGCAAAGCTGTGTATAATGGGCAAAATAATGATAATATTAAATCTATGAGTATAGAATATCCATATCTTCCAGAAGGGAGAACCATAAAATACGTAGACGAAAATAATGAGTTCATGCCCAAAGCCATGGAAGAGGCTAAAAAATCAAAA
>CAZCNC010000014.1:0-11372 GCA_964500715.1 uncultured Candidatus Saccharibacteria bacterium | reverse complement strand
CTACCTTTTAGGCCTAAGCCCAAAATGGACTCCGCGCTCCCGATAAAAAAGTGTTCTAGAATAATATGTCAAATAATCCTACCTTAATTTTAGCTTTTTCTTAAAAGTCGTCAATCTAGACGAAATGGTTTTTTTGTATCTTTTTAAATTTCGTAATTTTTGAGCTTTTCTACAATGCTTTTGACAGATAGGTCATTAATATTCTCTGGTTTTATTGTGCATTTCTCAAAAATTTGTTGCTCTATTACAGTAAGATTATCTTCAAATGATTTTCTAGATTTTAAAATGTCTTCTTCAATTTTCCCATCATATTCTATGATAGTACTTTTACTATCCCCCATGTAACGCTGACGTGTTTCTGTAAAACGTTCTTCCAAACTAACAACACCGCCCACAGCCACACGCATGTCTGCATAGGCACAGATTTTTTTATTTAGATTTTGTGTTTCGCGATTATCTTCTGAAGTTATAAAACCAATAGAATTTATTAGCTCTATTATTTCTTTGTTAACACCTAACTCATTAGCAATTTCAATAGTTGCAATGTGCTCGTTGGAACCGCCATATTTTTTTATATATTCGTCTTGGACTTCTTGCCAATATCTTAGACCATTAGGCTCTAAAGAGTCTGGAAAGTAACCCAGCTTGAATTTAATAATATTACCCATATCATGCAGCAAACATGCTTTAAGGACATTTTCCTTATCAACAAGGGCATTCATATGCTCACAAATCATTTCTGCCACAGCTGCAACTCGTAACTGATGTTCTTGCAACATTGGCATTATTTTATACTCTTCGTAAATATCTAGAATTCTCCGCATTGGAATACTATATCATAAAACCCGCCATTTGGCGGGTTTTAGATTTAGGCTACGTGTTCCGAATATATAAAGTCTGTATCAATTTTTTTATAATCAAATAATTCATCTTCTTTAAAGAATCGTTTTATTTCAGCAATACCAGCTTCTACAGAGTCAGACGCATGCACAAGATTAGATTGGGTGCTCATAGAATAGTCCCCTCGAATTGTTCCTCCATCAGCAGTATAACCCTTTGTTGGACCAACGATTATACGAATAGAATCTACAATACCAACACCTTCTACAGCCATTACAATTAATGGAGAAGATTTCATAAAGTTACGAATACCTGGGAAAAATGGTTTGTCTTTAATGTGCATGTAATGTTCTTCTAAAAGAATGTCTGATACTTGCATCATTTTGATACCAACAATTTTTAAGCCTTTTTTCTCAAAACGAGAAATTATTTCACCAACAAGATTGCGTTGGATACAGTCAGGTTTAAGGATAATTAGTGAGCGTTCAGTTTGCATGTGATTTTTTGTGTTACTTTTATAGGCGCATAGTAGCAGAAAAAATGCCAAAACGCAAAAGCGCCCCTTAGGACGCTTTACTATATTTATCCATTATCTCTGATTCAACTTCATTTCTGTCACGGCCATAGCGCATGTAAGATATTTCTTTAAGCAACGGCACAATCTGCGTATTACTTGGCGGGTTATCAGCTGTAACAATATTAAACGGTTTTACCGGTTGGCCTTTATAAAGCATTGCCATATAAGCATTACGATTGTCTAGCTTCATAATATCGCTTGATGTAAAGACTGGTTCAAATTGCTTTTGCATAAACTCTGCATCCTCGGGCGACACACGAAAACATGCTTTGGAACCTACGTTACCAAAGACGGCACCTTTTATATCGTCTTGTAATTGCGAAATATATTGATGGGCCAAGTTTAATGACAATCTATATTTACGAGCCTCGGAGAGAATAGATGAAATAGCCGGAGTTGTAACATTTTGGAATTCGTCAATATATAAATAAAAATCATTCATTGTTTGGCCATAGGCGTCAGCTCGTGAGAGTGCGGCCATTTGAAACTTCATAACCAAAATCATACCAATAAGGTTGGCATTTAATTCGCCCAGGCGCCCTTTGGAAAGATTAACAAGTAAGATTTTTTTATTATCCATAATCTCACGCATGTTAACCACGGATTTTTCTTGCACAATAATAGGTCTTAAAAATTCATTAGAAATAAGTGGGTCAAATTTAGAAGAAATATAAGGCACAAAGTTGGCTAAAGATTGGTCACCGGTTGTTTCTTCTGCGCTTTTCCAAAATTGTTTTACAATCGGGTTTTTACAATGGGACAGTTTCATATCACGAAATTCTTTGTCAGCTAAAACGCGAGTAATCTCAAGTAGAGTATTACCGGACTCTGGGTGGTCCATTACAAGCATGGCTGAATTTTTAAAGTATTGTTCAAACAAAGGCCCTCCGGAAGTTTTAAGGTCGAAAAGCTGACTAAAGACTCCCATTAGAGCGTCTATAACCATAGTCTTTTGTTCAGGATATTTTGGATCAAACTCTAGCATATTTAGACCCATTGGGCGCGGTGTATAAGCTGGGTCAAAATAAATTACGTCATCTATTCTCTCTTTTGGAATGTAGGACAATATATCTTGAATGTCAGACCCATGAGGGTCAATAAAGCAACAACCATCACCATTTTTTATATCTTGAGCAATCATTGTACGTAAAATTCCAGACTTACCAGTACCAGTTTGACCAATTACGTAGAAATGGCGCATACGGTCTTCTCGGCGCATATAAATAGGTGTCGTAATGCCGCGATAAGAATTGTAGCCCAGTAGTACTCCGTCTGCAGGGTCCATGTCCCCCATTTCTATTGGAGCAGGAGAACCCGCAGATTTAGCTTGTTTAAGTTGAGGAGAATTCTCAATTGAATATGGAAAATGAAATATTGTGGCTAATTCTGTTAAGTTAAGCGGTAAGACAATTGATTTATCAAAAAGTCTGTAATTATATTCATGCAAAAATGAGCCCAGTTTACTGTCAGCAACTGGCTTAAATTCTATAGAATTTCTATGTGCTTCAGCAAACTGGTTAAACCCAGACTCTATTTCAGAACGAATTGAATCAGCTCGGTCTTTAGATGTGGCTGCAGCTACAATACGCAAGTTGCTTCCCATTATGACCTTTTTTACTTTTTCTTGTATGTAGCCAACTGCTTCATCGTCTATCTTTTTTTCTTCTTTTTCTTTATCATCTTTGTTTTTAAAGATGTCTAGTGCTAGCGAACCAAAATCAGCTGCTAGTTTACCAAAACTACTACGCATTGCCTCGCGTACTTTACTACCCTTTTTAACTTCGTCTAAAACGCTATGGAATTTATCTACATATTCCTCGTCTTGAGGAAATATAGTTAGTTGCACAGCTGCACCTTCACCGCTGCGTTTTAGCTTTGTAAAAACATTAATTAAAATATTTAGTGGATCATGATCAAAAGCGTCAAAAGTCTTTATTGGAAAAACTTCATAATTCTTTAGTGTACCGTAAGATGCTGAAACCCCACCCCGGTCTTCTGGGAAAATATTATAGTCGTCTGGAATTTCATTTAGGCGCGCCTTTGGGTGAACACCTAAAACATGCTTTTCCAAAAGTGAGGCTTTTTCTGTTGGCACAGCAGCATAAAAAACAATATGGTCTGTATTATTAGCCAAAACAATTTCCAGAGAAAAATGAGCCTGTTCTTTATTAGATCTAGTGTCAGAAACAGAATGCATACCAGCATAGAATTGCTCCATAGATGTAATTAGAGACTTAAAGTCAGAATGGTCTTTATCATTTTCTGGCTCGGGCAAGGTTATTTCGAACAATCGCATGTCTATTGCCTTCCAAAGTTCTGATGTATCTTTAATGCCTGGCAATGTATGGACTTCGCATAAATATTGCACTAAGAATCTATGGAAATCTGCATCTATATGAGGGTTATTTAATTCCGCGACAATCTTAAGAGCAGCAACAATGCCTTTTGAGAGCATGACAGACAATAGTTCTTCCATTGTACGGTCATGTGTTTCCGGCTGAAGACGTAGAATTAATTCTTTTTCTTCAGTTTTAGACATTTGCATTTGTGGTGGACGCGGAATATCTGCTGAAATATTTTTATATTCTACAACAGCAGCATGTGCTAATTTCTCACGACTTACTTCTACCCCTTTTTCTACAAGAGCCGATTCTTTCTCTGCCAATTCTTTACGCAAAAAAGCAATCTCTTCTTCATGAGATGCAAATTTTGGTATTTCCATTGGAGTAAAAGTCTCCATATGAGAAATTATAACATATTAAATTTTTGTTAGTATTTCGTAGCCTGTTTCTGTTACAACAATAGTATGTTCAAAGTGACATGCTAAAGAATGATCTTTAGTTTTTACAGTATAGCCATCACGAGAAAACGAAACAAATCTTGTTCCCATATTTAGCATTGGCTCTATTGCTAAGACCATACCAGGCTTTAGTTCAATTCCAGTTCCTTTTTTACCGTAATTAGGCACATAAGGATCTTCATGTACTTTATAACCCACACCGTGCCCAGCAAGCTCGCGAACTATTCCAAATTTAGTTGGTTTTACAAATTGCTCTATAGCGGCCCCAATGTCTCCAACATGTGCCCCAGGATGGATAGCCTTAATACCAATCATTAATGATTCTTTAGTAATATTAATTAGTTTTTGAGTATTTGACGAGATTTTACCAACAGGTACAGATATTGCGTGGTCTGTATAGAGGCCGCCGTAAACCATACCGCCATCAAGCGTAATTATGTCACCCTCTTTTAAAATTTGATCTTCACTGGGTATGCCATGTACAACTACATCATTGACCGATGTGCAAAGTGACGCCGGAAAAGGATTTTTTGCACCTTCGGGACGATAGCCCAAAAAGGCTGGGTCTCCACCCAGTTTACGAACTTCTTTCTCAAAAATTTGGTCAAGCTCCTTTGTAGAAATTCCAGACTTTACATGTTTGGCAGTTTCAGCCAAAGCACTGGCTAAAGCATTGCCCCCCCTACGTAGGACTTCAATTTCTTCTTTGGTTTTAACAGTTACCATTTTTGTACTTTACCACAAAAAAGCAGCTTCGTCACGAAGCTGCTAATTCTTAATTCTAGAGCCAACAAATTCCTTATCTTCAATGTAGTTTCTTAAATTTTCCAGATTTTTACCATTCATAATGGCTACTTCAATGTTTAATTCATCTGCTTTTTTGGCCGCTATTGGGTCAAAAGGGGCATTCAATCCCGGATCCCATTCTTTTGGCAATAATTCTCTAAAGTCAGACCAAAGAGATTCGTAAATTGGCTCTGCATCAGAATTAACCTTTGGGTCTTTATTGTAAGCAAAATCAATATTTGAAAGATTAATAACGCTTTGGGCTCCGGCTTCTTCGGCACATAAGATCGCATCGTAGTCTGTCGAGCAACCTGGTTTCCAGCCAGCTCCAATAATAACTTTACTATTTACACCTTTTAATTCCTTTGGGTCACGAATTATATGTTCATATGCCAAGTCTCCAAAAGCCATACGTACAAATTCGGCATTAAAGATTGTAGAAAATATCCCAAGCCAATCCAAATCTTCGTCGCTAACATTACGAATTTCTTTTAAAGCATTTTGGTAATTTCGGCAAGTTTTACCACCACCAACAATAATTACAAACCTTGCTCCTAAATCTGTATAAGACTTTATTAGCTCTACAAAACTTTTTACATATTGCGGGTCTGGATTTTCAGGTATAACAATTGAACCTCCGAGTGAAATAATTATTTTCTTATTTTCCATATACTAAATATAATTTTCTAGTTTATTCATAACATCAGCATGAATTTGCTCAATTGTTTTTTCGCCGTCAAATGGAATATAAACATAATTTGAATTTTGCTTTAAGTATTCCAGGCCTTCTGTAACGTCAGTGTCATACCAGTCCAATCTTACTTCGGCATTCTGCTGTGTGTCGTCAGACCGGCCACGCTTTAGCATTCTTTCTTTTGAAGTTTCGCGGGATACAAGAAAATCCATTATTATTATATTTTTTCTACCATAGAACTCTAATGCTTCTGCTAAAATTTTTGCTTCGTCCAGTCTTCGTGGGAAGCCATCAATAAACATATCGCTACCCTCTTCTAGATTTTTAACAAAAGCATTGCCCCACATTGCAACTGTTAGAAATAGTGGCTGCAGTTTTCCAGCGTTGGTTAATGATTCAGCAATTTTAGAAGTATAAGAATTTTGTGAAAAAAGTTCACGGAAAAAATCCCCTGTAGAGAACATTTCTGGGACAATATTTTTTTGATCTTTTATTTTTTGAGACAACAACTTTAACTGTGTACCCTTGCCACAGCCAGACCGGCCAAAGGCAATAACGGTTAATGGTTTATTTGTATCCATACAATTTCATTTTAACTTATATCTAATAAAACAACAAAATAAAACCCTGCAATAATTAAACTACAGGGTTTTATTCTTTACATATATTCGTTTGTTGATAGATGAGCGTTGGTTTTATTGATTAAATCAATAACAACAGACACTACAATAAGAAGAGCGGTTCCTCCAATACCAAAGGCTTGGTTACCAGAGATACCACGAGCAATCAATGGCAGAACGGCAATTAGCCCCAAGAATAATGAACCTACTAAAGTAATACGAGTTACGATGTGGGCCAAATAGTCTCTTGTTGGGAGACCTGGACGAATTCCTGGAATAAAAGCTCCGCTGCGCTGTAAGTTTTCACTAATTTGCTTTGGGTCAAAAGTAACAGCTGTATAGAAGTAAGTGAATAACACTACCAATGCAAAGTAAATTACACTATAAAGCCATGTTGTTTGACTAAAAGATGTCATGGCGGCACCAATTTTAGCAAGTGTTACATTTGCAGATCCAGATATTAAACCACCGATTAGTTGCGGAAAGAGTAAAATTGAAAGTGCAAAGATAATTGGAATAACGCCCGCTTGGTTAACACGCAATGGTAAATATGTTTGGGTTGCACCAAAGACTCGTACCCCTGCCCCACTTTGGCGAGCATAGGTTACTGGAACTGGTCGTTCTGCTTCGGTAATGAATATTGTACCTGCAATTAAGAGCACCGCTAGAACTGCGTACAATATATACATTACAAGATCCGCAGAATTCCAGTTAATGAAGATTTGACCAACATAACGTGGGATACTTGCCACAATACCGGCGAAGATAATAAATGACATACCGTTACCGATACCAAATTCTGTTGCCAGGTCTGCAAGCCACATTAGAAGGAATGATCCCCCAACTGCAACGGCAGTGTTAATAACCATGTCTATCAAACCAAAATGTGGTAACACACCTTGTTTTGAAAGTAATGCCATAAGTGAAACAGACTGCAGTATTGCAAGTGGAACTGTAATAAGGCGAGAATATTGATGAACTTTTTTGCGACCAATTTCACCTTCTTCTTGATACATAGATTTTATCTTAGGTGAAACAAAAGACAAAAGCTGCATGATAATGCTCGATGTAATGTATGGACCAACTCCAAGCATTATAAGAGACAAAGAAGACAGGCCACCTCCGGAAAG
This sequence comes from uncultured Candidatus Saccharibacteria bacterium, assembly GCA_964500715.1. Classification (GTDB taxonomy): domain Bacteria; phylum Patescibacteriota; class Minisyncoccia; order Phycocordibacterales; family UBA9973; genus 2-01-FULL-33-17. The sequence continues at coordinate 3,925 of CAZCNC010000014.1, read as the reverse complement.
AAGGTTGAAAATTCCAAGGAAAGAATCCGACTCCAAAAATTGTGTTAGACGAAATGGATCCGCTCCTGGAATTGGGATATTAGATAAGAAACGAAATAGAAATAATACAAACAATATAAAGAATATTTTGTTTCTTAGTCTTTTATCTTTCCAGATCTTTTGTATTGTGCTGATAAAAGTATTCATAACATTATTTTACGCTACCTTTGGCTGCAATGATAGCCTGTTTAGCTGATTCTGAGACTTCAAAACCAGAGAATTTTGCAGCTTTTGTAATTTTACCTGTTGCCAGGATTTTAACTGCCGGTACTTTACCATTTTGGTTATGTATTACACCGCGTTTAACAAGCATTGCTGGTGTAATTTTTTCTCCGTCATTTACTACTTTATCAAGTTGAGATAACGTTACTGTAACTATTTTGTGCCCAATAACTTTGAATTTGTAACCACGAAGCTTTGGTAACTTTTTGATGATGTCACGAAGCTCTGGACGCTTTTTGTTTCCAGATCGAGCTGACTGACCTTTTGTACCACGGCCAGCAGTTTTACCGCGCTTGCCACCACGGCCAACAAGCTTTCTTTTCTTTAGTGGTGTTTTTGGTTGTAAACTATTTTTTTGCATAAGATTTAAATTTAATTAATTATGCTGTAAAGGCGTCGCTGGCTGCAGCAGTATAAACTGGAGCCGGTTTGCCAATTAAAGCTAGCGCTTTCATAGCAGCACGTGCATTTGAAAGTTTGTTTTTACTACCAGAATTGATTTTACTAGTTACATTTTGTACACCAGCAAGAGTTAGCACATCACGTAGTGATGAACCAGCTACCATTCCTTTTGCATTGTTTGGTCTGATAACAACACGAGATGCATTAAATTTTGCAGTAACTTCGTGCGGTAGAGACATTTTGTCTGTAAGATTAAGTTTAATTAATCCTTTCTTTGCTTGTTTTAGGGCTTTTGCAATTGCAATTGCAGTATCGGCTCCTTTACCAGTACCAAGCCCTACTGTGCCTTTTTTGTCGCCAATAACTAGCGCTACAGCAAAACTCATACGGCGACCACCAGAAGTAACGCGAGTAACGCGACGAATGTCGATCATCTTTTGATCGTATTCGCTGCGAGGACGTTCACCACGGCCACCACGGTTATTGTCACGGCCACCTTCACGAGGATTAGTTCCACCAGGACCTGACTTTTCACCACGAACTATACGACGTTTTTGGCCACCAGCCGGACTAAAGCCTCCTGGACGTTGTCCTGGACGAAATGCCGGACGAGCACCAATTGGTCTAGGGCCTGCTGGACGAGGAGACATTGCTGGACGTGGAGTACTAGCAGCTCCTGCAGGATTTGTTTTATTTTCTTCTGACATAAATTAAAATGTTAAGCCGCCTTCACGTGCTGCATCTGCCAGCGCCGCAATGTGACCTGTATACTTATAACCATTACGATCAAACACGACCGATTTGATATCTTTTGCTAAAGCTAAAGCAGCAATTTCTTTTCCAACTTGGATTGCTCTTTCACGGTATGTTCCTTTAGATTTTTTTGCATCTGATGCAGCGGCAATAGTAGCACCGTTAACATCGTCAATTAGTTGAGCGTAAATGTGCATATTAGATTTGAATACACTTAGTCGAGGACAGTTTGCTGTACCATTTACACGACTGCGGATTTTTCTCTTCAAGCGAATACGCTTTTCTTGTTTTGGATTATTTGTTTTCATAAACTATGCTGATTTCTTACCTTGCTTACGACGAATAACTTCAGTGTCATAGCGGAAACCTTTACCTTTATATGGTTCTGGTTTCTTCATAGAACGTACTCCAGCAGTAAAACTACCAACAAGTTCTTTGTCGTGTCCTGATACTGTAATATTGTTCTTTTCTGCTGATACAGTTAGACCTGCTGGGATTTCGATTTTTACTGGATGTGAAAATCCAAGAGCCAGGTCAAGAGAATTTCCTTTTACTTCACTTTTAAAACCAACTCCTTCAAGAATTAATTTTTTAGTGAAACCAGCGGTTACGCCGTCTACCATGTTTTTAACATGTGATGCAATTGTTCCCCATAGAGCGTTGGCTTCGATTGATTCTACATTTTTTGTAAAAGAAATTTCATTGCCATTAACTACTACAGTTATAAGACTTGTTTTAAAGTCACGTGTTAGTTCACCTTTTGGACCTTTTACAGACACAACAGAACCATTAGCGTTAACTGTAACACCGGCTGGGATTGTAATTATTTGTTTTCCTATTCTAGACATAAATTCAATCAATTACCACATTTTAAATAATGCTTCTCCGCCGACCAATTCTTTTTTAGCTTCAGTATCTGTTAGAACTCCTTTTGGAGTTGAAATAACCATAATACCGAAACCATTCTTCACTGGGTGAAGATCTTTAACACCAAAGTACATTCTTGCTGATGGCTTTGAAACCAAAGCTACATCATTAATACGTTTTTTGCTGTCGTTGTATTTTAGTTTTACTTCAATTTCTTCACCTGCTTTTTTGTGCTTCTTTTCGAAACCTTCGATATAGCCAGCGCGAAGAAGACATGATGAAATTGCGTGTATAAACTTTGAGTACGGGAAAGTAACACTTTCGTGTCCTGCACGTGAAGCGTTCTTTAACTTTATAAGAAAGTTTGCTGTAGGATTCATATTACCAAGAAGATTTACGTACACCTGGTAATACACCTTCGTTTGCTAACTCGCGGAATGCAATACGAGATAGACCAAAGTCGCGAATATAGCCGTGCGCTCGACCTGTGAGTGCACAACGGTTTTTGTAACGGATTGGGTTTGAGTTACGAGGAAGCTTACGGATTCCTTCGTAATCGCCCTTTGCTTTAAGTTCAGCACGCTTTTTAGCGTATTGCGCGATAAGACGCGCACGCTTTGCATTACGTGCAACAACAGACGTTTTTGCCATTGAATTTAATTATTAACTTCTAAATACTCTTAGTTATAGGTATGTTTCTCGCGCATTATCATAAAGAGATAGAGTCTACTTATGAATATGTACGGACTACACCTTGTCAGAGTACCTGCAAAATGTACCATAAAAAAAGCCCTTTTGCAAGGGCAGTTACTAGCAGGATTTACACTTGGATTTTAAAGAATTTCAGACTTATCCACGATTACAGGGTTATTCAAACCCGCAAGGGACGCAAAGGCATCTTGAGTTAGCTCAATTGCCATAACTCTGTAGACTTTTTCCGAGGTGCCACTTAGCTCAAAAGAGTAAACATGCCCCATTTTTAAGTCTCCAGGATAAACCCCATTATCAAAGAATATTTTCTGCTTACCGTTTTTCCTTTTGGGGCCATAATATTCCGCAAGTACAAGGTAACCAGTATAGGTCACCCCGCAAAATACGTATTCAACACCAGTTAACCATTTTTTGATAGACACACCTTTTTTATAAGCGCGAAAATAGGCTAACCCGATTGCTACAATTAGCAAACATAAGTAAAAGATTTCGTTTTTCATCATGAGTATTTATTTTTTATAATTATATATTGTTTTTATAGATTGTCAATAGTGATTGTTTTTTATAAAAAGTAATGTATAGTTAAACAAATTCAAACTATGGAAGCTCTACAAAAAAGAATAATGCTTGACTCAATCATTGCGGGACTGTTAATGACAACGGGTCTTATTATGCTATTTATAGCACTACCCCACTTTAGTTTTTACTTTAAGATGGGTCTTGGATATTTAATATTCCTGACCATTAAAAATGTGATTATTTCGTATTCACTGTGTTTTTTATTCCTATCCTTAAAAAGTTACGACTTAAAGTGGTATATAAAGAATTTATTAAGGCTTGACCCACAGACAAAGCTAAATCAATACCTGGTCACATTAATAATACAGTCTGCCTTTTTAATTTTATACGCAGATAACCCCTTAAGGGTATT
>CAZCNC010000013.1:0-11380 GCA_964500715.1 uncultured Candidatus Saccharibacteria bacterium | reverse complement strand
GGTAGGCGTATGGCTGGAAGAATGGGGTCTGACAGAATCACAACAAAAAATTTAACAATATTAGCAGTTGACCCAGAGTCAAATGTAATTCTTGTTAAAGGTGCTCTCCCTGGTCGCAGAGGCACATTACTAGAAGTTGTAAGTAAATAATATGGAAGCAAAAGTATTTGCAGCAGATGGTAGTGTATCTCGCAGTTTAAAATTACCAGCAGCGTTATTTGATGCAAAATGGAACGGCGACATGGTTCACCAAGTTGTACTGTCTATGGAATCAAATGCACGTGGCGGTACTGCTCACACAAAAAATCGTGCAGAAGTATCTGGAACTGGTAAAAAACCTTGGAAACAAAAAGGAACTGGTCGTGCGCGTCATGGATCACGCCGTAGCCCAATTTGGGTAGGTGGTGGTATTGCACATGGACCACGTAGCGAAAAAGATTATTCAAAAACTATCACTAAATCAATGCGTCGCGGTGCACTTGTGTCACTGCTTTCACAAAAGTTTCGTGATGGGGAAGTAATCTTTTTAGAGCCTTTGACTCTTAAAACTCCAAAAACAAAAGATGCACTAAACATTCTTAAGAATCTTGGTAAATCTTTAAAGGCAGAACGTATTGCAACTGGTAAAAAACCTTATGCATTACTTACTTTGCCTAACAATGAACGCACTTTGCAAAAATCATTTGCAAACTTGCCTTCTGTTGTGGTCGACATGGTACAAAATGTAAGTGTCTTGGATCTTATAAATCGCAAATATGTTGTGTTTGTAGATCCAGAAGCGACATTGGCATTTCTTGAAGCCAAAAAGACTAAAAAGGCATAAAATATGGCAACAAAAAATAATGCAAAAAAGACTGATACAAAAAAATTAAGTCTTTCAGTGTCACCGAATATGCTTATCAAAAAACCTCATGTGACTGAAAAAGCTGCACGAGCAAATGAAAAGCAAAACGCGTACACTTTTATTGTTCATAAGAACGCAAATAAAACCGAAATCGCAAAGGCAATTGCATCATTATATGATGTTACGCCAGTTAAGGTTACGGTAGTAAATGTGAAGCCTGAAGTTACTACAAAGCGCGGATCACGTGGCACTGAAAAGGGCTATAAAAAAGCGATTGTAACTTTAACTAAAGGTCAAAGCATTTCGTTTGCTTAAAGATTGTAAAGTATGAAAACATACAAACCAACGACACCATCACGTCGTCACACACAAACCATCGATTATAAAAAACTACTTTCTGGAGACAAAAAGAATAAAAGTTTAACTCATGGTTTCAAACGCTCTATGGGGCGCAATAATCAAGGACGTATTACTACTCAACACAAAGGAGGCGGTAATAAAAGACTTTTCCGTGATATTGATTTCCGCTTAGAGAAGATGGACATTCCGGCAAAATTAACAACTATTGAATACGATCCAAACCGCTCTGCCTTTATTGGTGTTGCAGTTTACAAGGATGGTGAAAAACGATATGTTGTTGTGCCAAAATCAGCAAAAGTAGGTGACGAATTTACAATAAGTAAAACCGCACCTATTATAAATGGTAACCGCACAATATTAGCACGTATTCCTGTTGGTACATTTGTATACAACATAGAAGTTAAAGCTAATGGTGGTGCAAAATTAGTTCGATCTGCGGGTGTATACGCGCAAGTTGTGGCTAATGATGCTGGTTATACATCTGTAAAAATGCCATCTGGTGAAATCCGCAAAGTTTCAGAGAATTCATTTGCCACAATTGGTGAAGTTTCAAACTCGGAACACCATTTAGTAAAATACGGTAAAGCAGGTAAGAGCCGTTGGCGTGGAATTCGTCCAACAGTTCGTGGATCTGTAATGAACCCAGTTGACCACCCATACGGAGGAGGAGAAGGTAAACAAGGACGTGGAACACGCCGACCTAAAACTCGCCATGGTAAAGTTACTGGTGGACGCAAAACGAGAACACCAAAGAAATACTCAAACCACCTTATTGTTACTCGTCGCAAGACAGGTAAGAAAAGAGGTTAGAGAAATCTTTAACAAAAAACACCCACTCTATCGGGTGTTTTTTGTTTGCTTGATTTTTGGATACAAAAATGGTCAAATATGTGCAAATAAAAAAGAACCTATGAAAAACAAAATTTTTTGTGGGTTCAGTGCGAACCCCGAAGTTTATTTCGGTTTCAACCGGAAAAGTAATGGCAAGCATGAAATTGATGAGGAAGGCATGGTATTGTCAGGCTCATCTATAAATATTGCAAAGTGCCTTCAAAATATGGGACATAACCCCCACGCTCTTATTTTAACTGGACCTAAAAATGGCCTGCTTAGTACATTCCAGTATAATGCTTTGGTTGAACTTCTTTATAATGAAAGCATTCCTTATACTCATTTTGAAGTTTTAAACTCACCAAGTTTTTGCTATATCCCAATAGACAAAGATCCCGTGGGTGAATCCGAGCTATATGGCAAAAAAAAGATAAACCCAGATAAACTAAAAGATGCTTATTCAGCATTAGATAGTTTAAATGAAGATATCCGATGGGTAGCTCTTTCCGGAGTTAAGCTCCAAGAATTAGCACTTGCCAAACTAGTACTAAAAAGAGCCGAAGTCGGGAAAAGACTTTTAATGCCAAAACCCGAATTAATAGCATCACCGCAGTTTGAAGAACTTTTAAGAGATGTTGATTTACTAGTTATGAACAAAATTGAATTTGCTTCATACCACAGTAAGAATATCGAGGATCTACATCAGTTTGGTCCAAAGTTCATTATTATTACTGACTCTGCAAATGGTGGCTATTTTTCAAGCGGTAAAGGCGTTACACATTACGAGGCTTATCCTTCCCAATCTCACAAATATTCCAAAGTTGGTGCGGGGGATTGGTCAGCCGGTGCAATAATATCCTGGGTTTTAGAACAAGGACTGCAAAGTTTTGTCTTAGATCAGGAACAGGCAATAAAGGCCACAGCATTTGCTGCTCAGGTCTCGGCCAAAAAATTAAATTACCAAGGTGGATCTATTGGTCCAACCAGGGAAGACATTATTACGGATTGATACCATCAATCCGTTTTTTTATTTCTTGCCAATCGTTTACCAAGTTTCTGGTATCAACGTATTGCCATTCGGGAGCCACTTCAGACATGGCTTTGTTTTCTAAACTTTTATCGTTAAAAACAAAGACTTGGCCATCAAAATTTAAATTACTAACAACATCTGCCTTTTCGTCGTGCGTGATTATGATATCGTCAAAAAAATCATTAATGTTTGCACTAACTATTTTTCTTGCTTGGAAGGATCTGTCGCCTTTGGTAAAAAGTATGTTAGTTCCGTAATCTTTTGCTTCTTTTAGAATCTCTTCTACTCCAGGTAATAAAAAGTCTTTGTATTTTATGGAATTGTATTTTTCTATAAAAGTCTCCAAATTTACGTTAATGTTATTTTTGGCAATGTATTTGATGTGACTTTCTGGGTTATATAGATCCTTGCCGGTAAAAAGATTATAGCTAACCTCAATTTCTTCTATGGAAGCTCCAGATTTTTGCATAAGCTCAAAAAGCACCACTTTTAGGGCTCGGGTATCGAGAAGGGTATCGTCAAGGTCAAAAATAAATGTCATGCGAACATTATAGCACTTAGTTGACTCTTTACAATTATTCTGCTAATGTAAGTCCAGGTTAAAAGGAATAGCTGCTTCCCTTAGCACGGCTCCAAACAACCTTCAAGGAGAAATATGCCAACATCGGCAGTTTTTCTAGTATTAAAAGTAAAGAATTCTATGACAAGATCACTAAAAAAAGGTCCATTCGTTGATGAGCGACTCTTGAAAAAGATCGCCGGCAAAAAGCCTCTAGAAACAGGGGTTATTAAGACGTGGTCACGTGCATGTGTTATCGCACCGGAAATGGTGGGGTTTACCTTTGGGGTACACAATGGACGACACCACATAGAAGTACTTGTGACGGAAGATATGGTCGGCCACCGTCTTGGAGAATTTTCTCTAACTCGCAAGTTCGTAACTCACGGAGGTAAGATGCAAAAAGAAATCGAAGCTAAGAAAAAACAAGCTGAGATTGATGCTGCAAAGGCTGCAAAAGCAGCTCCAACTGCTGCCCCTAAGAAGAAATAGTATATGAAAGCAAAACTCTCTAACTATCGTCAAAGTCCTCGTAAGGTCCGTCTAGTAACAGACCTTGTAAAAGGCAAAAAGGTGGAAGATGCTCTTGTGCAATTATCCTTTCTGCCAAAGCGTGCATCATTACCAGTTGAAAAATTGGTTCGTAGCGCTGTGGCTAATGCTCAAACAAAAGGCAAAGATATAGCAAATTTGGTTATTTCAAACATTGAAGTAAACGAAGGCGCAGTTTTAAAGCGTATTATGCCTCGAGCACGAGGATCTGCATCACGGATTAACAAGCGTACAAGCCATGTTACTGTGTCTCTTAGTGAGGTCGAAGAAAAGAAACCTAAAAAGACTGCAAAAGCCGTAAAAGCTAAAGCAGCTAAGAAATAATTTATGTCTAAAACAGTTCATCCATATGCACACCGTTTAGTAGTCTTGCGCGACTGGAAAAGTCGTTGGTTTGCTGACAAAAAGCAATACAAAGACCTATTAAAAGGTGATGCACTTCTTCGTGCACATTTAGCTAAGAAACTACGCGGATCATATGTATCTGACGTTGAAATCGAACGTGGCCAAAAAGGTATGCGTATCGTTATTAAAACTTCACGTCCAGGTATGATAATCGGCCGTGCTGGTGAAGGTGCTGCAAAATTGCGCCAAAATATTCTTACATTCATGAAAAAAGCAGGCATAACTCCAAAAGAGGATGTAAGAATCGATATCCAAGAAATTACTTCTCCAGATGCTGATGCCGCTATTGTTGCATACAGTATTGCAGAAGCAATCGAACGTCGTATGCCTTTCCGTCGTATTATGAAGTCCACAATTGAAAAAGTTATGGCTGTACGCGGAGTCAAAGGTGTAAGAATATTCTTAGGTGGACGTCTCGGTGGTGCAGAAATTGCTCGTACAGAGCAAATGAAAAAGGGAAGCATTCCACTACAAACTTTCCGTGCAGACGTTGATTTCGCACGTGAAAAAGCTCATATGACTTATGGAGATATCGGTATAAAGGTCTGGATTTACAAGGGCGAAGTTTTCGAAAAGAAAACTGAAAAAGCTATAAAATAGATTGATATATGTTAGCTCCAAAAAAAGTAAAACACAGAAAATGGCAGACAGGTCGTAAAGACCTAACTGGTAAAGTAGATTCTCGTGGTACAACTCTTGCATTCGGTAGTTTCGGAATCAAAGCTACTACTACAGCACGTATCACATCTAATCAAATTGAAGCAGCCCGCAAGGCCTGCCAAAGAGAATTGACAAAACTTGGTCGCGTATGGATTCGCGTTTTTCCAGACAGACCAGTTACACAAAAAGCAGCAAACGTAGGTATGGGTAAAGGTAAAGGAGATCTAGACCATTACGCATTCGAAGTTTTGCCAGGAAGAATTATATTCGAGGTCGACGGAGTACCAGAAGCTAAAGCTCGCGAAGCTCTTCGCAAAGCGGGAACAAAGCTACCGGTAAAAACTCGTATTGTTAGTCGTGAACTTGCATAATATATGAAAAATAAAACAGATTTTAAAACATTCACAGCAGAAGATCTTAAAAAAGAAGTATCTGACCGTGAAAAAGAGATCCGCAGTATTAAATTCAGTGTGCAAGGTGTAACGAATAAGAATACTAAAGCCATTCGCGATGCAAAGAAAACAATTGCCCGCGCGAAGACTCAGCTAAGAGCCAACCTTGGATAAAGTTATGGAAAAAACAAACAAAACAATGAAAGGTACAGTTACTTCAAACAAAATGAAAAATACAGTTGTGGTTGCAATCTCTACATACAAGAAGCACCCAAAGTATCACAAGTTTGAAAAAGTTGTACGTAAATTCAAAGCTCACGATGCTACAGGCCAACTACAAATTGGGGATACTGTAACAATCGAAGAGACTCGCCCGATTTCTAAAGATACACACTTTATAGTGGTAAAGTAAAACTAATATGATACAAGTAGAAACAGTCGTAAAAATCACAGACAATGCCGGCGGTAAAGTTGGTAAAGTCTTCAAAATCCTTGGTTCATCCAAGCGTCGCTACGCTCGTATTGGTGATAAAGTTATCATTTCTGTAAAAATTGCAGAACCGCGTAAAGCCATTAAGAAAAAAGATGTATGTGAAGCAGTAGTTGTACGCCAAGTACAAGCTTTCCGCCGTAAAGACGGTTCATACATTCGTTTTGATGACAACGCAGTTGTAATTTTGGAAAAAGGAAAACAAGAACCAAAAGCAGGTCGCGTGTTCGGACCAATTCCTCGTGAATTAGCTGAACTAGGTTACCAGAAAATAATCTCTCTCGCCCCAGAGGTGTTGTAAAATTTATGCATGTAAAAAAAGGAGACAAGGTAATAGTAATTACTGGTAAAGACAAAGGCAAAATAGGCAAAATCCTGATTGCTAGTCCAAAAACTGGAACCGTCATGGTAGAAGGTGTCAGAATGCACAAAAAGCATCTAAAACCTCGTACTCGTGGTGGTAAGGGTGAAATCATTACCCGTGAAGGATATATTCAAGCATCAAACGTGCAATTGGTAGATCCAAAAACAGGTAAGGGAACTCGCACTGGTACTAAAACTATTGGTGACAAAAAAGTTCGTATTGCTAAAAAAAGCGGACAAGAGATATAAAAGTTTAAAAGTAGGTTCTCTATTTTAAATAGATGCGCCGAAGTAAGATACATATGAATTCTGTAAAAGATAAAGTAAAATCAGCGTATGACGTAATGAAGCCCGAGTTTGGATATAAAAATCCATTACAAGGCGTACGTCTTACAAAAGTATCAATTTCTATTGGTACTGGAACAAGAATGAAGAAAGATCCAAAGCACAATGAATTTGTGTTGGATCGTTTAGCAAAAATCACTGGTCAAAAAGGATCATTGCGTGGTGCAAAAAAATCTGTTGCATCATTTAAAATCCGCCAAGGCGACCCAGTAGGTGTATTGGTAACATTGCGTGGTGACAATATGTATTCATTTTTGGATAAATTGTTTAACATTGCATTTCCTCGTACAAAGGACTTTCGTGGAATCGAGCGTCGCGTAGTAGACAATATGGGTAATGCCACAATTGCTATTAAAGAGCACACTATTTTCCCAGAAACTAATGACGAAGAACTAAAAGATGTTTTCGGTTTTGCAGTTACAATTGGTACTACTGCTAAAACAAAAACTGAAGCTATAAAGTTCTTAGAACTTATCGGCCTTCCATTCAAAAAAGCGTAATACTTTTTTAATAAAATAGCCCCGCATTGCGGGGCTATTTTATTTGCTTTAAACAAAAATATGTTGTAAAGTATGAAAAATCAAAAAATATACTACTATGAAATATAAAGGAATAACAATTGACCCTCCAGGATCTAAAGACTTGGACGATGGCTTCTCGTTAGCCAATGAAGGTACAAATTATGTTCTCGAGGTCTTTGTCTCAGATGTTTCTTCCGAGGTAAATCCAAATAGAAACAGAAAGGCATATGATATGGCTAAAAAGCGCGTGGCTACACGCTACTTTGCAAAAGGTAACGAGCCAATGTTGCCAAGGGAAATATCTGAAGGTCGCTGGAGCTTGCTTCCATACAAAACTGTAAATGCTCTAGCCTGCACAATAAAAATAAATGTGCGGACTTTGGAAATTACAGACTTTAAAGTGGATTTTGGGAGCTTCAAGAGCTACAAGAAATTTTCTTACGACAAGGTCGAGGATATTGTTAGAAAAAACAAAATACCTGAAACCATAAATCCAGATATCGTTGACATGCTTAACCTGGCTGACAAATTAGCCCAAGACTTCTTACTCAGAGAAGAAAAGCCGGAGCACTTGTAATTTACGATATTAAAAAAGGATTCATGACAAACGAAGAAGGCGGGCTGGTAAAGATCGGTAAAGAAACCGCACATCGTGCGCAAGTAATTATTCAGGAATTTATGATTCTGACGAACAGACTTTTAACAGAGTATTGTTTAAAAAATGGTATAACAATTATTCTGCGTAATCACACGGCCAAAGGTGAAATTGATAATTCGGATGTTCTTCAGAAACTTCAAGAGCTGATTGAAAACCCAGACCAAGCCCAGCTCTCAAGCCTTGAAAAAAGAATTCGTTCGATAATGAATCCCGCCGAATATGGAGTAGAACCCAAAGGTCACCAAGGTTTAAAAATCCCATTTTATGGTCATTGGACGTCACCCATTCGTAGACTTCCAGATCTTATCAATCACAGGCTTTTGAAAGCTCATTTAGATGGTTCGGAGTCTCCTTATTCCAGGGAAAGACTTTTGCAATTGGCTAAGTTTATAACCAGCGAAATGTGGGTAATAAAAAAAATTACCGGTGCTGAATATAAATATCGAGCCAGGCAGGAGAATCTCAATGAGGAAGAGTTCCGTAAAACTGCCAACACGGAAGTGCTCGTTAGAGCAATTAATTCTCAAGGTTCGCTGAGTGATCCAGAATCCCTGTGTATTGAAATCCAGGAAAGAATTTCAGCAAGTGCTATTTTAGGACGTGATCTTTTAAAACTTCTTTTTATCAAAAACGAGGAGTATAAAAAGGTTAAGGAATTGTGCCTAAGGCACATCTCTAAGAATTTGCATTTAGCAAAAATGATTACCCAAGAGGCTACACAAAACAAGAAGTATAGTGTATCTGATGTGGTTACTAAGCTTGTAGAAAAGGATGGAAAGTTTTTGTATATTGCAGGCTTAAAATTTGGCGAAGAAGAAATTTCTGTTGCCACAGAATTATGCAAACAAAAAAAGCAAGCCGAGCAAATGGCCCATCTTCTACTTTTATGTAAAGTCTGCGGGATTGAAAAGAAAACAATTCTATCTCGTTCAAAAAAGGTTTATGAAAAAGTAGATTTAACAAACGATGACTATATTTCTTGGGTTTACACGTTTGCTGCTAAAAACAATGGCAGTGTAGAAATTAGTGGGAAAGAAGAGCCTGGAACTTTTATTAATACTGTAACTTTAAAAATTGGAAGCAAGGTATTTACTGCCGAAGGCAATGGAAAACGCAAGGATATTGCCAAGCAAGATTCGTGCAAAAATCTATTTGCTCAGTTTCAAAAAGCATTAACAGGAGGTCAAACATGACCTCCTTTTTATTTTGCCAAATAAAAAAGCCAGGTTACCCTGGCGTTTTGTTCTTTTGATAATTATAATACTGACTTTTTAAAAATAAGTTTCTGATTGAATAAGATAGAAATGCAAAAATAGGTATTAATAATACGAATAAAATTATTGCTCCGGCTCTATAGCTTTCACGAAATGGGATAAGCCAAGAAATTATTCCAAATAAAGATGGCAGACAGAACAAAATCACAATTATCTCTATTCTTGTAAAAAATCTTTCGCTAATAAATTTTTCATAAGTTTTCTCCCTTGGATTGTAGAGGGAATAATTTCTATTAATTCCAACTATTAATGTGGTGAAAATAAAAATTATTACCATAATAAAAAAAAGATAAACATAATTACTATTTCCAGGTTTTACCATAAAGATTTGGTATGTGTTTATATAATAACGACCATCCCATTTTGTTGTTGTCACAGTATCAATTCTATGGCTCTCATCAAACCAAGGGGGTATGCCCTCGAAATAATCAAAGCTTTTTTTGCTTGATACTGTTTTACCGGGGTCCTTTAATATTTGACGAATTTCATAATCTCGAAGCCAAACAGGGTCTCCCTTGGAGTACTCTACCCATTCTTTTATGAGATTCGATGTTATGGCCTTTGTTCTGGCATTTCTAACGTCATTTGATTTCAAGGCAACTGCTGCATTTAGGGTAGTCGCAATTAAGCAAACCAACACCAAACTCAATAGGGTTCTCATTGTTTTTTTAACTATACAGCATTTTTTACGAAAATCAATCTCTATTGACAATCTATAAAAACAATATATAGTTATACAAAATCAACTAAAACTTTAAACAGAATGGACTTTAAAAAATTATTTTCAGAACAATCCTTGGTAAGGGTTGTATTAAACGGTGGAAAGACAGAGCTCGAAGATGCAACTGTCCCGTTTACTATTGGCTTTGAAGCAGAAATTGCAGACAAAAAGCCAACACATGTATTGGTGGTTGATATACCATACGATAATTACAAAACTTTTTCGTCTGGCATTGAACCTTTAAATGCGCATCGTGTACGAAATGGTGGAGAAAGAAAAATTTACGAATTGAGTAAGTTAGATTTCATCCAGTTTCATCGGCCCGGTAAACACAATCTCGTATTTTTCCTTTTGTCTAACCCAAAGAAGGAGAATAAAAAGTATTTTTTGCAGAAAACAGGTCTTTCTTCAGAATCCTACGAACATTCGGTTGCCGAAAATATATTTTGGGATAAGAAGTTGGTGGTTGGATTTTGTGAGGAACTGGTGGAAATTCCAGAGGAATTCTTTTCCGTCATACCTGAGACTGGCTTTAAAAAATGGTGGTGGAACTGGGTTAACCGTTGGTTTCCTTATAACGACCCCCTCGATCAATGCGCTTTCCGTAGACGCGTACCTTTGGCTGTAACATTGCAGCCAGTTGCCTGGTTTCTTGGATTCCTACTAAGATTCATTGTTACTCTCGCATTTAACATTGTGACATTTGTGGGGGTGATTGTTATTTTTCTCTGTGGAGGACAAGCCAAGAAAAAACTGTTTACAGAAATATTCCAATTTGATTGGGATTTTGTGTTCATGTACCGTAGAGTTCTGTGGGACGAAGTATTTTTGCCGCTCAGACTTTTGACTAAACAAAAGTACTACAACGAAGAAAGGTGCTATGTGTTTGGTAAAAAGGAAATTAAATTAATAACCAGTCCAGCAGGGCTTACAATACAAGCTGGGCTATGGTTTCTTTTTATTAATACCGTGTATCGCACCTTTACTCCAGGGGATTACTTCCCATCGTTGGGGGCGTTTATCCTTTCTTTGGCTACTGGTCTTCTGGCCACAATTCACTTGATAGAATGTGTAATAGGATGGTCACCCTTTAAAAAGGTTAAGAATTGGCGCAAGTTAAGGTTCGTAGATGTTCCCAATGAACATGGAGAAAGGGAAATAAATCCTTTTGCTCTAGAGTTCCGTCGCTGGGTTGTTGGACTTTACGCCCTTTTGTTTCTAGCCTTAAACATTACACAGTTTGTTTCTCACTTCAGAGAAATTTCAAAGGTTTCAAAAGATGTTGCAAATAGTACAATCGATTTTTTCACATATGATGCGATTAAAATCATCGCTTGTGTAATTGCGGCTTTTATAATTCTTTGGAAGGCCAAAT
>CAZCNC010000012.1:0-11539 GCA_964500715.1 uncultured Candidatus Saccharibacteria bacterium | reverse complement strand
TTGAGTTTTATAAAGCTTGCAAGAAAAAAGACATGCGCCCAATTATTGGCTGCGAAGTCTATGTTGCTGAACGTAGTCGTTTTGATAAAGAACCAGGAATCGATAATAAAAGATACCATCTTATTCTTTTGGCTAAAAATTTAACTGGTTATAAAAATTTAATTAAAATTGTTACAGCGGCAAACCTTGAAGGTTACTATTACAAGCCCCGTGTGGACATGGATTTGCTAAAACAATACGGCGAAGGCTTGATTGCGCTCTCTGGTTGTATGGGTGGTAAACTTTCGCAAGCAATTTTAAAAGGCAATGATGCTCTGGCGGAAGAGCTTATAAAATCACACCAGGATGTTTTTGGCAAAGATAATTATTTTATAGAAATCCAAGCCCACCCAGGAATCGAGCGCGACAAAGAATTGCGTGACAAACTTGTGGAGCTTGCTAAAGCACATAACATTCCCTATGTTGCAACTCAAGATTCACACTACCCTTGTAAAGACGACCACGACGCGCACCATACACTTTTAGCCATTAACACTGGGGCCGACAATAAAGAATCTACAAAGTTTGAATTCTCAGACGATGACTTTTCTTTAATTGATGAAGCTACTGCACTAGAGTATTTTAAAGACTACCCAGAAGCCGTACACAATACTATGCTGGTCTACGAGAAAATCGAAGACTATGAAATAGAATTAGGTAAAGCCTATTTCCCAAATTACATAATCGAAGATGGTAAAAGTGGCGACGAAAAGTTACGTGAATTGGCTTATGAAGGTTTTGAATTCCGAGAATTAGAAAAAACAGCAGAATACACAAAAAGATTAGAGTACGAACTGGAGGTTATTAAAAATAAAGGTTACCCAGGCTACTTTTTAGTTGTGGGAGATTTATTAAGATACGCTCGTGAAAATGGAATTCTAACAAATATAAGAGGATCTGTTGCAGGATCTTTAACTACGTATTTATTGGGAATTACAAACGTAGACCCGCTTGTATACAAATTACCATTTGAGCGTTTCTTAAATCCCGAACGTCCGTCACTTCCTGATATTGATATGGACTATGCCGATAACCGCCGATTGGAAGTTATTGCTTATGCCAAACAAAAATACGGTGAAGACAAAGTCGCGCAAATTGGAACCTTTGGTACCATGATGGCCAAAGGATCTGTACGAGATGTCGCCCGAGCATTGGGCTACCCATATTCTGTGGGAGACAAAATTGCATCTCTTATCCCACTGGGTTCCCAGGGTTTCCCAATGACAATAGACAAGGCCATGGAATTAGTTCCAGAATTAGCAGCAGATTACAAAACTAATGAGGATACGAAAAAGATAATTGACCTTGCAAAGAAAATGGAAGGTTGTGTTCGCCATGTATCAGTGCACGCTGCGGGTGTGGTTATTGCACCAACGGCATTGACTGATTTTGTACCAATCCAACTGGATCCCAAGGGTGGCGACAAAATTACTCAATACGACATGCATTATGTTGAAGAAGTTGGATTACCAAAATTCGACTTTTTGGGCATACGGAACTTGGCAATTTTAGCCGATGCCGTAAAAATGGTGGAAAGAATTCACAATATAAAAGTTGATTTGGAAAAGATAGACCTGGAAGATCAAAAAACTTTTGACATGCTCTCGCGCGGTGAAACTATGGGACTCTTCCAACTAAACGGATCTGGAATGACAGCTTATTTAAAGCAACTAAAACCGACAAGTATTTTTGACATAAACGCGATGGTTGCGCTTTATCGCCCAGGACCACTGGAAATGATCCCGGAATATATTACGCGTAAACACGACAATTCAAAAATAAAATATCTCGACCCAAGAATGAAGACTATCTTAGATCAATCATTCGGAGTTATTACATACCAAGATGATGTGATGATGATAGCTATTGAGCTTGCTGGATATTCTTGGCTAGAAGCTGACAAGTTGCGTAAGGCTATGGGTAAAAAAATTCCAGCAGAAATGGAAGCCCAAAAGGAAAAACTTTTAGAAGGTTTTGTAAAACATGGACTTAATGAAAAAAAGGCAAAAGAGTTGTGGCAACTAATCGAACCATTTGCCGCGTACGGGTTTAACAAGGCCCACGCAGCAAGCTACGGACGTGTTGCATACCAAACAGCGTTTATGAAAGCTAACTACCCTGTAGAGTATATTAACGCGATTCTAACGGCTGAATCAGGAGACGTAGAAAAAATTGCAGAAATTATCGAGGAAGCTAAACGTATGGGTATTACAGTATTACCCCCAGACATAAATGCATCATACGGAGGGTTTACTGTGGTAAATGGTAGCGATAAAGTTGACGACCAAACTATTCGTTTTGGTTTGTATACTATTAAAAATTTGGGTGGCGACATCGCCGACGCAATTATTGAAGAACGCAAAAAAAATGGTCCATATATTACGCTAGAAGATCTTTTACAAAGATTAAACCATAAGAACTTTAACAAAAAATCTTTCGAGGCCTTGGTAAAGTCTGGAGCAATGGATAGTTTTGGTGAACGTGGATTATTTTTAGCAAATACAGAAAATATTCTAGAGCATAATAAGAAATTGCATCGCGAAGTAGCGCCTACTGGGCCATCTCTTTTTGGAGAAGCCTTTATGAAGGAAAATAATTCCCTAAGGCTAAACCCGGCAGACCCAATGGACCCCAAAGAAATGTTAAAAAACGAAAAAGAACTATTGGGGTTGTATGTTTCTGGCCACCCACTGCAAGACTATAGAGAAAAAATAGAATCTCTGGGCCGAGCTATACCCGACATAAAAGAAAATGGTAACCAGAACGAAGCTGTCATTTGTGCTGGTATAATTACAGACATAAGAGACATATTTACAAAGAACAACGACAAAATGGCCATAGTAAAAATTGCAGACTTTACAGGCTCTATTGAAATGGCAGTCTTCCCCAAGGTCTACAGAGACGTAGCCATGATGCTAGTAAAAGACAACTGTGTTGCCATAAAAGGTAAAATAAATATTCGTAACGACGAACGGTCTATTATTCTAGACGGTATCAAGCTTTTAAGCTAAAACAAAACCCCGATAAATCGGGGTTTTGTTTTATTTCATAGCTAATTCTTTTGGACCAGTATCGACATTATCGATTTGATTCATAATAGCTATAATTTGTTCTGGGTAGTCACGCACCACATGACGTGGGTTATAAGATTCAAGAATACTTACAGTATCTTTCCCTTTATAGTGACGAGCAGTTCCAGGGTTGTTACCTGTTAGGTTTCTAGCAATTGTGTCAAATCCATCTTCATAAGAATCGAATCTAATTCCACAACTACCCCAACCGAATACGTTATAAGTATAACCGATATCCCCTGTACGCTTTGCAGTAACAGGACAAGCGAATTTACCACCTGTTGTTTCCTTCATCGCAATAGCGGGGATCATACGCCAATCAAGACCGTATTTCTCTGCTGCTAGTACCATTCCCATACCATGTCCGCTTAAAGGAAGTTTCTTTTGTTCGAAATAAGCATTAATTTTATCTGCTTTTTCTTGGCGTTCCTTGTCAGCTTTGGTATCTTTATTTTCAGTTGTTAATCCAAGAGCATCTTGGAGAGAAACTTGTTTCGATGTAATCGCTTGATCAATATTTGCGGGGTTAATAGTAAGAGTACTCGCAAGTATGGTCGGCATGGCAATTGCACCGAAGAGAGCATTTTTTATGTTTTTTTGCATAATTGGTAGTTACGCTCCACCAAACGATCCGTGTCTGTACTGTTATTTAAATTGGCCACGAGGGCCTTTAAATAAAAAACCGTAAGCATATACGCTTTCGGAATTACTTATATAATAGCATATTGGCATAAATAAGTCAATAGTAGTGCCATGCTTTTTTAGATTGTCAAGCCATAAAACCCTTATTTTATAAGGGTTTTATGGCAAGTCTGTTTGACAAGCTATATAAAATAAGGCGAAATTGATACTTAAAAACAAAGGTTTTAAGGGATTTCTCAGAATTTTGACAAAAACCAGCCGGATTGGCTGGTTTTCTTAATATATAAGGCTAAATTAGGATTATTTGGCTATATCAATTGTCTTGATTAGCTCCATTATGCTTGACGCTACTGTCCCCTCGAAGTCTCTAAACAGCCTTAGGCCTTCCTTTTTATATTCAATCAATGGCTCTCTTTGGCCATAAGCCCGCAAAGACGCCGAGCTACGTGCATAGTCCATCATTTCTAAATGCTCTTGCCAATGAATGTCAGTACTATACAGCATGATTCTGCGTAAAGTCTCATAAAAGTTCTGCTCTCCAACCAGCTCTTTCTTGGTTTTTATAATGCCAGCTATTTCATCTTGGCCATTTGTTAATATAGATAGTTCTTTTTCCAAGTCTTCATGTGAACCATTTAAAATCTCGGCTCGACGAGCATAAACGGTTTTACGCTGAACATTTAAGACATCATCAAATTCCAGGGTATGTTTACGGGAGTCGAAATGAAAACCTTCAATTCTAGATTGAGCAGTTTCCAGGGTTCTAGAGACCATAGCATTTTCTATTGGCATATCTTCTGGAAATTTAAACTTGGTCATTATGCCTTTTAGTCGATCACCTCCGAAAACACGCATTAGGTCGTCATCAAGTGATGCATAGAATTGTGTTAGACCTGGATCGCCTTGTCTTCCGGCGCGGCCTCGAAGCTGGTTGTCGATACGGCGTGCTTCATGACGCTCGGACCCAATAACAAACAGTCCGCCAAGATTTTTAACTTCTTCATGAGCGTCTTTATCAAAAGGTACACCACCAAGTTTAATATCCACTCCACGTCCAGCCATGTTGGTAGCCACAACTACTGCCCCTTTGCGACCTGCACTGGCTATTAATTCTCCTTCACTTTCATGGTTCTTGGCATTTAGTACAGTATGACGAACTCCCTCGGCAGTTAAATAAGCTGAAAGGATTTCATTTTTATCAATAGAGACAGTTCCAATCAAGACTGGTTGGCCGGTTTTGTTGATCTCTTTTACTTTTGCAGCAATTGCCCTAAATTTTGCCTTTTCTGTTTGGTAAATCAAGTCGGGTAAATCTTTACGTGCAATATTTCTATGAGTAGGAATTATAATAACCCCCAAGTTATAGACTTTACGAAATTCTTCTTTAGAAGTGTCAGCTGTACCGGTCATACCACTAACCTTTTCATAAAAACGGAAGTAGTTCTGGAATGTAATAGATGCCACAGTTTTTGTTTCTTTTTGAACAAGTACCCCTTCTTTAGCTTCAATTGCTTGATGTAAACCGTCAGACCAACGACGCCCTGGCTGCAAACGCCCAGTAAAAGTATCCACGATTACGACTTCTTTGTCCTTAACAACGTAATCACGGTCTATTAGATAAAGCGCTCGAGCTCGTACAGCGTTTTCTATATGATGTACAAACTTGATACCCTTTTCTGTATAAATATTCTCTACCCCTAAAGCCTTTTCAGTCTTTATTATGCCAGATTCAGTTAATGCAATGGACTTATGCTTTTCATCCACAGTATAGTCTTCTTCTTTAGTAAGCATGGCAGCAATTTTAGAACAAGTTTTATATAAATCGTCAGAATCCTCGGCTTCGGTGGAAATAATTAATGGTGTTCTGGCTTCATCAATTAAAATCGAGTCAATTTCGTCCACAATTGCATAAACATGACCGCGTTGAGTAACATTGTCTAAAGTTGTAGCTAGATTGTCTCTTAGATAGTCAAAACCATATTCGTTGTTCGTACCATAAGTGATATCTGCTTGATAAGCTTCCTTTCTGGAAACTGTACGTAAATTATCGTAATCAACTTTAAAGGATGACATCTCTTCTTCCTCGCTGGTCTTTTTAACTTCTGGATCATAAAGGTAAGAAACATTTTGACTATTAACGACAGCCAAACTAATTCCTAAAAAGGCAAAAATTGGGCCCATCCAAGCTCCATCACGACGAGCCAAATAGTCGTTAACTGTTACCACGTGTACTCCGCGTCCAGTTAAAGCATGTAGATATGCCGGCAAAGTTGCAACAAGAGTTTTACCTTCACCTGTACGCATCTCGGCAATATTTCCTCGGTGTAGAGCTATGCCCCCAATAAGCTGAACATCGTAGTGTCTTTCCCCTAAGATACGCTTTGAAGTTTCCCGAACTACGGCAAAGGCTTCTGGAAGGATATCATCTAAAGATTCCCCAGCGGCAAGGCGGTTTTTAAATTCATTGGTTTTATTGCTCAGATCTTCATCCTTAAGAACAGCAATTGATTCTTCTAGAGAATTTATCCTTTGAACTAATGGTTTTACGTCAGAAATAAATTTACTTGACTCATTTTTGAAAAGTGATGATAAAAATGACATGCGGCTACTATAACATAAAATATGCCAAAAATCTAACCCAGAAATATGCTAACACAAACAAAAAATCCCCCGATAGAGAGGAGATTTTTCGAGTGCAAGAAAGAAAGATTATTTCTTTTTAGCAGCCTTTCTTTTTTTAGCTGCTGGCTTTCGCTTTGCAACTTTTTTGACTGTCTTTTTAGCAGTCTTTTTTGCAGCTGGCTTTCGCTTTGCAGCTGCCTTTTTCTTTGCTGGCATAAATGAGTATGTTAAGTAATATTACTAACGTGAATTCGCGGGTCGACCAATTTTTTTAAATTATTTTTAAAAATATTTGTGTCCGCATCTCACTACTTATATTTTCTCGCACTTATGCATGCATCGCAAGTAAAAATGTAACATTACCTGTGGATAACTTAAAATAATATTTTTTTATAATTTTACATTTGTAATCATATACTAGTACAATATAATACTTTTATTCATATATAGGTATGTTATTATGTATACATGAAGAAAAACTATTCATTTTTAGTAATTTTAATCTTGATCGTTTTGGTAATTATCTTCTTGGGTAAAAACGACCCCCAAATAAAAACCCCTAAGAAAAATTACGAGGTGCAAATTGCGAATACAGAAGCCTTGAGAGTAAAAGGCCTTTCTGGGACTAAGAATTTACCCCAAAATACTGTTATGTTTTTTGATTTTGATAAAGAAGGCTACTATGGTATCTGGATGAAAGACATGTTAATAAACATTGATATAGTATTTTTAGACAAAGACTACAATGTTATTAATTTTTACGATGACATCTCGCCCAATACATACCCTACTATTTACTACCCCGAATCCCCAGCAATGTATGTAATAGAAATGGCATCTGGACAAAGATTAAAATCAGGACTTGATAAAGGCAGTAAAGTATACTATAAATAGTCATGTGCATTTGGACAACCGCGCAACCACTATATGGTGGAGTGAGGAAAGTCCGGACATTCATTGTAAGAGTAATCTTACAAAAGCGTAGTGGGTAACCCCCATCGTGCGTAAGCATAGTAGTGCGAACAGAGACGAATCCATTTAGTTGGAGTGAAACGGCTAAATCTATACGTGAATGCAAGGTCGTGTCCATTGTAAAATGGAAGTGCCGCAAAGATTTCTTTGGTAACAAAGAAGTAAGATAAATGGTTGTCGTATTTTGAGTAATCAAGATATACAGAATCCGGCTTATAGGATGCACATAAATATCAAGTTACCCCCTCGAAAGAGGGGGTTCTTGCTTATTTAGTTAATGTTGCCTATACTAAATAAACGATGTCTCCCGCCTGCTGGCGGCTGCACTCACGTAGGCATTTGTGTTGGGGTTCGCACCCGCTGGCAGAAGTGAGATATCTAATAAAAAACCACCTTTATTGGTGGTTTTTTATTTAGTAAAGCTTTTCTTCTTAGTGAACTTCCTTGTTTTGAGCAGAACGCACAAGGTATACAATTATTGCAATAATTATTAATGCAATTAGTAGACCAATAAGAGTAATGCTTGCACTATTACCTGCGGCGCCAGTTAATACACTGCGGTTTATAGAGTCAATATGATCAACATAGTTTGGATAAAAATGAGTCATAATGTCACCAGTGTAAGAACCGTAAACTATAGGGTTTGTTACTGTTGTAACAGGTTGGTCAACATATACAGTATTTACCGGACCAGGTGTAGTTTTGTAAACATAGTTTGGTCCCCCGGTATATGGAGTATGTGGGTTGTATGTATAAGCATCATAGTTTCCACTTACATTTCCACCATTATTATATATCCAAGTAGAACCATTCCAATAACAAGATGCATCGTAATAACAAGATGGGTATGAACTGTTTGTTGTATAAGTATTATTGTAATTATTGTTGTTAGTCCAAGTAGAACCATTCCAATAACATGTATAACTATAGTAACAAGATGGATAAGTTGTAGCAGTGTTATTGTTGTAATAAACCCAACTTGATCCGTTCCAGTAACATGTATAGTTGTAATAACATGATGGGTTTGTAGTACCGCCGCCGCCATTTGGTAATACGCCAATAGAAACTGTCTTAGTATCTACGCTATTTGTACCATATGCATTTAGTGTGTATGTAGTTGTACTGTAGAGTGATCCAGTAGAACGACTGTCGTTTACTGAAACTGAGCCAACGTTACTAAGATTTGCGCTAGTACAATTGTTTGTATTCCAACGCAGTATTGTTGAAGATCCAGAATAAATTGAAGATGAGTCTGCATAGAAATTAGTAATAGTACATGTAGAAGTACCACTACCAGTTGAACTGGTTTGTACCATTACTTTACCGCCAGAATAGTTTGTACCGCTAACAGTCGCAATAAGTTCACTACAGTAAGATGTATTAGAATTCAGTCCTGACACATTTATTTTTACATACTGTGAGCCAGTAGTAGCTGACAGACTTACATTAGAAGTTGTGCTAATTAAACTATTACAACTTGAATTATAAAGCTTGTAGTAAGCACTACCGTTTGTACCATAAGTATTAACGCGTCCAGTTAAAGTTAGAGATGACGCAGTAACAGACTCTTCCCCAAGTGTTTCTACATAAGGAGTTGAACCGCTAGAAGTACTTAGCGTAGTAAAACTATAAGATCCAGATACTGGGTCGATAGTTGTACCATCGCTATTAGTTACACTTGCACGATAGTAGTAAGTAGTATTTGGAGTAAGACCTGTGATATTAGTAGATGTAGCAGTACCGTTTATATTAGTTTTGCCACTTCCAAAACTTGGGTCTATTGTGTATTGAAAATTAATATTACTTACAGCGCTACCACTGGTGTAAGCTAATGATAATGTTGCTGAAGTTGATGTTATATTACTTGCAGCATGCAGATTAACTACTGGTTTTGCAGCAAAAACACTCCCGGCAAAACCAAGAAACATAAAAACTGCGATAAATGCGTATATCTTTTTCATAGGGCTATTATAGCATACCCCCTTGATTTTTGTCAAGATATGTGATATAATGCACGAAATTCACAAAAACAACTCTACAATGAAAAAAAGGTTAAAAACCCCGATTTTCCGCACCCTTATTTGGGCTGCGATGAGTTTCTGTTCTTTAACAGCAAACGCACAAACAACCAAAACCCCGATTCTGAACAAAGTTACCGGCATTTATGACGGTATCATTGTTGATTGGAAAGGCATCGTGGATGCCAGCGACACAGTAGATTTTGAAATAGAGATCTCGGCAACATCAGGTTTTGGAAGCCCGAAAACGTACGTCTGGAAAAGTAGCATTACTGCTACTAAAAACAATCTGGACACCATTACTGTTTCAATGGGCTTACCTGCTCCGCCAAAAACACATTACGTGAGAATAAAAGTTATTTCCACAAAAAGAAACGACTCTCTTTACAGTAATGTAGAATTTGGAACAAGCAAAAAAATCCCTGCTCAGCCGAAAATAAAAATATTGTCACACTATAGTGGCATAAATACACTTTATTTTAACTACAGCACTGATGCTGGTTCGCCGACAGAGGAAGGAGTAGTAACTATCTTCTCTCGCTATGGCGGAGGAGATTGGGAAA
The DNA here is from genome assembly GCA_964500715.1 of uncultured Candidatus Saccharibacteria bacterium. GTDB lineage: Bacteria > Patescibacteriota > Minisyncoccia > Phycocordibacterales > UBA9973 > 2-01-FULL-33-17. The sequence goes on along the minus strand of CAZCNC010000012.1, from coordinate 1,612 downwards.
AAGATCCAAGGATCAGAAAATATATTGGGGTTGCAAATGTCCAAGATTCAATTACGGACTTATACTCTAATGAAAAATATGAGATTTGGATTTTTATAGAAAACTATGTTGGCGATGGAGATACAAGCTTTTTTGACTCTACGAGTGCAGAACCTCAGCAACCAGTAGTAACACCGATTTTGGTAAATAAAAGTTGGAATATGATTGTGTACAAGTACGCAGTTACAACTTTTAACCAAAGTACGACTATCACAGAATCTTGGACAGGCGGAACAACAGGAAATAAAACAGTGGCTTCTGGATTTAAATCCTATAAAATGGAGTATTTCTTGGACACGCTGAAAAACTTGTCTCCCCTTACCAAGTACACTATTACTGTTAAAGCAGTTAGTGGCCTTGGCACAGGAATCTGGACGTTTTCAGAAACAACGAACGATATGCCGGTAACACCAAGCGTTAAAATAAATTACGCTTATGCAATATCTGGAGGTATGTATTTCAATTGGGATTGGGCTACGGTTCAAAACCAAAAGATACTTAACACCTATGTAAAAGTGTACAAAGATTCACTGCGCAAAATGCCAGTGGAGATTCGGATGCTTACAGAACAATTGGACCAGCTTGCTGGAAACCAAACAGATACTGTTCGTAGTGCCAAGATTACTACCGGAAATTATTGGGTGTCGCTAACCTGCGAAACAGATTCTGGATTCCTGGTTTCAAACCTGGAAAAAGTTACGGTTAACTTTAACCTTGACGCCAAACCTGTTTCTAAAGTTCCAATCGGACCCATACAGTGTAAACTGTATGATATGTCTGGAAAGCTAGTTAGCGAAAGCTACACCGTGGATCCAAAAGTGAATTTATTCACCCAGGATTTACCAAATGGAGTATTGATTGCCATTACCAAAGGTTATCCCGCATTCCGTGTTTACAACGGAGGTGTGCGATGAAATGGTGGAGAGCTCTAATCTTTGCTGCTATTGGATTATTCTTGGGGATTACTGGGACTAAACTAAACAGTTATTTGGCCCATCAATCCAAAGTTTCCTACGCCAAGGAATATTTTAGCGGCTACAATTACTGCCTTAAACGTGTGAAAGAGGAACTAGGAAAGGATTCTGTTAAAATAAGACACATGTCACCTCTTGAAATTGATAGCATTAAGTAAACTGCGTTTGCGAAAAATTATCGATCCCCGAAGAAATTCGGGGATTTTTTATTTGTGTTTCAATACAAAAAAAACAGCGGGCCCGAAGGGCCCGCTGTTTTTCTTTTTCATTTTTATACTAAAATCATCAAAATCACTTTTACAAGTGCATTCCACGAAACTAGATTAACTACCTATTGTCTCGCTTTATGACCATAATGTATTCATATGAATATACACTATGGATTTGTGTTCTTTTATCGAAGCGAACATCGAGTAGGTCTTTTGAAACATGACTACTATAGTTTTAGCTAAAGAATAGCTAATCGACAAACATCTGCGCTTTACATAAAGTAAAACCAAATGCGTGTATCAATTTGATTGAATCCACGAACAGCTTCCGCTACCCGTGCCTTGTTACGACTTATTCCCTGTCACTGATCTTACCGTCGTCCCACCTTA
>CAZCNC010000011.1:0-11705 GCA_964500715.1 uncultured Candidatus Saccharibacteria bacterium | reverse complement strand
AGCAGCAATAACACTACCTTGAGCCGCCGCTGCAACTGGTGTACCCAGTGGACAACCAAGATCTATTCCGTTTTTACCATGAAGACCTTGTGTAATAACACAATAAACTGGCTTACGGTAATATCCGCCTTGGCTTGGGCCATCGTAACCAGCAATGTATTTAGATGTACCTTTGCCATTACCAGCAACTACCTTTAGTCCGCCTAGAACGGTAGAGGCAACTGACTTCTTCACAACTGGTTTTGCGACTGCTGCAATTTCTCCGTTCGGAACTATAATAGTATCTCCAACCACCAAAGTCTCATCTGTGACACCGTTAAAGCGGGCAATTTCTGTAGCATCAGCGGCATATTTCTTAGCGATTTTACTTAATGTATCTCCTTTTCTAATAGTGTGGCTTACACCAGAGATAGGCATAATTAGAAGAGATGTTCCTTCCTTCAAGTCTTTCTTTGGGTCAATACCATCGTTAGCCCATACAATTGTGTTTACAGACACATTGTACATCTTAGCGATTTTACTTAATGTATCGCCCTTTTTGGTAATATAAACATTAATTTCATCCTCTTCCGGATAATCTTCTACATCCAGTGCAGTACCAAGTGCTCCAACTTCTGGAACTAATACATTGTCTTCACCCATTTTTACTGTAGATTCTGGTTCTTTGTCTTTTGGATTTGGGCTAAGCTTGGCTTCTAGCACAGGGGCGGTTTGGCTATTTTGTCCATTGTCTATTACTTCGGCTTTGGCATCACCACTAAAAAAGTCTGCTATTTGTGAAAGAATCCCAGCGTTAGCATACGCGGGGACCCCAATAGAAAAAAGCAAAACCGCCAAAATCAGTGTTTTGGATATAAAATAAAAGCCAGGCTTATTTGGAGAGCTTTGCGGATAGTCCGCGAAGGCCTCTCGTTGTGTTTTTTCTAATTCCATAAAAGTAAGGGGACGGAAAATCTGTCAAAGCGGGGTACGGTTCCCTTACATATATAATGGTGCCCTTTTCAAAGGGTATCGTCAAGCGTATAATGAATTTACATGGGGATTTACCATTTTAAGCCTATTAAAAGCCTTATTTCACAGCTATTTTTGACAAATAGCGCTAATTTGTTGTAGAATTTGGCATATGGATAAAAGCTTCCTAAAGAACTCTGGTAAAGACAATTCTTCAGAATCTAGAATTCTTCAGTTTTTAGAGAGTCAATTTGGGAATTCCTTTGATGGGGTTACAAAAAGATACCTTTTTGAGAAAAATAAAAACAATAATTCCGTCTACCAGCTTGTAGAAAGGGGTAATCTTATAGATGCAACTACTAAAGTTAAAGAAATTTATAAATCTCAGGGCTTGGACCAAACTAAAGTTCCAACTCCACAGGAAATAGTCGAGGCTATAAAAATGGCTATTGATATTGAGAATGAGCCAGGCCAGGCTCCAAAAGAAGAAGAGCCTGCCGTTGACCCTGTAGAGTCTGAAGAATCCGAGAAGGTAAATAATTTTGATGAAGAAAAATACGAAAATATCATAAACGAAACTTATCATAAACTAAGTGACCCAGAAAAATATAAGGACACTATAGAGAAAGATTTAGTTGAATATATTAAAGCTAGCCTGGCAATAGAATTAGGAAGTGATGATACAGAGGTTGTTAATATTGAAGACACTATCGATGCATATGGTGAATTATTAAATAATGTAAACCCAGATACATTGCCAACAGCTGTGTGGCTTTTACCTAGAATTAAAACCAAAGTCGGGGAGAAATTAGAAAAGATTAGAGAAAAAATTCAGAAAGCCAGAAAAGAAAATGACTCTTCTGGGGTTATCGAGAACACAATAGACGAAATTAACTATTATGAATCCATAAATAGCGCTATCGAAGTTTTAGAAAATAGTTTAAATCCAAAAGACGAAGAAATAGAAGAAATAGATACGAGTGTTACAAAAGTTGATATAGAATTAACTGATACTAAAAATCCAGGAGTCGTAGATTCTGCGGCAGAAGAAAAATTAACAGATGCAGAAATAACACCACATGAAAAACTAGAAGATTATTTCTTTAAAAAAGGAGTAAGTCAAATAATTGTTCACGGTGTTGAAATAGAAAATAAAATAAAAGACGGTGAACATGGCTTAGTGCCGAAGATGGATCTTGATGTGGACTCTGCACTAATGGTATTAGATGAGATTGGTGTTAAATACAAATCTGGAGCTAAATGTACATGGATTCATCCAGAGGCCAAACTTGTAGAGCCGTCAAAGGGCCAAGCGTATTTTGAATATAATGGTGAAAAAACATTTTTAACAAAAGGAACTGTAATTTTTGACGTTGGCAAATCAAATGGCTTTAAGCCTTTACCAGGTGATGTTTTTATGTTTGATCATCATGGGGAAGCTGGCAGTGAACCAACCTCTACAACTCAAATTCTGATAGAAAACTTGGAACAATTAAATCAATACAAAGACGGTAAAAAAGAATTTCCTATTTTTTTAAAAAGTTATGCTGAGCTTGTTACAAAGATAGATAATTTGTCGATGGACAGAGATATGGACATTGATGAATTTAAAAATAACTATGCCAATACAATGTATGCACTTGCACCACTTGTGTATGGTAAAAACCGTAGAATGTTAATGGATATTTATAAAAAATATCCAAATATCTCTATGGATGCTTTTACAGACAGAGAAAATGAATATATTGTCGGAGTCCGTGAATACACCAGCACTGACGACCATAGGAGTGGATTTAAAGATATAAAAATTTATTCAGAAATTCCAGAAAATAATAATTTAGACTATGTATATGAGAACTTTACAATTAAAGATCTGGTAGAGAACCAGCAACACGCTTTAGATCTTTCGATTAAAGAAATAAATTTTCATACACAAAAGATGTTTCGTGACGGGTTAAAAATAGATTCCGAAATTTTAGGTCGCACAGTTTTTATTGATCAAGAAAAATATGATTACTCAGACTCAAACGGCAAAATTAGAAAATTTAATGACTATAGTGGCAACACTTTTGGAGCCTTGACCGCATATAATATGGGATATGACTCAATGATCATACTTAATCGTGACAGGGGTAACCATATTTTTGTGTCTTCTAAAAATCCAAATGGTTTAAGACAGTTTGCTAAGAATTTAAAGATTTACTATAGCAATGCAATTATTGTAAGAGATAGTATGTTGATACTACGGGATAAGGAAATTAAAACAGAAAATCCAGAAAATGTCAGAAATGCCATAATAGATAGCGCCCAGATAGATGGTTTTAACCCAGGTGATTACTTGGAGGAAGTCGATAGGTTTATTAAACAAAGTAAGAAAAGTAAGTCAAAATAGTTTATCTATTAGCAAAATTAATCTATAATAACCATATATGGCAAGAACACCTGATAAAAGAGCGGGCTCGACTAAAAACCATCCAGAGGATCAAAAACCACAGAATATTGATGTGGAAAGAATCTTAGAGCTTACAAAGAAGGCAGTCCTTTTAGAAAGTGAAAGAGATTCTTTAAAATCTGAAATTACTAATCTTCAGACAGAGATTGATTCATATAGAGAGAAGTTGGACAAGATCGGGGACAAAAGAAAAGCTGAATACAAGGATATAAACAACAAGCTTAATTTGGCTATTGTTGCTATAACTGCTAAGCAAAAAGTAGAGTTACCCCAAAAAAATGCAGATCTAAAAGAGACAAAAGAAAAGCTAAACAATGTAGCTAACATTTCTGCTTCAAAAAACTTACCACAAAGAGATGATAATGCTAGAAAGAACCAAGAAAAAGTAGAAAAGGAAAATGAGAAATCTAAGAAAATAAAAGAGCTTGCTGAAAAGTTCAACGCAGACCCAGGCTCTCTAAATGATGAAGAAAAAGAACTTGTAAATCAAAACATGGAGGCATTTAGAAAGGAGCTTAAAAAATCAAAAGCATATCAGCTTGATGTTGAAGATTTTAGAAAAAAACTTGCCAAAGCTGAATTTGAAGGCCGAGACCTTACTTTGGAAGAGCGGGTGGAAAAAGATCTGCTTTTTACTGATCCAACAGAAAAACAAAAAGTAGAAGACCTTAAGCTTGAAATGCAAAACGGCCATAATCAAAAATCAGACATTGCACAAAAATTAGCCAAAGGCACAGCTCTTACAGCCTTTGAAAAAGATTACTATAAAAAGAATAAAAGCTCTATTGATGCAAGAGTTCCTGAATTTGCTGAAGTTGAAGATGAAAATAAGCAAGCTGTAATTGATAAAATCTCTACAATCATTGCAGAAGGACGAACTCTTAGTTCTGCACAACAAATGCAGCTTAGAAAATATCAAACAGAAATTTTAGAAGCAGTTGGTCCCAAAATAGATAAAATAGCTAACGCAAAAAATATTCGTATAGAAATTGCCGAGGCCGAACTTGAGGGCCGAGCTTTAACTACAGAGCAAAATGTATTCTTACTTTTGCCAGGTGAACGTGCTGAAATTGATGCTCAAAAAACAAATATAGGAAATCACCGTAACAAGTTAGATTCTCTTGCTAGAGAATTAGCAGCAGGTATACAAATTACTGATCCAGCAGACAAAGATTTTTATGAAGCAAATAAAGCAGTAATTGATGCAAAAATTCCTGCTGCCAAAGAAGCCAAGTTGAAGCAAGACAAGCAAAATATTATTGATAAGCTTGTTAGCGGTACAGTTTTAACCGCAGAAGAATCAGCTTTTGAAAAAGACCATCATGGTGAAATAGATGGCAAAGTAATGGAAGCTCTAAGATCCAAGCTTGCTGACCTACAAACAAATGGAGGTAACCCAAATGACATTAATGCTGTAAGAAATGCAATAGAGTCTCGCATTCGTAAATCCAAGAAAACAATGGAAGAGTACGAGCCTTTGATAAAAAGATTTAAAGAAACTAATGAACAAATCATAAAGCTTCAAGCAAAAAGTAAACTAAGTGCTGGCGAGCAAGAATTGTTAAATAACTTAAAGCAAGAGAAAGAGCAAATTTATAATGGTCTTGATGCACTGGGTCCATCTGGACGCGGTTTTGCTGACCTGGAACTGGCAAGAAACGATCTTGCAAAAGCATCTAAAGAATTTGAAGGAACATTTGTAAAAAAATTCCATGGTGCAAAAATTTGGGGAGTGGTGGCTGGAATGTTTGGTTCTAAGTGGAGCGCACTAAAAGAAAGTGATCGTACTCCGGCTGCTCTGGAAAAAATGCGTAATGCTCAACAGTCTTACGATAAAGTTCGTGAAGGTTTGATGAACGTATTCATAGAAGAAGAATATTCTGTACGTGAAGCATTTGGCCAAGACTTAAAAAATCTTGGAGCTCAAGATAAAAGAGAAGTTGAAGCATTTTTAAATAATATAAGTAAGCAGTTTATTACTTCCGAATACGAAAAACTAAATGACACTAAAAATGTTTTAGAAGGTACAGTACGGGGTAGCGCAATGCGCAGATTCGGAGAATGGTATTCCAAAGGTGGATTTTATAAAAATGTTAAGAACCCAGTCTTAAGAAAAGTTTTGAATCGAGTTACATCTGGAACAATTCTTTCCGCAGGACTATTTATGGTACCAGGTGTTGGAGCCGGTGCAGCACTTGGAACATATTTGGGTTACCGCGCTACTAGGGCTGCAGTTTCTGGAACAGTTGGTGAATCTATGGCAGCCGGAGTCGCTAGAATTTATGGTGGTAAGTTAAATAAAAAAGGTGAGTTTGAAAAGTTTGCTAAAGTTCGAGATGCGGATTTTGAAGCATCACGACAGGCTTACGTAAATGAAATGATGCAAAGACTAGGTCAGGAAGAAAAACCTTTGATGACATCTTCAACCATGCAAAAATTAAATGGCGAACATGCAAAAGCAGTAAGCAACTACATGAATAGCCAAGGCAATGCACGACGTGCAGAAATGTGGACTCGTCTATTAACAGGCGGGGCTATGGCTTATAGCATGACTCATCTTTTACCAAACCCAACTGCATCTTATATTCCAGGCCCAAGTCATGACAATGTCCCGAGCCCAGCATCTGCTGCAGGTTCTGGATTTAGATTAGAAGGTGACTTTGTTGACGCAAGCTCCAAAGGTTCCATTCAGACCTTTATGAATCTAAAAGAAAAAATGATCGAGCATTATGCAAACAATTCAGCATTTGCTGGGCTAAGTCATAACCAAATTGCAGAAAAACTTTTGGCTACTGGTAAGTTTGATGATTTAACTGGTGACATAATGCGTTCAAATAGTTTGGATGATTTTATGAAGACTGCTCAAGACCATGGCTTTTGGAAACCAAAAGGTTGGGGTAATCCAAATATTGATAGTGCCACAATTCCAAAAGGCAGTATCGTTGGTATGGAAACAGACCCACAAGGCAACATGCAATTTTATATGGAACTGCCAGACGGTAAACATATTCCACTAGATGACAATTTCCAAGAAGCACTGGACCAACATATTAAAGGCGTAGACATTATTAATACTGACAGATCATCTGGTTTTAGAGCTGGTGGTAGCAATGTCGAGCAATTTGCTGGAAGTGAAAAACCTCCTGTAGAAGTACAAGATCTTGATAGCGGCCCAGCTCCGGAGACATATGCCGACACTGCGAGCGGAGCAGAAGAAGTTATTCGAAAAGTAACAACTGCTGCTGGACCAGAAACAGTTTCTACAAATAGTATATACAGTGCGCTTGAAGCAAACTACATGAAGGCTTGGAATTTAGTGCACGGTGAATATTTCAAAGGAAACCCAATGGACCTAAATTCACCTCATGCAATTTACAAATCACTAATAGAAAATGGCCACAGTGTGCATGTGCAGGGTGACGGTATTACACCAATGCAAACACCAGACTTAACTAAAATAGACACAGGTCATGCAACCGCGTTTGTTATAGATGGTAAACAATACTTTTTAGAAAGTTACACCAACACTCCAGCCGGCGGAAAAATTTTAGAAAGAGATTTAATTTTAGGAGTTGATGCCAATGGACGTAATATCACAATAGACGATTATCATAAGTTTCAAAATCTTGACCATAATAAAATGGTAGATGAACCATACCAACAATATCTAAAAGACCAGGCAGAGATGAAGGCATACCGCGCAGGTGAAGCAGCAAATAATTCTCAAGATGCAGCCAGTGGGTCAACAATAAATAGTGAAGTCTTTAATAAATCTGTAACAGAGCAGTCTGACAAATGGGTGGACGAAGCTTTTGGAAAGACAAATATTTTTGGCAAACATACTATGGGCGCAAATACTGATGCATGGAATAATTTAAAAAATGACAATGCAGCAGAATTTATGAAGTCTAATGCTGGCCGAGATGATGTTTATACTTCTAAAGATGCAGATTTTCAAGATATATTAAGTTCAGAAGCTAAAAAATTTGGTCTAAATCCAGAGCCAGGCGAATCGGTCGAACAATTTACCAAACGTCTTGCTGCTGCAGAAGTACGTTCTGCACGAAGTCGATAGTCGGTTTATTGCGCATTAATTATTAACAATGTAAAATATATTTATGGAAACACTAAGAGATTTGATTGCTAATTCATTCACCTTTGGTGATTTGAGTAACGACGATCAAAACAAAATGATAAACGAGCTTGCGGACATTGCAATTCAACGCACAGTAATGCGCGCATTGGATAAAATGACTGACGAAGAAGTAGAAAACTTTGAAAAAACTATGGGCAAGGATGCCGACCCAAAAGATGTATTTGGATATTTGGAATCTCGTGTACCGTCTTTTTATGACATGTTACGTGAAGAAGTCTTGCGCCTACAAGCAGTTGCTGCCAGCGAATAAAACCAAATAAAAAAAAGAACCTCCGTAAGGGGGGTTCTTTGAATGTTTTCCGTGTCTTAAACGAACTTTGTGTTGGATGCACGGCATCTCTTACCTAGAAGGTTTAAGTTCTTGGAGGATTGATTGTCTCCCAGGCGTTGTGTACCTGTTGGGCATTCTGCGCCGTGTTCAGATTCATCTGTTGGGCGGCTGTCATAAACTGGCCTACCTGGGCATAGTGGGTATTGAGGTATGCTTGCTGATCCGCTATTACAGCTTGCCTTGCAGCAGTTAAATCAGCGGCGGCTTGGGCTTGTCTTTCTCTACGCCTGTCTGCCATGTACATAATCAATCCAACCAAAGCGATTAAGCCAAGGATGCCAAATATAATCCATGCCAAAGAATTTCCGTCGTTGGTTTGCTGGGCTACGGTTTGGGCCCCTTTGAATGTTACTTCAACTTCCATTTTGTCTTTTTTGTTATTTGTTTCTTTTTGATCCAGCTGACCGTTGCTGGGTTTGTCATTTACAGAACCTCGGTCTCGGTTTTTGCTAAAGAAATCCTTTAGAAAGTTATTGATTAAACCTCGGTCCGTACCAACGATGTTGCAACACTCTACTTTGATGTGTGCATCTTTTAGGCTTTTCTTATGCCCAGATGGCCCATCATCAAAATAAACTTCGATCCCGCTTTTCAGCGCTTGCGTGTTGAAATGTTTTTCGGTAATTTTACTTTCTGTGGCTTTCTCCACAAATTCTCGCAATGTAACACCGGCTTGTTGCTGGGTATAACTCTCAAGCATTTCGTAGACTTGATTTCCTGTCATCCCTGCTTCGTTTACTACCTCATTTTTGTGTTTCCCGGTAGCTAACTCTGCCAATGTGTATTTACAAATTGCAAATTCGCTGTTTTTGGCCAGTGCGTAACTGGTTGTAGTCAAAAGGACAAACAGTAACCCAATTGATAGAATATATTTTTTCATTGAATATTGTTCACTTTATTGCGCGTATTATATCATTTTATGATAGAAAAGTCAATAGCAGACATTATCATAAAAATAACCCCATCCAATTTTGGACGGGGTTAGTAAGTTTAGGTTTCGGCTGTTTAATTCAAATGCACATTTAAGGCTTCTTCGCCAAAGTGGAACTTTTGAATCCTTAAGCGTTCAAGGTTTATCAGACGACCCTTTTGTTCTTCTGGTAAATCAAGGTTCTTTATAACACCAATTGCTCTGTTAAGCTCCTCAGATAAAAGTTCATACTTTCTCTTAATTTGCTCAATTTGAGATTGGTGTTCTGTAGCTTCTTCTTCAGTTTGTTCTTCGCGATCAGACTGAGATTTCGGCATCAGAACCTTGGCAAGAAGCGGGCTTAAATCCAACATTATAAGTGTTAGGATAATAAGCCAGGAAGTAAATGCAACTGCGGGGTATTTTTTACCGGCAGCATCCAAGGCTTGTGCCCTGGCACCGAGACCGTCAGACTGAGTTGAAATATATTCTACCTTCTTTTGATCGAATGTAGCTTCTACTTCTTTTCTTCGCTGGTCGATTTTTGGTGCAACATTATTCCTGTAAAGGGACTCTTGTTCCCTAAAGTAAGCTTCTTTTTTCTTGGCTTCAATGCCATGTCCAGCTATGCGTCCACCAATGGACTCATTAACTTCTCTTTCGTACTCTTGACGAGCACGATTGAGTTCGGACGTAGCATTTTCTTCCTGAGCCTTGATTTCAGCAAAAGCCGCTGTTCTTTCCTTTTCTATACTGGCAAGCTTTGCCTGTTTCTGAACCTTTAATTCTTCCGTTGTTTCTTTTTCAAACAACTTTAGCTCTATTGGTTTTGCCAGAAACATTCCCATTACTGTTGCTAACACAATTCGTGCCAGAACACTGTACCAAATCTTTTTATAGCCCATAGTAGCAACGAAGCTTCTATCAACTAGAAAGATAACGAATGCCAACGGTATTGTTAATAAATAAGCAATACCGGTTGGGATACTCATAACAGTGGTCAGTAAATATGGGAAGGTATAGAACGCGAGCATTGCAGGAATGAAAAGGCTGGATCCAATTACCCCGTATCTGGTTTTTTCGCGAGGGATAAGATCTCCTCGTTTACCAGCTAATCGGCAAAGAAAGGTAGTTTTTTTATCGTAGATATTCTCTACAAATTTTACCACTCTTTGTGGGTAAGCAACGCACAATCTGTACATTGACCCCAGGGTTGCAATAGCTATCGCCGCCCAGAGATAGGATTCTCCGCTCCCGAAACCTTTAATTTTTAAGATTACATAGCCTGTAAACACGCATAAGGCGTATCCAAGCACTTCGAGAGCAATAGGTTGCTCTGTGCGAATGAATAACTTTTTCATTTTCTATGTGTTGTTTTTAGTTGTTTTACTAGTTTTTGATTACCCCTACATAATATCACATTTTGGGCTAAAAGTCAATAGGTTATTTTGCCCATTTTCATCCATAAAAGCTTATTTTATAAGCATTTCATGGTAAATTTGGCATAAAATCTTATTTTATAAAGCTTTTTTGGGATTTGGGCTACTCTTATGCTAAAATAGCTTATGCATTTTCTAGAAACACTATCTGGGGCCCAAAAAGAGGCTGCGACCTACATAAATGGGGCGCTTTTGATTGTGGCCGGGGCCGGAGCTGGAAAGACTAAAACTATAACTGCCCGAATTGCCCATATAATAGAATCGGGTACTAAACCCAACAGAATCTTGGCTGTAACTTTTACTAATAAAGCTGCGAAAGAGATGCGTGAACGGGTACATACACTATTGGGCAGCATGCATTTGGCGTCGTCACCTTTGGTTTTGACGTTCCACGCATTAGGGGTAACTATGCTGCGAGAACATGGACACCTATTGGGCTTGCCACGCGGATTCTCAATTCTAGACGAAGACGATACATTAGTAATATATAAAGAATGTTTAAAAATTTTAGACATCTCTACTAAGGAACATGACCCAAAGTTTTTTCGTTCTGTAATTTCACGCGAAAGACAGGATGGTGTTACTCAAGAATCTTACGAACCAGCTAGTCACGGAACACGCGGTTATTTAGTAAAACAAGTTTGGAATTTATATAACGAAAAGAAAAAATCTGGTGGCAGTGTCGACTTTGATGACTTGTTAACTATGCCAATTGAACTTTTAAAAAAGTTTCCCAATGTAAAGGCAGATTACAATAGTCGGTTTGATTATATTCATGTAGACGAATACCAAGACGTAAATGACTTGCAGGTAGAGATGGTGGAACTACTCTTAGGTCCACAAAAAAATATTTGCGTGGTGGGTGATGCCGACCAAACTATTTATTCTTGGCGCGGGTCTAAAATAGAACACATAATGCACTTTGAAAAAAAGTTTGCACCTTGCCATGTAGTAATGCTGGAAGAAAACTATCGGTCCAGTAAAATAATTCTGGACGCAGCAAACGAAGTTGTAAAGAAAAATAAAAATCGTGTACCAAAGAATTTGTATACAAATAAAAACAAAGGGGATGTTATAACAATCTTAGAATGTGTGGACGAAGGTGACGAAGCCCGAATAATAGTAGAGAAGACAAAAGATGTTATTTCTAAAGGCGTAAAGCCTGAAGAAATTGCAGTACTATATCGTGCAAACTTTCAATCACGAATTTTAGAAGAAGCGTTTTTACATAGCGGCATACCGTATACTATGGTTGGGACACGGTTTTTTGACCGTAAAGAAGTTAAAGATGTATTGGCGTATATTCGTGTTGCCATGAATCGTAATTCGCTTCCCGACATGACGCGCGCAATTGGCGCAGTACCGCGCGGTATTGGTAAAACAACTTTGGCAAAAATAATTAGTGGAGATACACAAAACTTGCCAGCTAAAATGCTTGCCAGTGTAAATAATTTTTATAATTTACT
>CAZCNC010000010.1:0-12917 GCA_964500715.1 uncultured Candidatus Saccharibacteria bacterium | reverse complement strand
AGTTCGAGTCTGAGAAGCGGCTCCATATAAAAATTCCCCATTATTGGGGAATTTTTAATTTAGCAGCTGCCTCAAGGGCTTTCTTTTCTTCGAGCAGTCTCTTCTGCTTCATTTTAACTATTTCTGGCAAGGCTTTTTCTATCTCTTCTGTTGATTTAAAGCCGGTATATAGCTTTTCATTCATTACTAGAGCTGGCAATTTTGTATCTTCAACTTTAAAGATTTTAATAAGAGACTGCAAAGCTGTTAAGTCCAAATTATAATCAAAGGAATAAATACGAACTTCTGGATAGTCTTTGCGTAATTCTGTAAGCACGGCAGACTGCTTTATACATTCACTACAATTCTCGGCTGTAGTATAAAAGTAAAATATTGGTACAACACTGGTGCCACATTTTGCTTTTATCTTTTGCATTAAAAGATAATCTTTAATTTCAAGTAGCGAGTAGTATCTTTTTAACTCAGTAACTTCTTTAACATTACGAATGTTTTGTTCACTATAGGCTATTTTGTCAGCAAGTTCATTTAGTGTATCAGACAGTGTATTTGCAGCTACGTCTTTACAGGATAATTCTTGAAGAAGTTGAAACTGGGTTTCAGAAGACATTATATCTATAGCCACTGTTTCTTGAATAGTTTTAATATTCTTTAATTTACGTCCAGAAAGAAAAGACGACAAAGCAATGGTTGTCATAAACAACGCCGCTGTTATTACAAAGACTACAATGTACCTTTTTATATCTTGTTTTTGCATACTTTATAAAGATTAACACTAAATACCGCGGGCGTCACGCTCTTTTGTCCAACTGGCTTCATACCCACGCAATGCATTATAAATTGCCTTCATTAGCCAAAAAGGTGCAACGATACTGTAAATAAAGAAAAAGAAAATAATATTTATTGATAATTTTATTTTACCCTGCTTTATTTTTTGGCCAATAAAAAGAGAATTAAACACGGCTAAATAAACAAGAATTGTTAAAAATAAAATTGCATTTGTTGGCACGTAAAACCAATTAAAGCTGGATTCCGGCACGGTAAATACTGTACCAGTGGCCGAAATTGCCAAAACTTTTTTATAAAGAAAACTTACCAAATTGTACAACGTAAAAAAGAAAAGAAATATTACAGACAATACAGACACAATGCCAGACGGCAATGTAATAAATCCAATATTCCCATATTGGCGTCGAAAGACTAAATGACGATAATCAAATACGTTCTTTATAAAGCCATAAATCCAGCGTAGTCTTTGGCGATATAGCCCACGCACGCCAGGAGGCCCCACAGTGTATACAAAAGCATCTGGGGCGTGTTCTATACGCATATGGTTTTGCTTCATTCTTAGAGCTATTTCTTGGTCTTCCGTATTATGGGCGTGGCGATATGGCCCTACTATTTCAAATACTTCTTTGCGAAAAATAGAGAATGGCCCTGGAGTCACGTGAATTGCGTCTACAAAAGAAAGCATTTTTTTAACAAAAATAGAAAATTCATATTCAACAGATTGGGCTCGTTGAACAATAGTTTCAGGATTATGGGTTAAAATAGTTGGTGCAACAGCCATAACATCCTGAGAAAAGAAGTAAGTCATGATGCGCTTTAAAGATTCTGGGTGGACCATAGAGTCTGAATCTAAACAACCAACAAATGGAGTATGCGAATTTTCTAAACCTAAATTGTTGGCAGTATATTTGCCGCCATTTTTTTTATGAAAAAGTTTTATCTGGGGATTACCTGCATACTGTTGCATTACTTCCCAAGTATCGTCTGTAGAACCATCGTCGACAATGTTAATAAAAAGTTTGTCTTTGGGATAGTCCAAAGCTAAAAGCGAATCTACTGTTTTTTCAACGTTGTGAGATTCGTTATAAGCCGGAATTGTAATAGTGACTCCTGGGTAGTCTGGAAGCTCGATTTTTTCAGTTCTAATTAGTAGATCCTTTCTTTTTTGGAGAAAAACATATAAAAAAAAGACCTGCACATAAAGCGAGACAAATGAGAACGCGTAGAACAATATCTCGCGAAGGCCGTCCATATAAAGCATATTATAGCACAAATTGGACTTTTTTGGAATTGCCGTCATAAAACAGGCCCATGCTATAATAATTTCTATGGAACCAAATATAGAAAATAATCAAAGCTCTGTAATGTCAGAAGATACTACTCCTGTAGAAAATTCTGTGACACCAGCAGCAACTAATAATAAATTAACAATGCCCGCGGCTGTTATTATTGCTGGTGTATTAATTGCACTTGCTGTAATACTTACTGGCGGCAAAGGTGGCACCAAAATTAATAGTACAGACAAACTTACTGTTAAGGATGCTTCTGAAATGCGCAGTTTGACTCCAATAAATAGTGCCGACCATATTCGTGGAAATATTAGCAAAGCAAAAGTTGCTATTATTGAGTTTTCCGACTTACAATGTCCATACTGTAAACAAATGCATCCAACACTACAAGATGTTGTAAAAAATTATGGTGATGATGTTGCTTGGGTATATAGACATTTTCCACTGGAATCTATTCACCCATTTGCACGTAGTGCAGCTCATGCATCAGAATGTGTAAACGAACTTGGTGGTAATGATGCTTTTTGGAAATTTGTAGACGGAGTCTTTACTTCAAGCGATGCGAACCCATTGGAAGCTAGTAATATGTCAAAGTTAGCGGCTAGTATCGGTGTAAACCAAGCGGCCTTTGATTCTTGCCAAAGCAGTGGTAAATACGATGCAGCTATTAACGCAAGCCTTGAAGACGCAACAAATGCAGGAGCTCAAGGTACACCAGATTTGACCGTAATAAACCTAAAAACTAAAGAAGCTGTACACGTTGGTGCAGACCCTCGAGTTTTGTCTCAAGTCCTGGGCCAAATGTTGAAATAATAAGACCTAGCCAATAAAAACCCCTATATTTTAATAGGGGTTTTTATATATTTGACATATCTTAATTTGTATGTAATTATATATTCAACTTAAAAACCAAGCTAATGAAAATCAAACAAATCCTCGTTTACGTGGTTTGCGCCACAGTAATGTTTTGCTGTACATCTAAAAAACAGTATTCGTCTACAGATATGACTCCGGCTGTAATTGACAGAAGTAGCGACACAGATTATCAGAATTCAGTTCATCTGTTTTCTGAACTGCATTCTAAAGTCCCCTGTATTGGGACGGTCAACGAATTCAAAAAACTGGATGCGAATCTCCGGAAAAAAGAAAATCTATCATTGTTCCACCTGGGTATCAGCAACTGTTTCTTTATGGAGATCAAGGATGAACTTTTCCTATGTATTTCAAAAAATGCAGTGGACAAGAAATCCAAAGATCCCACAGGAATTGTAACAATACCCTATGGCACTATACAAAGCCAAGCAGCGATGCTACCGGAATTATCCATTGCCTACTCACCCAGAGAAGAATATTGTGATAGCCTAAAGAACAATGACTATGTGTGCATCAAGGGTTACTTACCTAAAAGAACAGGCGAAGTAACCAACCTAAAAATCAGCGGCCACATTAAAAAAATAAGCGATGATGAAGTAATTTTATTTCTGGACCCTGATGTTAATTTGGCCGGCTTTATCGGAGCCCCAGCATTTAATGAAAAAGGTCAGATCATCGGCATATACACAGGAAGACTAGCAGTAAAGGATGCCAAATATTCCTATGCTAAAATAACCCTATTCTCTCTTGTCCTAAAAAATAAAAACCTGCCACAAACCTAAACTTGTCGGCAGCCAAACCAGACCTTTACCTATGAAAATGGGTAAAGGTTTTTTATTTTATAGATATTCTTTCCTGTAGCAGTCCATGCAAAAGATATTCGGGGCTCTTTCTTTGTCATAACAGGTCTTAAAATGCTTACCACAATTATCACAAACTCTATCATGAAGTTTCATATTCAAAACCCATTTATCTATTTTTTCCCCTATGCGACAAAATGGACATTGTCGTGGTAATGGTAAATTATGTTGCTGTAGAAATTGTAATTCCATTGGAATAACCCGAAAACCTCGCACGCAACTATTACATTGAATTACTTCTTTTAAAATATTCTCATCTGTATCTTTTATGTTATCTGGAATATCTTTGTTTTGCATTGTTATAAGATATTCTTTGTTTTCAATATCCTGCCATTTTAGACCTTTTTCTAAAACTTGATTTTTTGATAAAGGGAAAAATTCGTGTGCAAAACTATCATTATAGGAATGTGGCGAAAATTCAGGTGGAAAAAATTCACCATATTTATATTTATGACCTTCCGCACTTATATAAGGATTATTGTTCATGTCTTCTATAATTTGAGCACGTAGTTTTTCATATTCGTCTTTTTTATATTGCTTGTTTAAAATCATGTGGTTCTTCTTTCTTAAACCAACACAACCAAAGTTATATTCACAACCATGTAAACATAATTTTGAATATTCGACATCGTGAATATCATACCCAGATTCATGTGTAAAAAATACATCTTTTACGTTACCACCAACACATATACCTTCATAAATTCTTTCAGCATTCTCTCCCCAGTCAAGATAATCATAAGAGTCTCTGACTTTACCAGCTTTAATTAGCATTAAATATTTTGAGTCTTCAGAAGAACCAGCTACTTCAAAACATTCTTTACAATTTTTAGATTCAAAAACATAACTACCACTACAACCCACAGAAAAGTCAAAATATTCTGGACGTGGTGAGTATTTAATCCAGTTTTCTTCTGCTTTTTGCTTCCACAATTTATATTGATTATACGACCCAAGATCTATATTTTTTATTTTTTCTAAATATTCTTCTTTTGAAAGTTCAACATTAAAAAATACATTCGATTTATTAAATATGTTCATACTTCCGAAACAATTTGTGCACTTGTCACAGTTTGATAAAAAAGCACAGTCAATATTGTGACGAGCATTATATGTTCCAATTACACCATAATTTTTAAAAACATTCCCGGAATCATAACAATTTTCACATTCGATTATAGGGCTACAATCTAAAACTTTTTTATTATTATTTAAGAAAAATCCATACGCCGAATCCTCGTTATGGTCTGCATAATAAATGAGATAACAATCTTTAGAGTGACCAACATGATTTGTATAAGGAGAACGATCTCCTGTAAAAGAATCAACCGATATTCCAAGTAATGGTACTTTATGAAGCAGATCATTCCATTGCTCTAAAAAAGGTATATTTGGATTATAGTCCATTGCATAATCTGATCCATCCCATTTATCGCTCCACCAACATTTTGTACAATAGACTGTATAAGGGGCATTCGGGTGATAAATTGATATTTTTTCTTCACCACATAAGTCACACTTTCTCTTGAAAAACTCAATGCCTTTCATCCAAATTAACCTTCTTTGCAACCTACAGTCTGGGCAAAATGTTGGCGACGGAACTTTTATTTTTTCATAAAAGTCAAAGTCCTCTGACGCTATCACGAAGTCATTTTTACAATTTTGACAATTTCGTACTTCAGAAACCATATTTATTTCCTACTACTAAAATTTTCGTAAGTTTTAATGCCCAACATTACAGCCACAAGTGCGTTTACTATTATAAAAGGAATGTCATGCAAAAGAACCGCATGGATAGTTAAAACCACACTAGCAAAACAGTTTATTGGGGCAAAGTACTTATCTTTTTTTACGATAAGGAATACGTATCCGAAGAGTAGTATCGCAAGCCCAATGTAACCTATCATATATTAGTCGAAATAATTACGTAATCTTAGAATTTTTTGGTGAGAGCGAAGTTTTTCATGAACCTTGGCTTCAATTTGACGGATACGTTCGCGAGTAACTTGGAATTCTTGACCTACTTCTTCCAGTGTATGTTGCACACCGTCAAGTAGCCCAAAACGTAGCTCTAGTATTCGGCGTTCTTTTGGAGAAAGTTCTGCTAGAACTTCTTTAATTTGGTCTTGTAAAATTCTACGAGAAGATTCTTGGTCTGGGCGCAAAATTTTATCATCAGCAATAAAGTCCCCTCTTGCAGATTTGTCTTCATCGTCCCCAATAGGCTGTTCAAGTGAGACAGTCTCTTGGTTGATTTGCTGAATCATGTGGATCTTGTCCACCTCTATACCCATCTCTACAGCAATTTCTTCTGGCATTGGCTCACGGCCCAAATCTTGCCCTAAGCGACGTACAATTTGTTTGTACTTGGAAATAGTTTCCACCATGTGCACCGGAATACGAATTGTACGAGACTGGTCAGCTAGTGCACGAGTAATAGACTGGCGAATCCACCATGTTGCATAAGTTGAGAATTTAAATCCTTTGGTCCAGTCAAATTTCTCTACAGCTTTAAATAGTCCCAAGTTCCCTTCTTGAATTAAATCCAAAAGTGAAAGATCCGCTGATCTACCAACATATTTTTTTGCAATAGAAACCACAAGACGCAAGTTTGCTCGAGCTAAAATATTCTTAGCTTCATCATCACCTGCAATAATGCGACGTGCTAAATCCCGTTCTTCTGCAGCTGAAACAAGTGTATATTGCCCAATTTCGCGCAAATACATTTGAATAGAGTCATATTGGCTAGATGGTACATCGCGCAAAACTTTGTCATTGGCTTTAAGGGCATCAACATCTAAATCAAGTAAATTACCTCCTTCTAATACATCAATGTGTACAGCTTGGAAAAGTTCATAAAGTTCATCCAGTAGTGGAATATTGTGTTCAATATCTGGAAATTCTTTTAAGATTTCGTCATACGTAATAAAGCCACGCTTTTTACCTTTAGCTAAAAGCATTTCTTTTCTTTGTTCTACAAGATTTTTATTTTTACTTAACGGTACAGCTTTTTTGGAAATTTCTTTTTTAACCGGTTTTTTTGCTAATACTTTTTTAATAGGTTTCTTAACCACCTTTTTAACTGGCTTCTTTACAATTTTTTTCTTAGCTACTTTTTTTACTGCTTTTTTGACAGGTTTCTTTGGTGCTGACTTTTTAGCTACTTTTTTAGTAGCTGTTTTCTTAATTGGTTTCTTATTCACTTTTTTTGTTGGCTTTTTCTTTGGCATATTATATATTACGACGTTTTTGCTTAATTATTTCTATCTTCTTCTGTAATTCTGTGTACCTAGTAATTAATTCTTGATTATGCTCGTTTTTAACAAGCTCTTCTTTAACATTTGCTAGTGTAGCACGGAATACGGATTCTTCATACTGGAGCCTAATGTCCTCAATAAAGGAATCTTTGCCGCCAGATTTTTCATATTGGATCTCCGCTTCTAGAGACAGTTGTTCTTTCTGGGGTAATGTTTCTGCCCCATCTTGGATTCGAACTTCTTCTGGGATATTCTCATCTAACCATTTTTTTAAATCTTGCCTGTATCCCTTTACTGGTCCATCTACAAGTTCGCTTGCGTATACGAGACCCCAAAATCTTTGTTTAATATTCGTATTATTTTTTTGAGGATCTAAAACATTTTTAATTTCTTGTCTTTGATCTTGAGGAATATTTTTTACTAAATTATCTATATCTTTCATCACGTAATCTACTGGTAGGGAAAAATACTTCTCTATTATTCTTGCAGCCTCATGCCGGTCTACGGCTCCAGGAAGCAAGGCAATTATTGGCAATATATCTTTTTTTACAATTTCTACTTGTTTCTCTCTAGAGACTGCTCTATTTATTATATTTTGAGACAGCGACTCTACAGGTGGTAATGAATCTTTTAAAGTTTCTTTCCAAATCTTCTCCCCATCCGGTCCGGCTAATATATCCGCAGGATCTTTAGACCCTGGAATATTTTTTAACATTTTAATAGACAGTCCTAATGGCATAGCAATTGTGATAACGCGTAGTTTTGCCTTTTCTCCAGCTTCATCAGAATCTAGGGCTAAAATAATATTTTTTGAAAGTCTAGAAAGTAAACCAAGTTGTGTAGGATTTCCAGCTTCATTTTCTGTATCACCTGAAAATGCAGTCCCGGAAACAGCAACAGTGTTTGGGAAACCATTTTGGTGTGATAGTACCACATCAAATTGACCTTCTACTAAAATAGAAAAATCATGTTTGCGAATATATTGCTTCGCATGAGAAAAACCGTATAAAATATTAGACTTGTGATAAACTTCTGTTTCTGGAGAATTAATGTATTTACCACTTTTGCCATCGTCCAGTTCTGGCAGTATTCGCCCAGAATAGCCAATAGTGCGTCCAGCAGAATCCATAATAGGAAACATTATCCGCCCTCTAAAACGGTCATACAGACCCTTTTCACCGACTATGCCAAGCCCAGCGGCTAAGATTATTTCGTCTACAAACCCTACTTGTTTCAAGTGGTTTGTTAACCCAGACCAGTCTGGCAATGAATACCCAATGCGGAAATTCTTTATAGTCTCATCAGTAACAGTTCGATCTTTTACATAAGCTAGAGCTTTTGTATCTTTTTGTAAATTCTCTTCAAAATATTTTGTTGCACTTTCCAGGCACATATAAATAGATTCTTTTCTATCGATAGATTCTTTAGAAACTGGAGCCAGTTCTACCCCAGCGCGATGAGCTAATTCTTTTAGTGCACCGCGAAAGTCCAGTCCTTCGTAACGTTCTACAAAAGAAAAAATGTCGCCTTTTTCATTACAACCAAAACAGTAGTATGTTCCGCGGTCAGGCGAGACATAAAAACTTGCCGACTTTTCATTATGAAACGGGCAACGAGCGCAAAGGTATTTACCCTTACGCTCGAGCGTTATATAAGAGCCGACAACATCTTCTATTGGCAGCCGAGATTTGATTTCTTCTACATGACTACCTAACATACTAGTTTAGAGATTAAAGCGCTTCACCAGTTTCTTCGTCAATAATGATTTCATCATTGATTTCTCGGAAACCAGTACCAGCTGGAATCAAACGTCCAACAATAACGTTTTCTTTTAGACCACGCAAACGGTCGATTCCACCTTTTACAGCGTTGTTAATAAGCACGCGATTTGTGTTTTGGAACGAAGCTGCTGAAAGCCATGACTTTGCAGTAAGAGAAACTTCTGTAATACCCAATACCAATTGCTCGCCACGGGCGCCTTTATTTCCTTCGTATTCTAGACGCATATTTTCTTCATCAAGTTCTGCACGTTCAACAATTTCTCCAGGAGACAAAGTTGAATCTCCAGATTCTTTTACGCGTACACGAGAGAACATTTGGCGAATAATAATTTCAATATGCTTGTGGTCAATTGATGCACTTTGCAACTCATAAACTTTTGTAATTTCACGAACAATATATTCTTGCGCCATTCTTACGCCACCGTATTTGAAGATTTCTGAAATATCAGCAGATCCATCAGTAAGCAATTCTCCGGCAACAACAGATTGTCCTGGTTTTACAATTGGGTTACGACGTACTGGTACAGCGTATTCGATAGAACCATTCTTGCCTGTACCCTTTTCATCAGATAAAACAACAATGATTTTTTCTGTCCCATTTTGTTTAACTTCCAAAATTTCACCATTAGCCTTTGCAACAATTGCTGGAGACTTTGGAACACGACGTTCGAAAATTTCTTCAACACGTGGTAGACCTTGGGTAATGTCTGTTCCGGCCACACCTCCGGCATGGAAAGTACGAAGTGTAAGTTGTGTTCCTGGTTCACCAATAGCTTGAGCTGCAATAATTCCAACAGCTTGGCCACGCTCGATCATAGCGTTTCGTCCAAGATCTGTTCCATAACATGACTGACACACACCGAAACGTCCTTTACAAAATAGTGGAGAACGTACTGCAACTTCTGTAATACCTGCAGCTACAATGTCAGCTGCAATGTCTTTTGTAACAAGAGTATTTCTCTTATACATTACATCTCCACCTTTTACGTCTTGTGCTAAAACACGTCCACGAATTTGGCGAAGTAATGGGATTTCTGTACCACCGATTATTTCAGTCTTAACAATCTTAAATTCTTTTGTTTTACAATCCTCTTCTGTAACAACAACATCTTGTGACACATCCACCAAACGGCGTGTTAAGTAACCAGCCTTTGCAGTGTTAAGAGCTGTGTCGGCAGATCCCTTACGAGATCCGTGAGTTGTAATAAAGTATTGAATAGGGGAAAGTCCTTCAATGTAAGATGGCACAACAGGGTAGTCAATAATACGTCCAGTTGTGTTAACAATAAGACCTTTCATTCCACACATTTGCACCATAGATCCCATGTTTCCACGAGCTCCAGAAATAATTAAGTCGTATGTTGAACCTTTTATATCAAGTGTAGCTGGAATCACCTTTTCAATTTCCTTTTTAGCATGTTCCCAGATTTCCAATATCTTTCGGTATCTTTCTTCATCAGATAACAAACCGTCTTCAAAATGGTCTATTACTACACGCTCTAATTTACGAGCGGCAGCTACAATTTCTGGTTTTTCTTTTGGAACGCGCACGTTATCAATTCCCCATGTTACTCCAGCTTTTGTAGAATAACGGAAACCGAATGCCTTGATTTTATCCAAGAAACCAGCTGTAACATCAATTCCGTAATGGAATACCAAATCGTCAACCAATGCTCCAACGCGCTTTTTATTCATTTCCACATTCATAAATGAAAATGTGTCTGGCAAAATGTTATTAAATAAAATTCTACCAACTGTTGTTTCAAAAGGTTTTCCAGCAAAGCCAGCGTATTTTTCTTTGTCTGTTGGCAGGACTTTTATTTTTGCGCGATATGTAATGTGCCCAAAGTCTAGCGCCATAATTGCGTGGTTTGGAGATGAGAACATCATACCTTCACCTTTTTCGCCAGACATTTCCTTGGTCATCCAAAAGGCTCCCAAAACCATATCCATTTTTGGTTCTGTAATTGGTTCGCCATTTTGTGGCTTAAGTAAGTTTTTATTAGCAGCCATTAATTCACGTGCTTCTTCTTGCGCTGCATCAGAAAGTGGAACATACACAGCCATTTGGTCCCCGTCGAAGTCCGCGTTAAATCCAGTACAAACAAGTGGGTGAAGTTGAATAGCATTACCTTCAATCAAAACCGGCATGAAAGCTTGAATACCGAGACGATGGAGTGTTGGCGCACGGTTTAGAAGAACGTACTTACCTTTAATTACGTCTTCAAGTATTGCCCAAACTTCTGGAATTTGATCTTCAATAAGTTTGTTTGCTCCGCGAATATTGTACGCTAGCTCTGTTTCGATAAGCTTTGCAATAACAAATGGTCGGAATAATTCCAAAGCCATGTGTTTTGGTAAACCACATTGGTTTAATTTTAAGTCTGGTCCAACAACAATAACACTTCGGCCTGAGTAGTCTACACGTTTACCAAGAAGGTTTGCACGGAATAGTCCTTGTTTTGATTTTAGGTTATCCGCAAGAGATTTTAGAGCACGCTTTTGAGACTGGCTCATTGCTTGTGCGCCATCTTGCTTGGCCATAGAGTTGTCAATAAGCGCATCTACTGCTTCTTGTAAGATACGTTTTTCGTTTCTTAGAATTACATCTGGTGCAGAAATTTCTATAAGTTTACGCAAACGGTTGTTACGGTTAATAACACGTCGGTAAAGGTCGTTAATATCACTGGTTGCATGTCTTCCTCCATCAAGCGCAACCATTGGACGCAATGCTGGTGGAATAACTGGGATAACTGAAAGGAACATCCATTCTGGACGAGAATGTGAATGTAAGAGTGAACGAATTAAAGTAATACGCTTTTCTAGCTTTTCACGTTCAAGTGACTTGGCTTTTTCTAATTGCTTTTCTACTTGGTCCTTTAACTTTTCAAGATCAATGTTTTTGAAAAGAGAATAAATTGCTTCAGCTCCAATACTAGCTTCAAAACAACCACCATATTTTAGAGAAAAATGATGATATTGTAATTCGTTCATTACGCGGCCTGGCTGCAATCCATCAATGTCATTTTTTGCTTGAGTGAAAAGCTCTTTTAGTTTTTCCTTGGAATCTTCGTCTGTAACAGTTTTGATTTTTGATTTGTATTCACTTTCAAGATTTTTGCGAACTTCTTCTTTGGCATCTTCGTGTACTACTGTAACGATATAACCGGCAAAGTAAATCACCTTTTCTAAATCAGATCCAGAGATACCCATGATTAGCGCCATTCTTGATGGTACGCCTTTTAAGAACCAAATATGAGCAACAGGAGAAGCCAATTCAATGTGGCCCATACGCTCGCGTCGCACTATTGCGCGAGTTACTTCAACTCCACATTTCTCACACACTATGTCCTTATAGCGAATACGACGGTATTTACCACAGTAACATTCATAGTCTTTTTCTGGTCCGAAGATTTTTTCGTCGAATAATCCGCCACGTTCTGATCTTCCGGTACGGTAGTTTATAGTTTCTGGTTTTGTAATTTCACCATAAGACCATTCACGCATTCTTTCCGGTGATGCAAGACGAAGTGTTATGTAATCGAATGATTTTGTATCAAATGTTTTTGCGTTATTCATAAAGATTAAATATTATTTTTTTCATTCCCTTCTAAATCATTCGACATTGATTCGCTTATTAATTCTTCAACTTCTGGATTTGTCTCTATCTCGGCTTCATTTTCAGCATCTTCTGTGGTTTGGAATTTACGAAGCTCTACGTCAAGTGATAGCCCACGCAGATAAGACAACATCACATTAAACGAAGCAGGCGAGTGAGGCTCGGGTGTTGGGTTGCCTTTGATGATTGCATCAAATGTTTGTGAACGGCCTTGGATATCGTCAGACTTAACAGTAAGCATTTCACGTAAAATGTTTGACGCACCATAACCTTCCAGTGCCCAGACCTCCATCTCTCCAAAACGTTGTCCTCCGGATTGTGCTTTACCACCCAAAGGTTGTTGTGTAATAAGAGAATAAGGACCAATTGAGCGCGCATGGATCTTATCATCGACCAAATGATGAAGCTTCAACATGTAGATATAACCCACAGTCACTTTACGATCAAATAGT
>CAZCNC010000009.1:0-13897 GCA_964500715.1 uncultured Candidatus Saccharibacteria bacterium | reverse complement strand
TTAATAAATACCCGAGTAAGCGTGGTTTAAGTGATCTAACGCCTGACGAACAAAAAAAGCTGTTCCTGGCTCGGATGCAAGCTATGGGTTTCCATTTAACAACTCGGGCATATCATAAGAAAAATAATGAAGGATCCAATAAACCTGCACAAAATGGGCTTGCTTATGTTTTTGGTTCAAAAGATGATTCGGTGAGAACAAAACCACAAGGCAGTTGTTCAGAGAATCTATTATACGGTTTAGATTGTTCTGGTATGATCTATCAAATGGCGTATAACTCTGGATTAACCGGCTTGATTCCTCAAAATGTTAGCGGATTGGGCGAAATAAAAAATTGGAATGAAGCTTTTGAAAATTCATGGTATTTTAGATTTATCAGATCAAAAGATTTGGGGAATATACCATTAAACGAAATAAGATTTGGAGATTTAATTGTGTGGCCTAGACATATTGGAATGGTTTTGAATGGTAAGACATTAAGTATTTTTCAATCTAATGGTTCAAGTGAATCACCAAAATGCCAAAATAACACTGACGAAAACCACGGTCCAACGATTAAATCATTAACCACGAGTTTTGTTAATTCATTCGGAGCTTATAAGATTATAAGAATAGAATCTGGGGTTCCATGTGGTGAAGATGAAATTAAAGTTACATATAAACTTTCTACAAATAATAACGCACCTCCATATGGGCCATATGAGCTAACTTTTTATATTACGGGTGGATATGCACCATATAAAGTCACAGGTTGGGGTATCTCAAAATCTTGTTGCTCTTCTAGTGATAATTCTTGTTGTAGTACCATGGGTGGCTATGTTGATTGTGGTCAAGGATTCGGAAGCGTAAGCGAAAATCCATATAATGGTAAATATATAATAAAAATTTTAGACACAAGAAATACTTACAAAGAAGTGATTGTTGATGTTCAATAATTTTAAAAGTAGAAACTATATACCTAGGCACCAATTATGGTGCCTTTTTTATTTGTAAATGATAATATAGCTTATGCAATTAATTCCAGTAACCAACCCAGACGGTACACATGGTAGCCCAAAGTTGCCACCAAATATTAAAAATTATCTTATAGATATAGACGGCACAATTTGTGACGATATTCCAAACGAAGAACCAGAACGTATTCCTGGAGCCAAGGAATTTATCGGTGCACGTGAGAAAATAAATGGCTGGTATGAACGGGGCCACATAATTACATTTTTTACATCCCGCAACAGCTCTAGTAGAGACGCCACAGAAATTTGGTTAAAGGAACACGGTTTTAAATACCACAATTTACTAATGGATAAACCTCGTGGTGGTAACTACCATTGGATAGACGACCGCGATGTAGAATGTACAAAATTTACCACTTGGGAAAGTTTGTAATTATTAACTCATTTTGTTAAGATTTCCAAATGGAAAATATTCAAATATTAATACTGGCAGGTGGGCAAGGTAAACGAATGAATGCTGATGTACCCAAGGTACTGGTTCCTTTTCATGGCAGGCCAATGATTGATTATGTTGTAGAAGCTGCCGGGCACAGTGGTATAAATACCAAGCCAATTTTGGTTGTTGGTTACGGTAAAGATTTAGTGATAGAGCACTGTGGGCAAGCCGTTAACTATGTAAAACAAGAAGAGCAACTTGGTACTGGCCATGCTGTAAAAGTAGCCCAGGAGGCCATAATGGACGCCATAGAGCATGTATTGGTCCTATATGGAGATATGCCAAATATCACAGGTGCTATGATAGCTAATTTGGCCCGAACCCATACTGATTCTAACAACCCCCTAACTATGGCTACGGTTACTGTCCCAGATTTTGAAAACTGGTACCAAGTATTTTATTCGTCATTTAGCCGAGTCGTGCGTGATAATGGGGGAACAATTCTACGCAGTGTTGAATTTAAAGATGCCAACCTAGAAGAGAAGGAAATCAAAGAATTAAATCCAGCTTATTTCTGTTTTAATAAAAATTGGCTTTTTGAAAAATTACACCAATTAAAAAATGAAAATGCTCAAGGAGAATATTATCTTACAGATTTAGTAAAATACGCAGCGGACGAAGGTGGAATCGCATCTGTATCTATTTCACCCGAAGAAGCATTAGGTGTAAATACAATAGAGCAGTTACGTGAACTGGAAGCACTTACAAAAAAAGCCGAGTAAATCGGCTTTTTTTATTTATTGACCAGTATGAATATACTTATAAATATCTTCTATTGCCTTTACTGCGTCTCCGGCAGCAATATTGTTTTGATGATATAGACCATTTGTAACGTCTCCGGCTGCCCAAATGCCTAAAACCTGGCTACGCTGGTTCATAGGGTCAACTATGATGTTATTAGCTACACTTAATGGAACAAAATCTTTTACAAAGTCTGTATTTGGAATTTGACCAACTTCAACAAATATTCCACCAGTTGGTAATGTGATTTCTTCATTTGTTGCTTTATCACGATAGGTAAGTGAAGTAACAAACATTTCTCCATCAACACGCAAAATGTCTGCATTCATAATTGCTTTTATGTTTGGTTTTGCCAAGGCTTTTTCAACTGTAATTTTGTCTGCTTTAAATTCGGGGTTACGGTGAATTATAGTTACAGTTTTACAATAAGCAGAAAGTTGCAAAGCTGATTCCAGCCCAGCATTACCACCGCCAATTACCAACACATCTAATCCTGCAAACACAGGCCCATCACATGTGGCGCAGTAAGTTATACCTTTGTGTTCGTATTTTTCAGCATTCTCAGCAACTAATTTACGGCGAGACGAACCAGAGCATATTAAAACAGATTTAGTATTCAAAGTTTTATTTGCATTTGTTGTAACGCTAAAACTATCTCCAGATTTTTCTATTTTTGTAACTCTTTGTGCATCAAATACATCTAAATATTCGCCCTTGTAAGAAGTAGCGTGTTCTTTTAGGTCTGTTGCTAGTTTTGCTCCAGAAATTTCCTTGGTACCAATCCAGTTAAAAATTAATTCAGATACATTAGATTGACCACCCCATTCTTCTGCAATAATTGCGGTTGTTAATTGTTTACGGGCTGCATAAACAGTTCCGGCAGCTCCTCCGGGGCCGCCGCCAATTATTACCAAATCATATACCTTATCCTCCATAATTTTAGTATATCATATGAATTTAAAAATCCCATTTGCCTAAATGGGATTTTTATTATTTATCTTTTGTTTCGTCTTAAAAATGCTGGAACAGAAGACCAATCGTCGCTTCCAGAATCTTCAGCAATTGTGTCGTCGATTATAATATCTGGAGTTTTAACTGTCGCGTCTGATTTCATAGAAGAATTGTCTTCTTGAGATGCCAGGGCAGCAGGAGAATTGTGTGTATCATAAGCTCCATTTGTTCTTTCACTTTCACGCATTGTTGGTATGGATTGGACACCTACATTTACATTACGTCGTGGCATATCTGTAGGGAAACCAGTTGCAATAAGTGTTACCTTCATTTCGTGCTTGTTTAGTTTATCATCACGGATCATTCCAAATATCACCTTTGCATCCTTGTCTACATTTTGTGTGATAAGATTTGCAGCCTCGGATACTTCATGAATTGAAATATCGTCGCCTCCGGCAATTGCAAGTAATACTCCTTTTGCTCCAGAGATAGACAGGTCAAGTAGTGGAGAATTAATAGCTTCCATAGCTGCTTTACTAGCTCGGCCTTCACCGCTGGCTCTACCAATACCCATAAGAGCTGAACCAGCATTTGCCATAACTGCACGAATGTCTGCGAAGTCCACGTTGATCATTCCAGGAGTAGTAATAAGTTCTGA
This sequence comes from uncultured Candidatus Saccharibacteria bacterium, assembly GCA_964500715.1. Taxonomy (GTDB): domain Bacteria; phylum Patescibacteriota; class Minisyncoccia; order Phycocordibacterales; family UBA9973; genus 2-01-FULL-33-17. Next base: position 10,098 of record CAZCNC010000009.1, on the reverse strand, counting down.
AATTCCTTCTACAGCTTGACGCAAAACTTCGTCACACATCATAAATGCATCTTTAAAAGATGTATCTTTCGGTGCAACAGAAAGCATTCTTTCATTTGGAATGATAATTATTGCATCTACTTCTTGCTCTAAGTCAGCTATACCTTTTTCTGCTAAACGTAGACGTTGAGTTCCTTCAAATAGAAAAGGTTTTGTAACAACTGCAACTGTCAGTATGCCTTGTTCTTTAGCACTGGCCGCAACAATTGGGCTAGCACCAGTACCGGTTCCACCACCCATTCCGCAAGCAATAAAGACCATGTCAGCGCCTTTTACTGCATCTTGAATTTCTGCTTTTGTTTCTTCGGCTGCTTTGCGGCCTACGTCTGGGTTCATACCAGCTCCAAGTCCACGAGTTAAGTTCTTACCAAGATGAATTTTCTTTTCGGCCAAGGATTTGTGGAGATCCTGAGTATCAGTATTCATTGCTATGAATTCAACACCTTTAACCTTGGATTCAATCATGTGGTTAAGTGCATTGTTACCAGAGCCCCCAACTCCAATAACTTTAATTCTAGCAAATGTTTCGATCGGTGTGTCAACCTTAGGCATAAATGGATGTAATTTAACGTATAACAAACAAACTATAGCAGAAACCCTATGTTCTGCCAAATAGGAGTTATGCACCTTTTACGGCATTAAATCGTGGAAAAACGAGCGTATTTTTTTACCAAGTGGGCTATTGTTTGAGCTTGCGCGTGATTTATTTTTTGGTACTTCTTCTTTATACGATGCTAAACCGTAAGACACTATCCAAGAGACATCACGAATACGTGGTTTCATTTGTAAAAGATGTTCCGGTATACCAATTCTACATGGTAGACGCAATGTTGAACGTGCCAAAGATTCAATTTGTGAAATATGAGATCCACCACCAGTAATAATTATTCCAGCAGGTAGTAATGCATCGCGATTTATTTTTTTTAAATGTTTTTCTAGAACTTCAAAAATATCACGCAAACGTGCTTCTATAATTTCAGATAATTTTCTTTCAGAATGCGCACCTTGAGAACGTCCTGTTTTAATTAGTTCTGCTTCTTCTACGCCAACCTTTAAACCTAAAGCAATATCTTTCGTAAAATCAGATCCGCCAATAGGGAAGACTTGTAAGGATAATGGTAGACCCTTTTCATAAACAATAGTCGACACAGTTTCTGCCCCAATATTTGCTAGCATTGCGCCATTTTGCTTTTGGTTCTCTGTTAAGGCAACATTAGCCGCAGCTATTGGTGAAGCAACTATATATTCTATTTCTATTCCAGAGTCTGTAAAAATATCTATCAAATCTGTTAAATGCTGAGCAAGACACACCACAAAAAAAACTTTAGTTTCAATTTTTGATCCACGCATTCCAATAGGTCTGCCTAATACTTCTTTGCCATCAATTTTATAGCTAATAGGAATAGTGTGTAGAATTTCACGATTCGTTAAGTCAATTTTCTTATTAGCTTCAGCAATTGATCGATCAATGTCAATAATGCTGATAATTCCATCAGCTCTGGAAACAACGGCTTCACCACTGGAAATCAAAGATACAACACTAACACCCCCAATTGAAACATTAACTTTCTTTACATCAATATTAGCTTGATCTTTCAATTGTTTAACCAAAAGCTGCAGATTTTCCTTGGCTGTTGCTGGGTTGGTAATATAACCACTGCGTAACCCTTTGGATTCACAAGCTGCAACAGCTACAATTTCTGGAAGAATATTTGGGTTTTCATTTTTACGCACAGCAAGAGCCCTCGATGTATGAGTTCCAATGTCGATTCCAATAGAAAATTCTTGCTTATTACTTCTTCCGAGCATGTTTTTTTATTTTTGGGATATCAAGTTTGAATTTTTTTAGTAACTGATATTCCTTATTTTCCATTGTACTACTATGTTCGTGACCTTTCAAATGTAAACAACCGTGGATAAACAAAAACAAAACGTATTCTGGAAATTCCATGTCGAAATCTGGTGCTTGTTTTTTTGCGGTTGGTAAATGAATAAAAATTTCACCAAAACTTTTTGAATATGGGAAAGACAAAATATTTGGAACATAATCTTTGCCGCGTTTTTGAATATTTAAATTCAGTACAGTCTTTTTATCAGCAAAAACAAGAGAAAGGTCGTATTTTTTACCAAGAATTTTGTCTTTAACAGCACCAAAGGGAAGGTTTGGCACCTTCCCTTTGGTAATTAAAGCTACGGAAACATTTGCATGTTCCAGCATAGAATCTATGATGAAGATCGTCCGCGAGTAAATACGCGTGGCTTGATCTTACCTAGTTTTTTTAACTTTTCAGTTTCAACTCTTTTTACAAGACGCTTCAAAGTACTTTTCTTTGTTTGTAGCTTTGATTTTGGGCGTTCATTATAACGTTTGCCACGAACTTTTGGTACAATAGCAGATTCTTGAACTTTTCTTTGGAAACGACGAAGCAAAGTTGCGCTAGATTCTGCGCCGTTCTTTACAACTTCTACTTGGTATGTTGATGACATATAGGTCAACTATAGCACAAACTAAGCTTTTTGCAAATATTAACCGGTTTAATCTACTTTAATTTTAATATGTTTTAAAAAGGGCAGCAATCTATCTAAAAGTTCTACAGGTGTTTTAAAATTACTATCTACCACGTCCCAATATTCTAACTTAAAAGACGCACTGATATTTATAATACCGGCAGTAGTAGTTTTTAAATTTACAGAATCTTTTATTGCCAAAGTTTGGATAATATTAAAAATTGCGTTTTTTAATGTCTCACTTTTACTAGCATAAGGGTCTAAACTAATACTGACAAAGCGTGCATATGGAGGATAGTGTAGCAACTTTCTATCTTTAGATTCTTCCATTAGCCATGATTCTTCTTTTTGACGAAGCAGTTCGCTTTCTTCAGCTTGCATAACGGTGATACGTGTATTTTCTGAATTATTATTTGCAAATTTTATTATTTCACGAGCTTTTTCACTACTGTCGTATGCTTCGTTATACAAAACAGCCGACAGAGATGGCACAATTAAAGTTTCGCAATAAATATCGTTGTAGATAAAGTTTAAATTACCAATTATAATGCCACCGTCATTTTGCCAAGAGGCTAATTTTTTAATAGACAGGCTTTGGGTCATGTCAGAAATTCTTTTATGTTGATTTTTATCTATTATCTCTAATAGATTTTCATAAATCCGCTCTATGCCGTAGCCTAATGGTACTAAATTCCAGCTTTCGCAATTTCTGCATTTGGCAATAGAGTTTTCTGCATTTCTACAGTTTGTACAAACATAAATATATTCGCCCGGTATTTCAAATTTCTTTGCATAGTTTCTATTGTTTTTTACTAAAACAAGTGGGCTCTTGCAGTTTGTGCAGGAATGAATATGAGAACAATCGCCACAGATTGTTCTAGTTGAAAAGTTTTTTCCACTACCTAAAATTAAAATTCTTTTATTTTTTTGTAAACCATCTAAGATTACTTTTTTTATTTCTTTTATAAAAACGTTCTTCTTTTCCTCTTTAACTTCACTGTTTCTGGTTAAAATATCTATAGTTCCATTATTTGTGCTACCAACTGGTAGATATTTAATGGGCCATTTTTTATAAGCCAGTCTTTGATAGTTAGTTTTAAAATACAATTCAAAGCCAAGATTATTGCTTAATAGTACGAAAAAAGCCAAAGGGTCAAAGCCAAGATAATTTTGGCCATAAACCGTAAACTTCTCTGGATCTTTAATTATTAACTTTTTTAGCTTACTTTTCTCCGCCATAAAGACTTTAAAGAAATTGTGTAGAGATATTTCGTTTTTATCTTTTGTTTCTTTGGTAGCTAAAATAATTTCACTTTCTAAGTTGTTTTTTTTATTTGTTTTAATTTTTCCTAAAAAAACTCGAACTATGCTGTCCAGTGGTGTCATTGAATATAGAGAAAAATCAATTAAAGTTTTAAAAACTTTTTTATGGATTTTGAATTCAAAATCAGTTTCGCTGATTGTGATTAATTTATAAGACAGGGATTTTATATATTCTTTCTCGCTGGAAACAGGATTTGAATTTGTAACGATAGCTAATTCTGTTTTCTTTTTCAACGGAACCCAAATAACTTCGCCAATGTTAAAATTTGTCTTTGAAATATAAGACAATTCTCCACCAGGAATCTTTCTATTTAGGGGAATTACCCGTAAAAGGTGCATTTATTAAGCGTATCACAAATCTTAAAATTCTGTGCTATACTGCCCGCATATATGGGTATATTTCGGAAAAAGTTAGGTATAGATTTAGGAACAGCAAATACATTAGTTTTTGTACCAGGTAAGGGAATTGTACTTTGTGAACCTTCTGTTGTGGCAGTTTCAGAACAAGACAACAAAATAATGGCCGTTGGTACAGAGGCAAAAGATATGATTGGTAAAACACCAGACTCTATTATTGCATATCGTCCAATGCGTGATGGCGTAATAGCTGATTATCGCGTAACAGAAGCTATGCTGAGATATTATATAACAAAGGCTTTGGGAAAATTTTCTTTTGTTCGGCCAGACGTTCTAATTTCGGTTCCAGCTGGTATTACTTCTACTGAAAGACGTGCGGTTATTGAAGCTGCCTTAAAAGCTGGCGCAAAAAATGCGTATGTTGCCAAAGAACCAATTTTAGCAGCAATTGGTGCCGGTATTCCAATTTATGAATCTCGTGGACACATGGTAGTTGATATTGGTGGTGGTACAACTGATGTTGCTGTAATTTCACTTGGTGGAATCGTTGCTTCTACTTCAGTTAAATGCGCAGGTAACAAACTGGATACTGCAATTACAGATTTTATTAAAAAAACTTTTAATTTAGCAATTGGAGACCGAACAGCTGAACAAATAAAAATTCGCGTAGCTTCAGCTGTACCGCTAGAAGACGAAATCACGATGCTTATAAAAGGACGTGACTATGTAACAGGCTTACCGCGTACAGCCCAAGTTACAACTAATGAAATCTGTAAAGCAATTGATAAAGAATTGCGCATGATGATAAAGGCAATAAAGGATGTATTACAAGAGACTCCGCCAGAATTAGCTGCTGACATTATTGACCATGGCATAATTATGACTGGAGGGACATCTCAATTGCGAGGTCTACCAGAGCTTGTTTACCGCCGTACTGGTGTAAAAGCACGTCTTGCAGAAGAACCAATGCTCTCAGTTGCCAAAGGAACCGGGGAAGCATTAGAGCATTTAGAAATGTATAAACGAGCATTACTTCTAAAACAAAAATAAACTATGGAGGCAAATGCCTTTGACATCTTAAAAAAGTCCGAAAGTTTAGCCCATGCATATTTATGCTATGGAGATTTTAAAGATTGCGAAGATTCTTTCAGTTCTTCTTTAAAAGAATCTGGAATTAAACTTCGTTCACCTGGGCATTATATTTTTGAAGCTGATACTTTTGGTGTACCAGAAGCGCGCGATCTTGTGGCGTGGTATTACAGCGGTAAAACTCATAATGATGATACTCGTACGGTTGCAGTTATTGCTGCCAAAGTAATCAAAAAAGATGCGCAGCAAATGCTATTAAAGATTTTAGAAGAGGCTAGACCACCGTATAGCTTTTTTATTTTTGTAAGCCCAGGCGTAGAAATAATCGATACAGTATTGTCACGGGTACAAAATATTGGGCGTATCAAATCGACAAATCAAGATATTAAAGGTTTTATAAAACTAAACACAGCGGATAGGTTAAAAAAAGTAGCCGGGGATATAAAAGGAATTGAAAGCAGTGAGCTACGTGCTTATACAGAAGAATTAGTTCGAGATTTGATTTTTTATTTCCATAAAGAAAATTCTGATGAATCAAAAGAGAAGTTAAAAACCTTGCTTCAAGTTCAAAATTCACTTATTGATTCACACATTGCTCCAAAATTTATTTTAGATTACGTAATAACTATATTATAAAAAAAGAGGATTCTTTCGAATCCTCTTTGTGAGTTGGTTTGAATTAATTTACGATACTGTCTGCATGGTTTCAATAATGCGGGCAGCTACTTCGTACGGATCAGCTTCACTGTTCGGCCTCCTGTCTTCGAGGTATCCCTTCCAGTCGTTTTGAATAACACTGATTGGGATTCGGATAGAAGCTCCACGGTCAGAAACTCCATAACTGAAGTCATCAATCGAAGCAGTTTCGTGTTTACCGGTTAATCGCTGTTCATTGTCTCGGCCGTAAACCGCGATATGCTCTTTAATGAATTTGCCGAAAGCCTCGCAAACCTTGTTGAAATTTTCTTCTCCTCCTACATCGCGAAGCAGGGGATTTGAAAAATTCACGTGCATACCTGAACCATTCCAATCACCTGCACCAAGTGGCTTACAGTGCCAATTTATACAGAGTCCGTTGTATTGCTCGCACTCTCTTTCGAGAAGATAACGAGCAATCCATAACTTGTCGCCGGCATCCTTCGCTCCTTTTTTAGAAAAGATTTGGAATTCCCATTGCGCTGGAGCAACTTCGGCATTGACTCCTTCGATCCCCAGATCAGCATCAAGACACTGCTGCAGATGACTTTCTACTATGATATCTCGTCCCTCGTTGTAGTTTCCACCGACAGAGCAATAATAGGGCCCTTGCTTTTTTCCTTCCAAACTTTCAAAGCCAAGTGGAATATTTAAATGAGTATCCCAGATAAAATATTCCTGTTCGTAAGCGAACCAGAAATTTTTACTTTCGTCCTCATCGAGCATTTCTTTTATCAAAGCTCTTTTGTTGGATTTATGGGGTGTACCATCCGGGTTCATGACTTCGCACATAACTAGATATGCCTCGCTCTTAAACTGGTGTCTTCGTTTAGGGTCATAACACATGAAAACTGGTTTCAAAATCAAGTCTGAATTTTTGCCTTCGGCTTGATTAGTAGAGGATCCATCAAAAGACCATAGTGGAAGTTTTGTAACATCTACCTCAAAGTCTTTCGAATCGACAATTTTTGTTTTACTGCGGAGACATTGAGGACTATTACCGTCCAACCAAATGTACTCCAATTTGATTTTACTCATTTTTTCTTTTTTAATAGTTCTGTTTGCCTTTAAAATACCAGAAGTTATTTAATTTGGCAAGGCTAAATTTTAGCCATGGCATAGAGGCTGTTTTTCTGTTATAATATTTTTATGTCACACAATATTAAAGAAATTCAATCAGAATTTAAAAAGGCAGAAGAATGGCTAAATACAGAATATTCTCAAATTCATACTGGGCGAGCAACTCCACTGGTTTTAGACGGAGTTCAAGTTGAGCTTTATGAAATGATGCAACCTATCAGAAATGTAGCCAGTATATCAATAGAAGATCCAAAAACAATTCGTATCGCTCCATGGGACAAGAATGCAGTTAAAGCCATTGAAAAATCTTTAACAGATGGAAATCTTGGTTTGGGTGTTGTAGCTGACAGTGATGGTGTGCGTCTTATTTTCCCAGCACTTACCACTGAACGTCGTCAACAAACTGTAAAAATTCTAGGCACGCTTCAAGAAGATGCGCGTATTCGTGTGCGTAAAATTAGAGAAAATGCCATGAAGGATCTAGATAATGAAGCCAAAGATGGAATGGGCGAAGACGAGAAAAAAAGAATTCAAACAGAAATTCAAAAAATTGTAGATGAGACAAACAAAAACTTGGAAGATATTTTTAAAAAGAAAGAAGCTGAAGTTCTAGGCTAAACATATGCCAACAATAATTTTATTTATAATTGTTTTGTTTTTAGTAGTAGTAGTCCATGAGGCTGGGCATTTTTTTGCTGCTAAACAAATGGGTATGCGTATAAAAGAATTTGCGTTTGGCTTTCCTCCAAGACTTATAAGTTGGACACGTAAAGAAACAAAATATTCAATAAACGCACTACCATTGGGTGGCTATGTTGCAATTGATGGAGAAAATGGCAAAACAGATGCCGAAATTGCACAAGATTCTAAACTATTCACGGCCAAATCACGCCTGGCCCAAGCTTGGGTAATGTTTGCTGGGCCTTTTATGAATATAGTTTTAGCCTTTGTTTTGTTATCAATTTCTTATATGACTGGATATGGTAATGCCAGTAGTGGAAATTCACTCGTTGTTCTAAATGTTTTACCAAATTCACCAGCAGAAATCGCTGGAATTAAAGCAGGTGACAAAATTTATTCTGTATACACTGATAGCAGTACAGGCCCAGCTTATTCTCCAAACATAGAGATTTTTAAAGAAGTAATCAATAACAGTAATGGTAAAAATATTACTGTTGAAGTTGAGCGCAGTAAAGAAATTTCATCAATTGAATTTTTACCAAATAAAGAAAATTCCGAATATAAAATTGGTGTTAGTCTTGGCCAGTTAGAAAATAAAAAACTAGGATTTTTTAGTTCCATTGTTCAAGGTTTCAAAGACAGTATGAAAATGACTTGGGATACAATATCTGGATTCGGTAAAATAATTGGTTCTATTTTTGGAGCCGGAGACATAAAGGCGTCTTTAACTGGCCCAGTTGGTATAGCTAAAGAAGTTGGCACAGCATCGAGTTTTGGTTTTGCTTATTTACTTTCATTTATTGCGCTTATATCGGTTAATCTTGGGGTTTTAAATATGTTTCCGTTCCCAGCATTAGACGGCGGACGATTACTATTTCTATTGATTGAAAAAATAAAAGGTTCTCGTATTAATCCACGTGTTGCGAATATTGTTAACTCTGTTGGCTTTGGACTACTGCTACTACTAATGGTTGTAATTACAGTTAAGGACGTAATAAAGCTATTTTAATAAAAAAGCCGTATATAAATACGGCTTAAAGTGAAGGGATTTTGCTGGTTAATATTTTAGCTGTGTGGGGCTTCTTTCGTCTGGTGTTGAAATTATCCAGATTACCAAGAACACAAGATATGCTCCGGAACCTATGGCAACCGCCATGACTGAAGAATCTGCAAAACCAAAATGTTGAATAACCGATACGATCAGAAATGTGATGGAAGTCTTTTTAAAGGACTCATCTTCTTCGACAGCTTCGAGATCCTGTTCGCAGTCGTTTACAAAATTATCCACCACCAACTGAGCAGCTATCAGAATGGCCATGATTGCCCACAGGGTATAGGTAAACCAATTTGGCAAAATAGTTTGCCAAGTAAATAAACCAATCGCCCCGGTAATAATTTCCATTTGAAAAAAAGAGTTTTCATTTGGCTTTGGGGTCCTTTTACGGACAATAAACCCCAGGAAAATTCCAGTGGCAAACATTACAACAGCTGGAAACAGGTTGTGCGAGGAGAAGATAGACTCATTTGAAATAGCAAATGTTAGTTGTACAGAGGCCAAACTGGCCAAGACAACAATAGCAAAAAGTGGACCATTTTTGATTTTCATGACCGTGTTTTTTAAATTAGTACCAGCGTACGCCTGGAATTTGATTTAGTCAAGAGTAAAATTTGCTATTTTTGATATTATCTGGTACTATAACCCTTATAAATATGCGGTTAATTCCGTGTTTTTATTTTTACTCTTTAAAGACAAATAAGAAACAGATGGAAATTCGAAATATTGCGATTATTGCCCACGTTGACCATGGGAAAACAACATTAACTGACAAGTTAATGACTTTTTGTGGTACAGGAGAAGCTGATGCAACCATGGACACTAATGATCTTGAAAAAGAGCGCGGTATTACAATTTATGCAAAAAATACATCTGTTAACTGGAAAGGAACAAAAATAAACATCGTTGATACTCCGGGTCACGCGGACTTTGGTTCTGAAGTTGAACGAGTATTGCGTTCTATCGACTGTGTTTTGCTTTTAGTAGACGCACAAGAAGGTCCAATGCCTCAAACACGATTCGTTTTAAAGAAGTCGCTTGAACTTGGGCTAAAGCCAATTGTTGTACTAAATAAAATCGACAAACCCGCCGCAAACCCGGCCCGCGCCCATGATGAAATTTTAGAATTATTTATTGAACTTGGTGCAGACCATGATCAACTAGATTTTCCAATGATTTACGCTATTGGTCGCGAAGGTGTAGCCATGAAAAATTTAAATGATGAAAGAAAAGATCTTGGACCACTCTTAGATATGATATTGGAACATGTA
>CAZCNC010000008.1:0-14186 GCA_964500715.1 uncultured Candidatus Saccharibacteria bacterium | reverse complement strand
CTATTTATTAATATTTATATCTATAATATGGTTTATTCTTGACCAAACTTACTATTCTCCAAAAGCTCAAATTAAAAGACTGTGGAAGAAAGCTCATAATTTTTCAAAAATGATTGGCGATTTGGAGTCAGAATATATTCCAGACTATACTTGGAATCCAAGTAAATTGAGAAGGAATAAAATAGGCAAAGTCATTAATTCTTTATTAGACTACAATTTTGATCCAGAAAAAGATGAAGAGTATATAGCGGAAAATAGATATACTGACGAGTATATTGAGAACGAAGAATACAAATTAAAAAAGATAAACAGTTTATTAATCCAAGAGGAAGATTGGGAAGAAATAGAAAAAACTTTAATAAAATTACGGTTTTAAATACTATATTGATGAGTGATAAAAGCTAAATCAAGCAAATAGTAAACTAAAATCTATATATAAGCAGTTTATTCATATATCTTAACTTGAACAGTGGCACTTGCCTTATTCTCAAACTGGTCAGATGGGAAGTTTTTAGTAGATATTATGTATTCATATTTTCCAGAGTTTTTTACAATAAAACTATCTAAGGATATTATACTCCTAACTTTAATTTTCCCTTCTTCAAATTTTATAGGTACCTCTGTTTCTATTAATTTTTCTTTTTTAGGATCAAAAATCTCTATTTTCATCAAGGGATCAAACCCCATGTTATTGGTAGCAATATTTCTTTCAAACAAAACCACAATATTATGATCAAACTTTATAGAGGTTTTGTTTTCAAGATCAACAATTTTAGAAAAAGCAGTTATTGGATTTTGACTTTGATTTATATTTATATCTTCTATAATACTAAATATGCTTAATTGATTACTCTGTTGGTCTACAGATGCACTTTTACATAAGATTACCCAATGTGTTTTCATTTTTGTTTTTGTAATTTTCTCCATAAATTTAAAGGCCTTCGTTGGTATTAATTTTATAATTTCCATTAGTATTTGAAAAATCAATGGAATAAGGAGATCTTTGAGCTTTCCGAATAGTAATTACACCTTCTTCTAGAGAGTATTTTAGGTCGACATTTTGAGTTGATTGATTAGACGTTTTATCCATAAAACCAAACTTGGGTAAAATAAGATCTGTACCAATAGCTTTAGCAATTTTATTTAAAAACTCTATACTTGCAATAACTTCTCCTTTCTCAGCTCTTGCGATACTTGGCTGATGGGTCCCAATTCTTTTTGCTAAATCTGATTGGGAAAAACCACTAAAAATGCGTGCTGCTGTAATTAGGTTACCGACTTTTATTGATAATATTTCTTTATCAGAAAGATTATATTTTTCTTTACTAAAGTAACTTTTGAAGTTCATTTTCTTTATAATAAAATTTAAATTCTTTTATGCGACCTTTTGCTATTTCTAAATGATGACTTTTAATTTTTTGATCTTTCTTTCTAAAACCATACAAAGCATAGTATACATGACTGGATTTAATTTGTGACAAACACCCTAAAAACCTAATCTCGTTACTATTTTTTAGATGAAATTTTAATTCCCACATATTTTCTCGAGCCTTAATTTTTTCCAGATCACCGAGTTTGACTAAACCTTCTATTGGTGATTGTACATAGGTGTTCATCTTTTCTTCTAAGGAAAACAGGATATTTTTATCCTTCCTACGAATTTCTTTTAAAAGATCCCTTTCCATTTTTGACTTTTGGTCCTCTGGATTGACCCAAATTTCTATAACCCAGTAATTATCCATGTTTTTTATTTCTATTTATAACTCATGGGTTATATTATATCATTTTAGTTATATTTTAGTCAAGCAATTTTTTACCACCCCAATATTAATTTCTCTAAATGATACTCCATTTCGTCGCCGGCCTTCATTCCAAAAAGTAATTCCGTATAGAATTTTTGTGGCTCACCCACGGCCCATGTTTTACCAGCAGACTTGGTTTTAGAATAAACAAATGGTGAGATACCCAGACTTAATGCAGTCTCTTTTGGGTTTCTTTGTATTAGCGTTAGTGTCTTTATTGCCCAAACCAGGCGACCCAAGACAGCTTCCGCACTTTCGCCTTTATCAATCTCATGTCTGTACAATTGCCAGGTTTTCTTTTTATCTTTTGCCAGTAGTGCATCAGTTATAGCAAATGGGTTTTCTCTTTCTTTTTCTTCTGCTTTTAATGCAATAACTTTTCCGCCTGCATCTTTAAAAGCATCTGTAACATTTTTTAGTGCAGTATCTTCACAAAAAATAAATAAATTGCTCGACGCACCAAGTTTTGGCAACACTTTTAAAACATCGTCTTCGTACTGGTCTAAAAGACCATCTATTATATAGGCAAACTTATCGCCAAAAAGTGAATTGCCTTCTGCGCGATACGCTAAATCTTTAGCAGTAATAGTCTCGGCGGTATGGCGTTCAACATTTTTACCTATCCCGCCGGCAGGCAAAAAAGAAGCTAACAATTTTTCAGCTTCTTTTTTTACACCTGTATAGTTTTTACCAACTACTAAATAAAGCATTTTAAATTACGCGACGAACACGCTTCATATATTCCAAATATAGTTCTCCATATTTTTTGATATGGCGTTTTTCTTCCTTGTCCATAAATGTAAAAATAGAAATTACAAAAGACACAATGGATGTAGCTAAAATACTGTAAGAATTCATGACCAAAGCTGCGCCTATCATTAATAAAAATAGTCCAAGATATGTTGGGTGTCTGGAAAAAGCATACGGACCATAAGCAAAATTACGCTTGCCATCTGCCAGGTATTTTGGGGTTTTATTTACAGACTGTGCCCAGTATATAAGCATACTGGAAAGAACAATTAAAATTAAACCAATTTGATCTAAATTAATAATGTTAATTCTAAGTCTAGTTACCACATCTAAAATCAAACCAAAAACAAACCCAAAGAAAAACAATGAATAGGACTTTGAAAGCAAGATTTGAATATCTCCAGATGTTTTGTAGGTCTCAGTTGCGGTGGTTGAGTTTTCTGATAAGGCCATAAATTTATTTAGTTAAAGCTTCACCTGCGCGCATTGTAGCGTACACTAATCTAAGTATTATACCATGTCTCCCCAGTTCTTACCAAGATGCATATCGGTCAAAATTGGGACGTTATTTTTACCTACCAAAAATACTTTGTCTATTGGGCGTTCCATTTCAGCCTTTATATCTTCACATATTTGCTTTAACATATCGTCTTTTACTTCAAAGACCAGTTCGTCGTGAATTTGGAGTATGGCAAAAGCTTTATCAGTATAGCCATTTTTCTCAAACATTTTATAAATGTTTACCAACGCTAACCGGATAATATCCGCAGTTGCCGTGCCTTGAATTGGAGCATTGCCAGCCATTCTCTCGGCCATGGCCCTAAGAAATGGAATATTAGATTTAATATTTGGTATATAGCGTCTGCGACCAAACAAAGTTTCAGTGTAGCCAGTTTTACGTGCATGTTGTAAAACTTCTTCCAAATATTTAGCAACTTTAGGGAATTGAGAAAAATATTTATCAATAAAATTTTTAGCATCAGTTCTGGATATTTCCATTTGCTTAGCCAGTGCAGTTGATCCCATGCCGTATAGAATTCCAAAGTTAATTACCTTTGCATGGCGACGCATATCTTTGGTTACATCATCTGGCGCAATATTGTAAACACGTGCGGCTACTTCAGTATGAATATCACGACCTTCTTTAAAAACTTCAATCAAGTTCGGGTCTTGGGACAATAGCGCTACGACTCGCAGCTCAATTTGGGAATAATCAAATGCAGCCAGTGTAAAACCCGGACGTGCCACAAAAGCTTTGCGAATTTCTTTACCACGCTCGCCACGAATTGGAATATTTTGTACACCTGGATTTTGTGATGCAAACCTACCAGTTGCGGCTCCGGTCAAAATAAATGTTGGATGCAGTTCGTTATTTTCATCAAGTAATTCTATCCAGGCATCAATATAGGTTGAACGTAATTTTTCCAACTCTCTGTATTCAAGCATTTTATTAACTATTGGGTGCACATCTTTAAATTTATTTAATGTGTCCACATCGGTAGAATACAGACCATCTTTACGCTTCTTTAAACCTTTGGTTGGCAAAGCAAGACGCTCAAACAAAACTTGGGAAAGTTGCTTGGGTGAATTTAAATTAAATTCTTCGCCGGCTAATTTAACAATTTCTTTTTCCAACTGAGCAAGCTCTGTATGGATATTTTTGGACAAAACTTTTAAATACTCCCGGTCCATTCTCATACCTCGCACCTTCATACCTTCCACAATTGGAATTAGCGGGCGGTCCATATTAACATAAAGCCAAAGTAGCTTTGGCTCTTTTTTAATTCTTTTTGCAAGCTCTATATAAGCCTCGTCAAAATTATTAGCGTCAGCTTCTTCTATTATTCTTTCTACTGGTACATTTGTGCATTCAGAATTTAGCAAAAACAGCATCAAGCGCGCTTCTTCCAATTTTGTAGCATCTATTGGTTCGCTAAATAAATCTACAGAGATTTTTTTATTGCCCTCTTTTTTTTCAACTACATTTTCTTTTTTGTTTTTTACTGTTTCAGTTTTTGCAGGCTTTATATAGTTGGGGTCAAAGCGCGAAAGCATTGTGCGAAATTCATACTTTTTAAAACACTTCTCTGCAACTGCCGCATCAAAAGATTCTTTCCAAGTTTCTTTTGGAATTTTTACTTTGACTGGTGCATCAATGCGAATAGAAGCTAGCATTTTAGAAAAAATTGCCCCATCCTCGTTATCTTTTAAAATGTTTAGAATTCTGTCTGTTATACCAGCAGCCTTAACTTCATCTGGATTCTTTTTTAAAACCTTGTATAAATTCTCTACAGTTTTAAATTTTGTTATTAGAATTGTGGCGGTTTTTTCGCCAATGCCTGGCACACCCGGAATATTGTCTGATGCGTCACCCCGCAAGGCTTTATAGTCTTGTATATAGATTGGTTCAAAACCAAAACGGTCCATTACCGCCTTTTCGTTTAGTAAAACGGTGTCAGTAATTCCCTTTTTTAAAGTAAAAACACGAATATGGTCGTCCTCGATTAATTGCAGTGTGTCCATGTCTCCAGATGCAATAATAATGTCATATGTATCCTTGCCGCCAAATTGTTTAGCAATGGTACCAATTACGTCATCTGCTTCATAACCTGGAGCATCATATATTGGAATGTTTAAGGCTTCAATAACTTCTCTAGACGAGATAAGCTGGGTTATTAAATCATCGTCTCCTTTTTTGCGAGTTCCTTTGTAGTCTTCGTAAGCCTCGTGGCGAAATGTCTTACCTGGCAAGTCATAACAGGCAAAAATATAGTCGGGTTTTAATTCACGAATAATACTAGCCACCATATTACACAGGCCATAAAGTGCCCCGGTAGGTACGCCTTTGGAACTACGAAAGTCCGGCAAGGCGTGATATGCCCGGTGAATTATGGCATGGGTGTCTAGTAATACTATTCGCTTTTGCATAAGAGTATTTTAACATAAAGGCTCGCGGAAAGGCTGAGAGTGATTTTGAGTACGCGGGAGGGTAGGAGGGCTGGTAGCGCACGGAAAAATTGCTCTCAGCCTTGTAGTCTTACTCCCCTTTTATCATTTTGTAGGCTCTCATCATGCGAGTCATGCCTATTCCGCCGCCAAACCTTGGGAAAAATTCTAGTTCTAAAAATTCGTTTAATTCTTTTTCTACTCGATCGCGCCCAAACAAGTCATAAAGCTTTTTAGCATAACCGCCGTCTGATATTGTGTCGAATCTTTTGCGCATTATAACTTTATCCGTTTCTCTCTCGGCACTACCAATGGTTTCCATGCCATACATTATTACATCTATCTTATTTGCACTGTCCGCATCTCGCCTTTTCATATTCCAAAATGGTGATGTAGTTTCCGGAAAATATTCTATAAAAGTGTTATGTGCAATCTCGGTATCCATTTTCATTTCGTGTTCGTTTGTTAGTTCGTCTACTCCATATTTACTAGCCAATTCTTTGTAAGTAAAATGTTTAAAATCAGATTCTTTGCCAAAGCCTAAATATTCTAAAAGTTCTATTTCTAACTTTCGTAAGTCATCCAATGTACCGTGCGATTCAAATTCAAACATTGGAAAAATAATATTGTGCCGTCCTGGAACCGGTCGTGGTTCTTGCCGGTAGCTAGTCGAGACACAAAAAACACCAGGTAATTCTGGCTTTGTTAATAGTTCGTATTCTAGCCACATTTGGCCTGTTTGTGGTAATGGCCAAACTTCGCCTGCATAGTTATATGTGGCTACAGTCTCTGGATCTTCACAGGCAGCTAAAATTGACAATCGATCTTGTGTATGGACTTCCGCATAACCTTTACTTAAAAAGAAGCTGCGCATTTTTTGCACGACTTCGTTAAATAATTTTACGTCTGGTGTTGCCATATAGTTATTTCTCATAATAAATTTTGTTTATTTAATAATAAAAAATCCCCCACAATTGTGAGGGACGAAAAACATATAACGGATTTGATAGAAAATCTTTTTACATGTTTATTCTGTATCGACATACTAGTAGCTATGATAGCAGATATAATTGTCTGGCAAAGAGAGTTATCCACAAAGCAAAATCCCCCCATTGGGGGATTTTATATAGCTGCACTCACTGTAGGGCTTAGTGATGAGTCTCGTTAATATGTATATCTGTTGTTTTATTTTCTTTTGGAGTAACTGGAACTAGAAATAGTTTTACAAGATATGCCAACCCAAGAATTATTAGAATTAGTATTAGCCAACCAAGTAATGAATTTGGTAGAAAGCCTGCACCAAAGATTGCAGCACCAGTAAGACCAGTTCTACCGTTGTTGTCTATTCCACTAATAAATCTGTCCAGGTCATAGGCTACAGCTTCTTCTTGAGCAGTTGTAGATGGATTAGTGTATGACATACTAGCATTTGCTACAAGCATATCAGAATCTACTTGAGCACAATCTACATCAGCTTGAATAAACTTTGCATCCTCTTGATTTGGCAAAACTGTACCAATATTAAACGTAACTGTCTTTGTAGTTTCACTATATGTACCACCACCAGAAGATTTTACATAGTTAACCCCAGCAGGAAGCTGGACTTCTAGGACTGCTTTTTCAAGAGTAATATTTGAAACATTTTTGTAAACTACTTGGTAGTCTACAACATCAGAACAAGTTAAGTCCTCGCGACGATCATCGATTCGTAGGAATAATAATGATGGCGCAGAGTTTGCAATGATTCGTTCTTCTGGAACTACAGTTGTAACAATTGGACGCACAACAGTTCGTGTTGTTGCTGGACCTGGGTTTGTAATTACAACAGTATTACTTTTTGTAGTACATGAACGAACTTCACCTTCTCTTGTTCCATAACCATTTGTTGCAACAATACGATAGTAATATGTTGTATTTGGTACAAGTGCGGTAATTGTATCTGAAAATTGGTAACTGCCAACACTACTGCCAACTGTATCTTGTTTTGTTGTGTAGATTAAATTACCACTGGTTGTACCGTATTTAAAGTATGCATTAGTTGGAGAAAGTGTCCCAATACGAACAATTCCATTTAGCTTACAAGTAGAGCTTGTAACAGATGTCGCCGCTAGTGATGAAACTGTTGGGCCTTGGTTTACAATAACCACAGTATTGTATTCGCTCATTCTGTTTGGGTCGTAAACATTTCCAACAAAACATCCTGGGTCTGCGGCGTCTATTTTACCATCACCGTCATTATCAATTCCGTCAGAACAAATTGGTTTTGTTACTTGGCCAACAGTCACAATTGTAGTTGCAGATGTTGAGTTTGGCCCATAGGCATACAGTGTGTAAACCGTACTAGAATTTGGCGTAACGTATTGTGAACCGTTTACATTTACATTACCAGTGTTTGGATAAATTTGTGCAGTAGTACAACCGGTTGTAGACCAATTTAAAACAGAACTTGCGCCAAGATTTATTTGGCTTGGATTAGCATTAAAGTAATTAATGTAACATTGCTGTTGAACTGGTTTTGGGATACATGGTAGTGGTCCTCCGTAGTTTAGAGCAGAAGGGTCAGTACAGACTTGTGGAGCTTGATAGTAGTTACAAGGTAATGGCCCACCGTAATTTAATGCATTAGGATCAGTACATTTTTGTGGCCCCACATTTTCTTTTACAATTGTAAAAGTAGCTACAACATAACCTTGGTAACAAAATGAGTCACCAAAGCTTTGACACTTTAAATAAGATTCTACAGTACCATTATTACCCAATGGGAAACTAGCCAAATTAGCTGCATCAGTAATTTGGTTCATTAATGTTTGGTTTTGTGGAGCTGCACGACGGCGCTCGTAAATTTTTGCACCATTGAATTCTATTTCTGCATCAGATGGCAATGTTAAGTAAACTGTCTTTGGACCGGCACCACCAACACTGGATGAGATGCTATTTGTAAATGTGTAACCATTGGCTCCACCTTTTACAATAATTGACCCACGAGCATTTTGCGCGTCAGTAGTACTTGTATTTCTATAATAAAGGTTAACGTCGATTACTTGACCGTATGTTGCATAAACTTGATCTTGATAGTTAGCACAACCACTTTGAAGAGGTTGGCCAGCTAAAGCAATACCAGCTATAGAACAGTCAGTACCTGCTAAATTTTCATTAAAACCTGCATGTGCTACGCCGGTAAAAGCGAACATTGCCAAGGCAACAAATGAAAAAGCTAAAAGTTTTATACTTTGTTTCATGGGCGCATTATATCACCCTTTATAGGCCTTTGTCAAGTTTATTCAATATATTCTATGTTTTGTCAAATAAAAAAGCCCCGAAACAAGTCGGGGCTTACATTTAAAACAAAAGAACGAAAAACGCGAAATAACTTACCTTCTACCAATTCTCTGGTTTACGCCAGGGATGTAACCACCCCCACCGTTTGAACCAGATCCGCCGTTACCAGCAGAGCCGCCATTGGAGCTTGTACCGCCTGTGCTGACGCCGCCTGATCCACCATTAGATGGTATGCCGCCTGATCCTTGGCTTCCACCGTTAGATGGAGTACCAGTGAACTGAGGCTGCGGCTGCGGAGGATAATAAGGAATGAACTCCCTTATGATCTGACCAGCGGGACCAGAACTGATGTTTAAGAAAAACTGTAACGCGGTGGATCTTTGTTGATAGACATAGCCAGTATTCTGAGCTGTGCTTTCATACTTACGGGACATTGTTGTTTCCTCTTTTTTAGGAGTGGTGCTGGCAATGTTGTAATTACATAAATCTTCATAGTATCCGGTAGTTGCATTTAGCTTATACCAGACACCAAACTTCTTAATGTACATCCCCGAATTGTAAATTTCCTCTCCAGCAGAACCCAAGTAATCTTCTTTGATTACAGGTCCAACGTTAGGATCACAAGTCATCTCTGTAACGAGAGACCGCACCGAAGGGTGCTGTACAACCGGACAAAGTTCTTTTAGGTTTTGGCTAAAAGCAACTCCGTCACTGGATGTAAACCATGTTCCATCATTGCGCAAACGATACATTCCGTCTGCTGACCAGCGTCCATCTGACTCGGGGCGTTTTTTAGGAAGCATTTCCCTATTAACACCATCACAGTCTTTTATCCATTGGTTTTGAGAAACTGGTGCCGGTGCAGGTTTTGGAGCCACATAAGGCGCAAGATAATCTTGCTCGTTTAAACAATTCGTTTTTGCAAGGGCTACACCGTCAGGAGTACAAAAGTAACTGTAACCTGGAATTATTTCAAGGTATTCTTGTTGCATTGGAACTTTCGATCCATTTGCATTGTAGTAGTTATTTCTGTACTTGCCAGATTTAACTTGCGAGGAAGGAAGCTCAATAATGCCATCAATTTGGTCATCTGTAACTTGAGGAAGGTAATTGCGCATATTTGCGAAAAAATAAATCCTTTCTCCAGTTGAAAGCGTATCCCAAAAACCTCGGCGAATTGTTTGTCTGTTTCTCAAAACTTCTTTAAAGCCAACAACAGACAGTGTCCCGCTTGGAACACTTGCGGCCTTTGAAGCAAAGGCATTTTCGAAGGTTAAGGTTGCCACAAGAAGCAGCAGAGCCTTAGATATATATTTCATTGTTAAATTTTTTCTTAGTAGTATTATATCACTTTTTAGGTTAAAAGTCAATGCCTATAAACCCCCTGTTTTAATGGGTTTTATGGCTAAAAATAGCCTTTTCCTATATAATATTCCTATGTCAATCAAAGGTGATAAAGACGAGCAAAATAAGACTATCGAGGACTTTCGCCGTCGCGAGGAAGAAGCTCTAATGCAATTACTGTCTGAAGAGAAATACAATATCCCCTACATTAACTTGGGTACTATCGCTATTGAAAACGAGGCTTTGCGTTATGTCTCTGAATCTGAAGCGCGCAATGCCGAAGTCGCACCTTTTCGTACTGCTGGTAAAAAATTGTTAATTGCAGCACATGCACCCAGTCGCAATGAAGTTGCAGTTATATTAGACTCCATAAAACGTAAAGGTATGGAACCAGAACTATATATTGCATCACGCGCATCACTGGAACGTGTTTGGAAAAGATACACAGAACTTTCTAATGCCGAGGCTGGCGCAACTGGTAGTATTGAAATTTCTGGAGACGTGATTATAGAACTTGGCAGCAGTATAAAAACAATTAATGATGTAAAACTAAAAATAGACGAAGCTGGAAAAGACAGTATTCATTTTACATCTCACGTTTTGCAAACAATTTTAGCTGGTGCAATGAAACTGGATGCATCAGACATTCATATTGAACCCAGCGAAGAAACTCTTTCTATTCGCTATCGACTAGATGGAGTCTTGCAAGAAGTCGTGGTCTTGCCTATTAAGTTTTTTCATCTCATCTCATCTCGTATAAAATTAATTTCTGGAGTTAAAATTACAAATACTGCAATAGCCCAAGATGGTAGATTTAGTATTTTTATTGATCAGGAAGAAGTTTCTGTACGTGTATCTTTAATACCTGGAGCGTATGGTGAATCTATTGTAATGCGTCTTCTAAATCCAAAATCTATTCGTGTTGGTATGGAAGAGCTTGGCATACCAGACAATTTATTTAAATTAATTGATACGGAAATTCACCAACCAAACGGGATGATACTACTGACTGGTCCGACTGGGTCTGGTAAAACTACATCTCTGTATTCGTTCTTGCAGCGTATTTATTCTAAAGAGGTAAAAATAATTACAATTGAAGATCCAATTGAATATCATCTAGCTGGTATTACTCAAACTCAAGCAGACAACGAAGCTGGTTACACTTTTGCTAACGGATTACGTTCGGCTCTGCGCCAAGACCCAGAAGTAATAATGGTTGGAGAAATCCGTGACCACGAAACCGCAGAAATTGCTATCGAAGCTGCATTAACTGGACACATTGTGTTCTCAACATTGCACACTAATAATGCGGCCGGAGTAATCCCAAGATTTATTGACCTGGGAGTGAATCCTAAGATTCTTGTCTCTGCCTTATCACTTTCTCTTGCACAAAGATTGGTGCGAAAAGTTTGCACAAAATGTAGCACTACTCGTGCAGCAGACGCAAAAGAAATAGCAGATATAAATATGGTATTAGATGGCGCAATAAAAAATGGCAAAGACATTAGCGTATATAAAATTGAAAGAAAAGATAATTACGAAGTAGCCGTTGCTCATGGTTGCGAGGCTTGTAACTTTACTGGATACAAAGGCCGTCTTGGGATTTTTGAAGCAATTTACAATGACGAATCAATACAAGCAATAATTCCCAACAACCCGTCTGAACATGAGATAAAAGTTGTGGCCGATAAACAAGGCATACTCGACATGAAAGAAGATGGTATTGTAAAGGTAATAAATAAAATAACCACGCTCGAAGAAGTCAAAAGCGTGGTTAGTCTAACAGAATAAAATAAAAAAACGAGAGTAATCTATAAACAATCCTTGCAAGGCACAAGTCCGAGCAAGTAGTAAAACCTTGTAGGATAGATTCAGTCGGAACCAAATCGTCCTCCGCGAGAGTCACCGGGCAGTAAAGCTGATTGCTTATAGATTACTATCGTTTTTAAAAAAACAAAGCCAGAAATCAATCTGTGCTATACTGTTATTATATCAAGTTATACTCTTTAAACAAGCTCACTTGATATTTCAGTAGGTCCATTATAGCAAATTAAATTGTAATTGTCAAGCCCAGTCAGTTTTTAACCTTAATCCCCGAAAAGCCTTATATATGAAGCCAGATTCCAAATTCTTAGATCAACATCTGCGCCCAGAGACCTGGGATGAGTACGTTGGGCAAGAAAGTATTAAACAAAATATACACATCTTACTAACAGCTGCACGTGAGCGCGGCGAATCTGCGGAACACATGCTTTTTTATGGGCCTCCAGGATTAGGCAAAACTACCCTGGCCCACCTGATAGCTAAAGAAACTGGTAGAAACATTACTGTAACATCTGGCCCAGCAATAGAAAAAATTGGAGACCTGGCAAGTATTCTGACAAATTTAGCACCACATGACATATTATTTATCGACGAAATTCATCGTTTGTCTAAATTAGTAGAAGAAGTTCTATACCCTGCAATGGAATCCGGTGTAATGGATATTATGATTGGCAAAGGCCCATCAGCACGCAGCGTGCAACTAGAGTTACCTCCATTTACACTGGTTGGCGCGACAACACGAATTGGATTACTCTCTTCCCCGTTGCGGTCTCGGTTTGGTGGTGGAGTCCACAGACTAGAATATTATTCACAAAATGAACTAGCAAAAATATTGGAACGTTCTGCAAATTTGCTCTCTATCCCAATAGAGTCAGATGCAATCCATATAATTGTAGAAAGATCTCGCAAGACCCCAAGAACTGCCAACTATTTCTTGAAACGTGTACGTGATTACGGCCAAGTAAAAGGTTTGGATTTAAATAAAAACATTGCCGATGAAGCCTTAACTCTTTTAGGAGTGGACAGTGCTGGACTAAACGAAATAGACAGAATGTACTTAAAGACGCTGTATGAAAAGTTCAAAGGCGGCCCAACCGGCGTAGCTTCTATGTCAGCGGCGCTGCACGAAGATGAAGGGACCTTGGAAGATGTAATAGAACCATATTTATTATCATTAGGATTTATAGAGCGTACACCACGCGGTAGAACCATAACTGATGCTGGAATAAACCATATTAGTAAATAATATGCCAAAAGAAAAAATAAAAATCATTGGTATTGATCCTGGAATAGAACGTGTGGGCATAGCAGTAATTGAAAAAGATTTTTTAAATAAACCAAAAGAAAAAATAGTTTTCTCAGAATGTTTCAAGACTTCTAAAAATTTAGGTCAAGAAGAAAGACTGACATTGATTTACGAACGTTTGATAGAAATCTTAAAAAAACACAAACCAGATGTTGCGATAGTTGAAAAAATATTTTTTACAGTAAACCAAAAAACTGCAATTGCTGTTGCTGAAGCTCGTGGCGCAATATTAACTGCAGTTGGAAAGTCTAAAATAAATTTACTAGAACTGTCCCCGACTGAAATAAAAGAATCCATTACCGGAAATGGTAGCGCCAAGAAACCAGATATTGCTAGAATGCTACCTAAAATAATTGAGCTCGATATTAAAATCAAGCAAGACGACGAACTAGACGCAATCGCTATAGCGCTTGCAGGAAGCTCAAGGTTGCGTTATTCACAGTTTAGGTAGATTTGGCACTTGCGAAAGATTTAAAGAAATGTAAAATCTAACTACATATTAGTAAATAATTTACTGCATTAGGCATGCACACAGACGACGACAAAACACATAACGGTAACGAAGAAGAAATCTTTTCTGGTGAAGTAATTGGAGAAGATATTTTAGATGAGTTCGAAGAAGGTTCACATCTTGAAGAAGATGAGTTAGCCCATCCTCTGCATCACAGTGATGCTGAAGATGATGAACTTTTTGACTTCTTTGGTGACGAAGACGACCAAGACGGAATGTATTAAACAAAACCCGCTACTAAGCGGGTTTTGTGTATACAATAGATATTTTTCTTAAATCTTCATTTACGATTTCAAAATTAAGACTGGCAAAAGAGATAGAAATGTCCAAGTCTATGGCAACTGGCCATTCTACAAAAACGATTGTGCCGCTTTCTGCTGAAAAGTCTTCTACGTTTAAGGATTGCTTGTGGTGGGGCTCCAGT
>CAZCNC010000007.1:0-14611 GCA_964500715.1 uncultured Candidatus Saccharibacteria bacterium | reverse complement strand
ATCGAATAAAACCGGTAACGCAAGCATAAACCAAAAGAAGAATGGCACAGAAAATGTGATAAACATTGTTAACCACACACGCGCCTTTTTAACAACCAATAAGGTTCTGTTAGCATCAAAACCGGCAATCTCTGCAAGTTTAATGATTTGTTGATGACTGCCAAAAAAAGTTACAATGGCAATGACAAATTTAACTAGTATTTGTTTCATGATTAAAGATCTTTTGTTAGTAGAATTATATCACAAAATTAACTATTTGTAAATAGGTAAAAATAACCTTATATTACAAAACAAAAATCCCCTTTCGGGGATTTTTACTGGGTAATTAACGCTTACTCCATTGTGGTGATTTACGAGCTTTTTTGAGACCGAATTTACGGCGCTCTTTAGCACGAGGATCACGTTTTAGAAAACCAAGTTTCTTTACTTTATTTTTAGTATCGTCATCTTGCCCAGCAAGTATACGAGCAATACCGTGACGTACTGCTTCAGCTTGGGAATGAATTCCGCCGCCTTTAGCTGTAACTTCGATATCGTATTTTTCAGTAGTTTTTGTCTTTGTGATTGGATCGTGAATTATCTTTTGTAATTCTTCTGTTGGGAAATAGTCACTACTTTTTTTACCATTTACTGTAAAAGTATTTGTGCCATTTTCGTATAACTTTACAACAGCAGTAGAAGTTTTTCTACGGCCAATAGCGCGAATGTATTTTTTGTCTGTAGTTGCCATATTATTCTTTTACTGTTAGCTTCTTCATCATTGGAGCACGAAGACGATTACCTGGTAACATACCATAAACTGCAAGACGAACTAATTCTGCATATCCTTTCTTAGAAATTATATTTGCATTAGTTTTATATCTTAAACCACCTGGGTATCCAGAATAAGTCTCGTGCAATGTTTCTGTCTTACGCTTGTCTGTCATCTTCATTTTTGAAGCGTTTAATACTGTTACAGTATTACCAGACAAGGTGTGACGTTCATACCCAGCTTCCATCTTACCCATAAGGTGTTTTGCAATTTGGGATGCAAGACGACCCAGTACCATACCGGTAGCGTCAATTGTATAATTTTGTTTTTTGTTTGCTAAATTTTCCATAACTTTTATACAAATTCAATTTTTGCCATCAATGCTGCATCTCCTGGACGGCGAGGCAATTTGTAAATACGAGTGTAACCACCTGCGCGGTTTTCGTACTTTGGTGCCAATACATCCATGATTTTTGCAGCAACAGCTTCGTTGTTGTCTAATCTTGAAAGTAAATCACGTCTTGCCGCCAATGTTTTCTTTTTACCAACTGTGACAAGCTTTTCTACAAATGGACGAAGCTCTCTGGCCTTGGCATCAGTTGTTGTTATGGCGTCATGCGTAACAAGCGCAACTACTAAACTCTTTAGAAGAGCTCGGCGCTGGCTGGCTGGACGGCCAAATTTTCTGTTAGTGTTGTGGTGTCTCATAAAATTATTCCTTTAGTGTAATACCGAAATTACTCAGTACATTCTTAATTTCCTGAATACCCTTTTCGCCCATACCGTCGATATCAAGAAGGTCATCCTTCTTTTTACGTGCAATACCGCCAACTGTACGAATGTTTGCATTCTGGAGCGCTGTCAAAATACGTGTTGAAAGTCCAAGTGTATCAATGCGAGTCTTTAGAATATCTGTAAATTCTCCTTCTTGTCCGCCTGATTTAGCAGCTGGTTCTTTTATAGATTCTGTTTCTTCCTCGTCTGTATCAGCTGCAATGTTACGAATTTCGTGGTCAAGCATTGCATCTAGTTGTTCTATCATTATACGAATTGAGCGGTTTAATGCTTCACGTGGAGTGATAGACCCGTCTGTTTCTATTGTAACACGAAGACGATTGTGGTTAGTGTTGTCGCCAACACGCATGTTTTCTACTTCATAAGAAACACGGCGAATTGGTGTAAAAATTGCATCTACTGCAATTGTACCAATTTCTACCTTTGCTCTTTGGTGTTCTTCTTTTGTAACGAAACCAAGACCACGTTCAATACGCATTGTAATGTTTAATGTTCCAGATTTGTCTGTAATTTCTGCAATGTATTGCTCAGGATTTAGAACTTCTACTTGAGAAGAAGTCTTAATATCATCAGCTGTAACACGCTTTGCGCCTTTAACTGACAATGTAATTTCTTGAGCTTCATCAGAATGTAGTTTAAAACGAAGTTGTTTTAAATGAAGAATTATTGTAATCACATCCTCGCGTACTCCGTCTAAAACAGAGAATTCGTGTTCTGCACCTTCTATCTTAATAGAAGTAATTGCAGCACCTGGAAGTGAAGAAAGAATTATACGGCGAAGAGAATTACCAAGAGTATGACCATACCCAGGATAAAGATTATCGATCTCAAAGATACCACGTGTTGGTTCGTCTTTGACCGCTCGGGGCTTTGTCGGAAGAATTATAGAATATTCGTGCATATATGGCTTAGAATAATAACTAATAATTAACGACTATAGAACTCGATCACCTTGTTAAAATCAAATGCAGTATCAAAAGTCTTTGGTTTACCCTTGATTTTGCCAGACAAAGACGCGATGTTTACTGTAATCCATGGAGGAGTAGTTAGATCTTTTGTCTTAGCTGCTAAATCTTGGAACATTATAGACTTTTTACTTCCTTCGCGAACTGTGATTTCATCATTTACGTGAACTTCACGAGAAGGCACAGTTGTGCGTGTACCGTTTACGCAGAAATGTCCATGAGACACCATTTGGCGTGACATGCGACGTGTTGGCGCAAAGCCCATACGGTATACAACGTTGTCTAAACGAGATTCTAATTGCGCAAAAAGAGATTCAGCTGGAGAAACACCATGAGTAGATGTTGCAACTTTTACATAATTAGAGAATTGTCTTTCAGATACACCGTAAGAAAAACGAATTCGTTGTTTTTCGTACATTTGTTCTGCATAACCAGATAATGGTTTTGGACGTTTGCCTCCTTTTTTAGTACCACGACGATTAACACTGTCTGCAAATTTTGCAGTCTGTGTTTTTTCGAAAACATGAGCTCCCAAACGGCGAGCGACTTTATATTTCTTTACTGGTTTCATATTATACTCTTCGTGGCTTCTTAGGCTTTGGACCGTTGTGTGGTACTGGTGTAGCGTCTCTTATTGCAGTGATATCAATATCATAAGCTCCAAGAGCACGAATAACTGGCTCACGTCCAGACCCAACTCCAACGATTACAACGTCGACCTCTTTGATACCCATTATTTTAGCTTTTTCGCCTAAAACTTCACCAACTTTTGTAGCGGCAAATGGAGTACCCTTTTTAGCACCTTTAAATCCGAGAGCTCCGGCTGAAGACCAGAACAGAGTATTTCCCTCTTTGTCAGAAATAAGTGCTTTTGTATTATTAAATGTAGCTTCGATATGAAGTGTACCGCTCACAACCTTTTTCTTGGGCACGCGGACAGAGCCGGATGTACGTGGTACACCTTCACCCTGTGATCCTTCATTTTTATTTTTGATCTTTAATTTTCCCATAGGAATTTGTAACGACTAATAAACTAAGTAGAGATGGCTAAACGGAATCGCAGAAAACAAAAATTAAGTTTTCTCGGCTTTTCGGCGGCCGCTTCCCATAGTATTGCGGACATTTCCGCGAAGAGTACGAGAATTGGTTTTTGTTCGTTGTCCACGAACTGGGAGTTTACGCATGTGACGAGTTCCGCGATAAGATTTAATATCCTTAAGGCGTTTTACATTTGCAGAGATTTCGCGCTTTAGATTTCCTTCGATCTTTAAAGCTTCGATTTCTTTACGAATTGCATTTTCTTCGTCCATAGATAGATCACCTGGCTTGCGGCCTGGATCAATATCTAATTTAGCAAGTACTTTTTTTGCAGTTGTACGCCCAACGCCAAAAAGAACCGTGAGACCAATCTCAAGACGCTTTTCTGCTGGAACTGTTATACCTAGAATACGCATAATTAGCCTTGCTTTTGCTTAAACTTTGGGTTTTTCTTGTTAATAATGTAAAGGCGGCCACGACGACGAACGAATTTGTCTTCTGGGCTACGCTTTTTAAGTGATGATTTGACCTTCATACTATTATGTTCTGCGAATAATTCGGTTACGGTTTCCACCATAAGAATCTTCCACCATTTCTACTTTGTCGCCAATGAGAACCTTGATACGATGCATGCGCATTTTACCGGACATATAGGCAATGATTTGTTTTCCGTTATCTAACATAACGCGAAACATAGCATTTGGTAATGCTTCAATAACCGTTCCTTGGATGAGCGTTTCTTTATCAGTGTTACTCATGGTATGACACTTCGGATAGAATAGCAAAAGTTTCCAAAAAAGTCAAATAATACAAGAAAAAATGCCCGAACGACTTATGTCATTCGGGCGGTAATTTTTTACTTTTGCTTTTCTCTGGATTTATTGGACCAGGATTTTTCTTTTTTCAGAAAATCCGTCCGTAAATTCTGAGTGTAGGTTCGCTTGCACTATCAGCATTCCGTGAGAAAGATCGTCATTTGATATTTCTATCCAGCCGGTTTTTGTACCAGTGGTAGTAAAAATCTTTTGACCGAAGATATTGTAGATGTTTATGTCGTACCCTTCTTCGTAATCTTTTCCGATTTGAATGTAAACTTTGTCTGCTGACTGAGCCACCGTTAACGGCAATGCATCAGATTGATTGTTTTTTACGACAATAGTCTTTAATGGTTCAATCGATCCGTTAAGGTCCACCTGGACAAGCTGGTAAAAAAACATGTGCTCACCGGTATTGATTCTCATTTCCGAATTAATAACGTGAGTAAACTCATAGTTACTAATTGAAGCCGAGTTGCCATTGATGGCTTTACTGGTAACTGTACCAACTTTGGTAAATGTTTTTCCATCACTGGAGAACATTACGTCAAAGTGGTCGCTGTTTTGCTCGCTGGCAGTTGCCCATTTCAGGTTAACTGATACTTCATTGGCCTTTTCTCCGGTAAAGGAAAGAAGGTGCACCGGTAAGATAAAACCACATTGGGTATTCAGGTTTACAATAGCAACACCGTTTATGGTGCTGTTTGAGCCGCAGCATCTTTTACCCCACACACATACTCCGTCTATTATCAAAGCATGGTTTGATGAATTACCAGAGATGTTTGTAAGAGTACCGCCGGTATCGAGCAGAACCTGAGATCCAGAATCCAATAGGAATTCGTGACCTCCGCTTGCAGGACCGGTGCTGGGACTGATTGTTCCTTTTACCCACACGAATACGATGCGACCACGCAGGTCGAAGGTGTTCGTCCAGTAACCGATCATCGAAGCCGGAATGAGTACGGTATCAACCGCATACGGGCTTGTGTTCCAGTTACTGGTTGTGTTCATAGAACCAGTTGTTGTTAAAGTTGCTTTTGAAGCAAACGTGGAAGTTGTGATGGCGAACATAATCGCCAAAGTTGAAATTTGAATGAATTTTTTCATTGTTTTTAGTTAGATTTAAATGTTATTTAGATTTTGACTATTGGTAGTATTATAGCATACTTTTAACTAAAATGCAAGTTTTAAAGTCTTATTTTATAAGGCTCAAAAACCAGGGGTTATTGACAATCCCCTTTCATATACTAAAATGACAAGAAAGTTCCTATGAAAAAACTAAGCCCCCGCCCCGCCCTTATTTTTAAAACTGGGATTTCCGAGACAGAATATGAAAAAATTGATTTAGAATTTTTTAGCGAAACCAAGCTAAATTATTCATTAAATATATATTTTGATACAAGCCTTGAAAATCCAAAATTATTTCCAGAAAGAATACGTTTGCGTTTAAAAATTTATAAGAACAAGTTTAGACTTGAGTTAAAATTGAAAGGTCTGGATATTCAAGAGCCTAAAGAGATTCACGAATTTTTAAACAAAGACACTTATAAAAACCTAATCCGAAATGGAATAATCCCTAAAGGCCAAATAAAAGAAAGACTGCATGAGATATGCCAAAACCAAACTTTTATTATTGTTGGTAAGGCTAAAAACTTTACAAAGAAAATCAAACACGGTAAAGGTCTCTTTATTTTAGATCATTCTATTTATAAAAATAAGGAGGAGTACGAGTTTGAGCTTAGGTCCGATTTTTATAAAATATCCGACACAAACAAGATTCTTTCTGATTTCGACCTGCAAATGCACGATCGTGTCGGAAAATTAAAAAATATTTGGAAGAATACCACTTTAGAACAAAACACCGCTTAACCGCGGTTTTTTATTGCATTTTTAAGGCTTTATGTTAATATTCAAATACCTGGGCCCTTAGCTTAGTTGGTAGAGCGCCTCTTTTGCAAAGAGGAGGTCAGCGGTTCGAATCCGCTAGGGTCCACAGCTGTTTAAAAAAATCCGAAAGGATTTTTTAAACTGAATTTCATGCGCGATTAGCTCAGTTGGTAGAGCAACCCGTTTACACCGGGAAGGTCATAGGTTCGAGTCCTGTATCGCGCACAAAGAAAGAAGGTCCTTAGTGGGGGCTTCTTTTTTTATTTAACATTGAAAACATCTGCTTGTAATGCTATGGTAATGTAATGCCCCTGTAAGAAAATCTTGCAGGGTCTACATTCGGATAGCGTGAAAATATATTTTTACCCTACTCCTCATTTGCCCCTGTAGTTAAATGGATATAACTGCGGACTTCTAAGCCGTTATTCTAGGTTCGATTCCTAGCGGGGGCACAAACTATTTACTTCTGTTTATTAGAAGTTCTAGAAATTCGGATTCAGAGATTGCGTTTTCGCGCAAAGCTTTTTGTATTGTTTCGTCATTGTTTAAAATATATCTTTCCATTGCACGAGTTAATATAGGTTTTTTGCCAAGATTATGACGAAAAATAAATGTAGTAGGAAGCTTTGATTTCAAGGCTCCAGCTGTAAGCTGAGCATACAGATCTAACGCTTCCCGAATCTGAGGTGATGCAAAATTTTCTTTGACTGAAGAATGCATTGGAAGATTACTGCGAAATGCCGGGTTAACACTGCCAATATAAACTGGATGTAAAATATAGTATTTTGTATCTCTAAAATCTGGCACTACTGTTACCGCCCATTCGTCGCCATGCACATATTCTTCTATAACATATTTACCAGGTTCGGTTTTCTTGTGATATGTAAACACGTCTATTAAATCATCCATGTTTGATGCATGGAAAAGATGTTTTACTTCGCCTAAGCCATTTACAAAACTAATACTATAAGGCGGAGAGAAAGTTTGATGCACATTGCGCATTACGTCGTTAGAAAATTCATCTAACTCCATACGACGCAAAGACTTAACACCAATTGATTCTATTTTTTGAGCCAAGGAATCCGGAATATAACCACGCAGTGCTATTTTGGGTGTGTGAATACATGGCACACCTAAAGATCGAACGATAGATTCCACATTGCCATGTATCGCCAAAGGTTTTTCTATTGTTGAGATACAAACATCTACTGTTTGAATAAGTTTTGATGGCTTAACTGGTACACCATCTATATACCAAACTTCGTCTTTATCAATCAGTACATCTACGGCGTCGTAGTTATCGTGTTCACGCAGCGCACGCAGAACTATAGCTCCATCACTCATGGATTTTTTAAAGTCTTTGGGATTTGTCCCGCCACGCAGTACACCAACGCGCACAATTTGCATTTAATAATTATACCTTATTTTTTATAAAAGTTCTGCCTCGACGTGCAACATGACGAGCCAGTACAAATCTATGAACTTCGGCATTGGCTAAAAGAATTTGTTTTTTATATTTTTTAATAATATCTACATCACCCATTATCGCTTTGGCTTTATGGGTTTTGTCTTTAACAACTGCTACAACTGGCACTTTTAGTTTATTTAGTTTTAATTCTTTTTCTATTACAGATTTTTGAATAATATTACCATCGGCAATAATTAAATCCGGCATTTGCCATTCAGAATGAGTTAACCTGCGCTTTATAACTTCACCCAGTGCACCAGGGTCGTTGGCTTTGGTAAATCCACGAATATTAAAAGTACGATATTCTTTTGGATTTTTCTCGCCGTTTTCAAGAACCACAAAAGCCCCAACCATGGATTCCCCAGAAGTATGCGCAATGTCATATGCTTCTATACGAAACGGAGCCAAATGTCTTTTTGAAAATGTCTGGCCAGGCGGGGCCTGGAGATCCGAGGACTTTTCAAAAAGACCATTTGGCGAAGTGACTAAATCATCTTTAATAAGAGAGACATCATTAATATGGGTTAAATCAAAAATTTGTTTTTTAATTTCACCAGCCCTTTCAAATTCTTTTTTCTTGGCAGCAGAGGCCATTTCTTTTTCTAATGATTTTAAGATTTTACTTTTCTCCCCCTTAAAGAAAAGTTCGATATTTTTTATATTAGTTTGGTAGCGGCGCTTAGCATTAGACTCGGCAACATTTGGCGCAAGATGAAGTTGCTTGTAGAATTCATAGCGATCCTTTTTTAAAGTTTTAGCATCTAAATAAGGAAAGATTTTACGAATTATTTTTAAAGCGCTACGTAACATTTCCCCGCTAGGATATGGCCCAAAAACAGATTTATATTTTTTTACATTTTGAGACAAAACACGACCCCGAACTGTAATAATTCTAGGGAAAGTATCACGGGTAATACAAACATAGTTGTAACTTTTGTTGTCTTTTTCTTTTGTGTTATATAATGGTTGATTTTTTTTGATTAAGTTAGCCTCTAAAATTAAAGCTTCCAAAACTGTTTCTGTAACAATGTATTTTACTGTTACAGCATCCCCCACCATTTTAGTTATTAGTGGACCACGAGTATAAATAAGATCCTTGGAGAAATAACTTTTAGTTCGGTCACGCAAATTTGTGGCTTTCCCAATATAAATAGTTTTATTACCCCTGCCAACAAAAAAATACACACCGGGGCTTTCCGGCAAGTCTAATTTTGTTAGTTCTTGACTTTTCATGCTTTAGTTATATCATAAGAAAAAACCCTGCGCCATCATGGAAGAAAACCCTAAAACCCAGTACATGCAAAGTTGCCTAGAGGCATTTTCTTTGCGAGAGCCTAGCTCTAATTTCCACGACTATTTTTTGCTGATACTAAGCGCACCAAGCTCTTACCAGTATGAATGCAAGGAAGATCTTAAATCCAGAGTAGCTTTCCTTGTAGAGAATAAAGGCTTTGAGACATTGCAAACAGCATGCCAAGCATATTTACAAACGGAAGCATCTGGCTCAAAAAAAGGAAGGTCCGGCAAGAGGTCGCTATATTTCAAAGAAATAAAGCAAATTATCCAGGAAAACTTTAACCTGGGAATAGACCTGGAACCACTGACCATAATAAGCTTAAGAGCTTAAAAACAGCAAACCAACCAAAGGCGCCCCGGCGCCTTTTTTTATTTCTTTTTTAGAATTTTCTTTAAGTATTTTCCAGTGTAAGATTTTGGGTTGTTGGCTATTTCTTCTGGAGTACCACGGGCTACAATTTTACCGCCACCAACGCCGCCCTCTGGCCCAATATCTATAATGTAGTCAGCACATTTTACAATATCCATATTGTGTTCAATAAGCATTACACTGTGGGATCTTTCAACAAGCTTGTTTAAGACATCAATTAATTTTGCCACATCATCATAATGCAAACCTACTGTTGGCTCGTCTAATAGGTACATGGTTTTTTCAAGTCGTGGTTTAAATAGTTCACTAGAAATTTTTACACGTTGAGCTTCCCCGCCGGACAGAGTTGTCGCACTTTGTCCCAACTTTAAATAACCCAAACCAACATCCATTAAAGTTTTTAATCTATCATAAATTGCTGGGATGTCTTCAAAAAATACTATGCCTTCTTCAACTGTGGTTTCTAAGACGTCGTAGATACTTTTCTTTTTATACTTTACGGAAAGTGTTTCTTTATCAAAACGGCGACCATTACACACGTCACATGTAACATACACTGTTGGCAAGAAATGCATTTCTACGGCTATTTCACCATTACCCTCACAAGCTTCGCAGCGGCCACCTTTTACATTAAAAGAAAAACGATTCGGCTTCCAACCACGCAGTCTCGCCTCTTCAGTACTTGCAAACATGTCACGAATAAAAGTCCAAGCGCCAGTGTATGTGGCAATGTTAGAGCGTGGGGTACGCCCAATTGGCGACTGGTCTATTAATACCACACGTGATAGAAATTCGGACCCGGTAAAACTTGCACAGTTATATGTTTGGGCACTACGAGTTCGTCTTTCTAAACGGGCTTGTAAATTCTTGTGTACGATTTCATACATAAAAGATGACTTACCAGACCCAGATACCCCAGTAACACAAACCATTTTTCCTAATGGAATTTCGGCATTTAGATTATCAATGTTGAAAATTTTACCACCAGTAATTTTTAAACTGCCTTTGTCTTTTGTACGGCGATTTGGTATTTGGATACGCGCTTCATCACGTAAATACGCTAGTGTGCGAGATGCCCCTTTAAATGGCGGCGTTTTTTGAGTTAAAAGTTCATCTAAATTACCATATGCCACAACTTCGCCGCCATGGACTCCGGCCTTGGGGCCAATATCTATAATATAGTCTGATGCAAAAATTGTGTCTTCATCGTGTTCCACAACTAAAATTGTATTACCCAAGTCTCGTAAATCAGTAAGAGTTTTAATTAGTTTTTCGTTATCTCTTTGATGCAAGCCAATTGTTGGTTCGTCTAGAACATAAAGTGCACCCACAAGCCGTGAACCCAGCTGTGACGCAAGTCTAATACGTTGCGATTCCCCACCAGATAAAGTATTAGCTTTACGAGAAAGCGAAAGATATTCCAGTCCTACATCTAAAAGAAATTGCAAACGGTATTCTATTTCGCGCAATACTACTTGGGCTACATCAAATTCTTGTTCGGTTAAATTTAGGTTTTGAATAAAATCCAAAGCTTCACGAATAGATAGCCCGGAATAATCTACAATGTTTTTTCGCTTTTTATCTGCAGATAAAAACACATGCAAAGCTTCTACTCGTAAACGTTTACCCTGACAAACATTACATGGTTCGTCGCCCATAAAAACAGTAGTCCCAAGACCATTACATTCTGGACAGGCACCGTACGGTGAATTAAAAGAGAAAAGACGTGGCTCGATCTCTGGGAAAGAATATCCATCGTCCGGACAAGCAAACTTTGCAGACAATAAATGCTCGTCACTACCAAAGTTTAAATTTACTAGTCCGTCGGCTTCTATTAATGCACGTTCTATTGCTTCATAAAGACGAGTACGAGCATCTTCGGGATGATCTTTGAATTCATGCACAGCAACAGTGTCCACTAATACTTCTATTGTGTGGACATTATTTTTTGAAAGTAAAATTTTTTCACGAAGCTTTAAAACTTTGCCATCTATTCGCACATATTCAAAACCACGACCCAATAAATCGTAAAGCAGTTGGTAGTATTCCCCTTTGCGTCCACGTACAACTGGAGCAAAAATATTTAATTCAGTTTCGTTCCAGGAAACACCCATAATTTCCTTTTTACCTTTTGCGTTCTTTTCAAAATCTTTTACTTTGTCTAGTGCAAAATGCAAGATTTCGTCGTTTGTAAGTTTTTTAATTCTACGATCACATACTGGACAATGTGGGTGACCAATACGCGCATATAGAACACGCAAATAGTCGTAAATTTCTGTAATTGTGGCAACGGTCGAGCGTGGGTTGTTAGAACGAGATTTTTGGTCAATAGAAATTGCTGGAGAAAGTCCAGAGATTTCGTCCACATCGGGCTTGGGCATTTGCCCTAAGAATTGGCGCGCATATGCAGAAAGAGATTCTACGTAGCGACGTTGGCCTTCGGCAAAGATAGTATCAAAAGCGAGGGATGACTTGCAGGACGCAGATACGCCTGTAATAACCGTCATTTTGCCACGTGGAATTTCCACATCAATCCCCTTTAGATTGTGTGTTCTAGCCCCACGAACTATTATGCTTTCCTTGTGCTCGATTTTCTTCTTTTGTGCCATCTGGGCGTCAGTATAGCAAAGACTTTTAGTTAATCAAAATACTCTACTGTAGCGGCATTTTGACCATTTGGGAACCGTAAACATAAGCCGCAACTTGGTATTGAGAGAAATACAGATTTACAAAACCAGGTAGTATTGTAAAGACAGAAAAGTTCTCTAGTGTTGGTTCTGTACCGGGAATTAACATTGAATTTATATTTTCCATTGTCATTTTAAAATCTCCGTCGTTTTCCATGTTATCGGTTTTTATTTTTTGTGTAAATTGAGCAAGTAGATCTTTACGAGAATAATCTGAAACTTTTGTTAAATAATTTGCATCATTTGGAAATAAATCCATTAGGGCAATTTCGCGCCCAGATTTTACATTGTAGTTAAACGACATTAAAGATTCATACCCATGTGCCCCGCCGCTGTAGCCAACAATTGTAATTAAAATACTAATTGTGTCCACGTTTACTTGAATATAATCTGTTTTTACAGAAAAAGTCATATCGCCTGGTTCTGGAAATTCAGAAATTTTGTCACCTGGTGTTCGTGTATTGTAACGAGCTTGCCAATTTTCTTTTGTGTTATTTTCAAACTCGCTTTGTGCAATAACTATGCCGTTGCGAATTTTGTCATTAAAGCTTGGGTCTGCATTTCTAAATTGCGGATAAGCGCCCGAAACCGTTCCGTATTTAGAAGTCGTGATTAATGGAACTTCTGTAACAAAAGACATATCTACTAAATTAGTTTCTTTTTTTACTTCTTGTTTTGTATTTTCAGCACTACGGTTGTTCAAAAAAGTTTGACCAAACTTATATAAAACAAACCCTAATATTAAGAATACAATAATTGTTAGTATGCGATGGTGCTTCATGTCTAAATTATATCACAATTTTATTTTGTCATGCGATCTTCTAAAATAATAACTTCGTCGCGCAGAATTGCTGCGGTTTCAAAATCCAAGGCTTTTACGGCTTCCTTCATAGCGCTTTGCTTTTGCTTGATAAGCTTTTTAAGAATTGTTGTTGGTAAGTCCGATTTGGCTTTTGAACCTTTTTTCTCTAAACCAGCCTTTTTAAGCATAAGAGAAATTTCTGTATCTAATTCCATCATTGCACCGGGAGCTTTATTTTTCGCAAAATCTTCTGTAATGTCACGAATTTCTTTGGCAATAGTTTTAGGAGTAATACCATGTTTTTTGTTATAGGCAATTTGTTTGTCGCGACGACGGTTTGTTTCGG
This sequence comes from uncultured Candidatus Saccharibacteria bacterium, assembly GCA_964500715.1. Lineage (GTDB taxonomy): Bacteria > Patescibacteriota > Minisyncoccia > Phycocordibacterales > UBA9973 > 2-01-FULL-33-17. Next base: position 1,391 of record CAZCNC010000007.1, on the reverse strand, counting down.
TAATTGCACGCTCTATGGAACCTGTCATGTTATCGGCATAAAGTATTACCCGACCGCGCTCGTTACGGGCTGCACGTCCAATGGTTTGGATAAGAGATACTTCACTGCGAAGGAAGCCTTCTTTATCTGCATCTAAAATTCCAATTAAGGTAACTTCTGGCATGTCAAGACCTTCACGCAGCAAGTTTACACCCACAAGACAATCAATCTCGCCACGACGAAGACGCGTAATAATTTGAATACGGTCTAGTGTGTCCACATCGCTATGTAGGTATTCTGTCTTAAAACCTTTGTCTTTTAAATAGCCCGACAAATCTTCGGCCATTCTTTTGGTAAGTGTGGTTGCTAAGACTCGTCCACCGGTTTTTATTTCTTTCTCTGCTTCTTGAATAAAATCTTGAATTTGTCCTGGGTAATCTATTCCGACTGCAAAATTTAATTTATCCGCCGAAGGTGTAAGAATTGGCATTTTTTTAGCAGAAGACTTTTTAGAAACTTTAATTCCCCCAGCTGGCATTACTGGTTTTATTTCTATCATTGGGTCAAGTAATCCTGTTGGGCGAATTATTTGTTCAACAATTTTTAAACTCTCTTCCTTTTCATATGGTCCAGGTGTTGCAGAAACATAAATTGTCGCCGGAGTTATTTTTTCAAACTCTTCATATTGTAATGGTCTATTATCTTTTGCAGATGGTAAACGAAATCCAAAATCCACCAAATTTTGTTTGCGAGCCTGGTCGCCGTTATACATAGCACGCAATTGCGGAATTGTTTGATGTGATTCATCAATAAACAAAGTAAAGTCTGGCGTGCCATCTTTTTTATGTGGGAAATAAGACAACAATGTGTCTGGCGGTTCGCCCTCGCTTTTGCCAGCAAAATGACGAGAATAGTTTTCTATCCCGCTGCAGTAGCCAACCTCTCTTATCATAGCAATGTCGTAATTTGTACGGCGTTTTAATCTTTCCGCTTCTAGTGGTTTACCTTGTTTTTCTAAAGTTTTTAATCGCGATTCTAATTCTTTTTTAATATCCTTTAAGGCTCGATCTACTTCTTCTTTGTCGGTCATAAAATGTTTAGCTGGAAAGATAAATAAATCTTTATCGTTTTTTTCTATAACTTCATATGTAACAGGATCAGTGGCGCGAATCTCAGCAACAACATCCCCATCAAAAAGAATAGTGTAAAGTACTGTTTCGGAAACTGGCATAATATCCAGCTTGTTTCCTAATGCACGAAATGTTCCAGAAGATAAATCCCCGGTGGTGCGTTCGTACTGCATTGTGATAAGACGTTTCATTATTTCTGATCGGGATATTTTTTGACCAATTTCAAGATGCATATTTGTTTTCTCATATTGAACCGGTGAACCCAAACCATAAATACAAGAC
>CAZCNC010000006.1:0-14871 GCA_964500715.1 uncultured Candidatus Saccharibacteria bacterium | reverse complement strand
TATCTAAATTCCCTATTGGACTGATTAGTTCATAGGTACCGGTGTCGGCGTTAAATTCTGAAGTTTGAATTTTTGCTTGAGGTAATTGAGCATTTGGATCTTGTGCCAGTACTGGAGAGAAACATAAACAAGCAGCTGTAAGGATTAAAGAAAAAACAATTTTTTTCATACTAGAAATTTAAACTCAAGCTTCCAAGAAATTCTTGGTATAAACTTTTTAGGTTTTCAATTTGAGCGGATAATTTTACAATACCACTTTTATCTGGGGTTCCAAAAGATAATAAATATGGGTTACTTTGATTATTAACTTCTTCCCCGCTCAGGTTCCAAGTTATTAGTGGTTTGGAATCCAAATTAAGACCCAAAGGAATTGCAAGTAAAGAACTGGTACCTTCATAGCCGGGCAAATCATTTATTACTGCTTTTTCGGTTTTTAATCCAGAGAGTACGTCAAAACCATAAAAAATTATTCTATTTTTTGTAAAAGGAATATCAATACTTCGCTCTGCTTTATTATCGAGACCAGTAATTGTCACGCTTATGTTTTCCTTTTTTTCTAACTCAGAATTTTTAAAGTCCACGTAAGGATTTATGCTACTACCTTTACTTTTTAAACTACTACCATTTCTTTCCCAAGTAAACGAGGTTTGTTTTGGGATATTCCCAGGATTTATTACAGCTACGCGTAAATCATTTTCTTTTATGGGAATTCTTTTTCCCATATAAAAAGGTGGATATTTAGAATTTAATGCTTCCCAGGTAATATCATACGAAGATACTGCTAAAGAAATATCTTTTGTTATTTTTGTTCCGTCGGTTAAAGTTATTGCGGCACTTACCCCAATACCTCCAGTGTTTTTTTTGTCTGTATTTATAGTAAATTGTGTTTCTCCGTATCCAGATTTTGTTTGTGAACCATATGTCCAAACAATATAAGCCAAATTAAGATCTGCCTCGTAGCTTGTAAGGTTAAGAACCACACTTTCTCCTGGTTCAGGGTCAGTGGGTGAAGCAGTAATTTCTATATTGGGTTCACTATCAAAAGATTGTCCGAGTGTTACTCCGAAAGTAAAGATAAATAAGACAACCACTATACCGAGAACATATCGGCGCATGGGTTTATTATAGCATAAGATATTACCTGTTTTGATTTTTAGCAGCTTGAATTGCTAGAACTTGAGCGGGGTCAGAAGTGATGATTTGTTCTTCTGTATAAGATGCAACAACCTTTATGGCAACGTGTTTAAGACCCGCAAAAAATATTCCTTCCCCAACATTAGCCTCGAGAAGTGTGTATTTTTCTGCTTCGGTTAGGTTGAATGCATCTTTTAAGACATCTATTGTCGTCGGTGATTGTTTTAAAAGTAATTGCATTGAAGAGTTGGTTAGAATTGGTCTACCGTATGGGGATTTTAGGAAGTCTTCCACGTCTTGCGTAATTGTAGCTAATCCTAGATAGTATTTACGTCCACGCTTGGCAATACTGTAAAGGAAACTTGCAGTGTCTTCGTTTTTCATCATCCACCAAGCCTCGTCCACTACCATTAGACGCTTTTTTAGATTTTTACGAATTTCATTCCAAATAAAGTGCGTGATTATGTACATGGCTACTGGCTTTAGTTCGTCCTCCATATCACGGATAGAAAAGACCACAAATTTACGATTAATATCCACATTACTTGGTTTGTTTAAAAATCCAGACCAAGAACCAGTTGTATACTTTTCTAATTTTCTTAAAATTGAGCTTGCTCCATCCATTCCAGCTAAGACAACTGCCATATCAGACAGCAATGGTGGTTCGATTGTAGAAAAATCAGAGTCAGCTGTAATGTCTTTTAGAGCATAGGTTTCTGTAATTGCACGGTCAATAACTGCATCTTCTTCTGGTGTAAGTCCACCAAGCATTACCCGGAAAAGACCAACTAAATTAATAGTATTTTGACGAAGTACATCCCCATTTGTTTCTTCTTTACCAGGAACAGGTAAATCAAAAGGATTAATATGGTGTTCAGATGAAAGTGACACATTAAAGTATCGACCACCAACTGCGTCTGAGAGATATTCATACTCCCTTTCTGGGTCAATTACGATTACATCTGTATCAAACATTAAGGATCTTAGAATTTCCAATTTTGTGGCAAAAGATTTACCAGAACCAGATTTTGCAAATGTTACAGAGTTATAGTTTTCTAATGAAAATCTGTCAAAAATAATTAAAGAGTTATTATGTTGGTTTATGCCATAAAGAATTCCTTTATTGCCAGTAAGGTCAAAAGACACGAATGGGAATGTGCTGGACAATGGTTCAGTATTCATTTTTTGAACAACACGCAGATCGTCTTGGCCAGTTGGAATACTAGATAAAAAAGCGGTATCTTGTTGAAAGGTTGCTGGTTTTAAGAAAACCATTTGAGAATCAAGCTGGCCTTTTATTTCATTTTCAGCTTTGAATAACTCGGTTTCATTTTGTGCATATATACTAATATATAAACCAACTTCAAACATTCTCTCTTGTGCTTGCTGCAAGCCATCACGCAGTTGTTCCAAGTCTCGGTAAGCAGCTTCTAGCATTGGGTCACGAACCATGCCCTTGCTCTCTCTTTCAGATATTTGGCTTTGTACTTCAGCAACCTTTTTTTGGAATTGGGAAAGAATTTTCCCAGTGTCTATTGGGTTTACGTTTAGGGCAATATCAAAAACACGGTCCAGATTAATTATTGGAGTCAACCAATTGTCAGTAAGAATACTTGGGTAACCAACAACATAGAAAGATCTTACAATCATATCCCCCAGGTTTAAAGCCGTCGGCAGAATTTGCAAGGCTGATGGAGCTATAATATCTTGTAGTTCAAGTTGAGCAGAAGTATAAATATCTTCTGGTCGCACAGACAAAGAACCAAGACTTCCCATTTCTTCACCTTTTTTATTACCAAACAATCCTGATAGTATAGACATATTATTTTTCTTCTTCTACTTGCTTAGGAATAAATTGTGCAGCATCTCCTGGATTAAATGTTTTGTAGTAAAGCTCAATTAAACCCTGAGTATCAAGCGCTTCTGCTCTTACGCCACATCTACCCAGTCCTTGGACAACAATACCCAGTCTTTGTTCTAGCTGATTTCTTTTTTCGGTCCAGTCGGCTTCTTCTTTGGTTTCTTTTTTTCTTAATCCACCAACAGATCCAAAAGTTTTTTGGAAAAAGCCCCCAGTTTCAATTACAGCTTCGCTATATGGTACAACAACATAAAAATGTTTTGACATAATATTTACTGCGCCAGTAAGTTCGCGAATAAATTCAATATATTCTTTGGTTTGAAACTTTAAAAGAGGCTCTTCTATTTTGTCTAACCTGCCTTCAAGTGTTAAGAGATATGGGCGAATATCAAATTTACGAGATTGAACTATTATTTGTGTTGAAAAATCTAAAGAATTTAAAAAAGATTGAAACTGAGAAAGAATAGCCTTTTGTTCATCTGTTGAACGCAAGGTAAAGTTGATGGCAGTACAAATTAAAACAGAGCGTAATTCGCCATTCTTAAGTTCCACAACCCCATCACGGATGCGTTCAATTGGAACAAAGGATTGACTTTTGGGTGCGCTAATTGCCATATTATTTTTCTCTATCCATTACGTCTAAACTCCAAGCCAGTGCTTCTATCTTACCACGATCCAGTCTTTTGTTTGGGCTTAAGCCTTCTCCTTCTTTTTGGTCAGACTTTTTTATTCTTTCTGCTTTGGTTGGTCTTTGCCAAACGTACATTCTATTTTTTGTATAGTGTTTTAAAAATGCCTGAAACATTACTATTGCTGGACGAGAATTTGGTTTCCAAAATGCAAGCCCAACTCCTAATGCAACAAAAAGAGCAATGAGAATAAACCCAAAAGTCCAACCTAAGTATCTGTAAGCTACATAAGCAAGACCGCCTCCACCAGCAAGGTAAATAAATTGTTTGAATGTTAAAGGCCCAATGACCTTATCTTCAATGTCCAAAAATCGTGGCATTTGGAATTGCATACTGTTTTTATTATAGCATATGAAAATCCCAGAATATATTATAATTCTGGGATTTCTCTATATGGATCAGCATTTTTTGAACCAATTTGGGGTAAAGATCTGTCGGATTCAACTCTGGTTGTGCTTTCAGTTTTAGTTGGACTTGTGGTTGAAACTTTTTCTTCCCAACTCTTATTATTTTCCATGCTTTCTGTTGGTTTTGGTTTTATTAAACCAAGCTCGCTTAGTCTGTCTGCTTCTGCTATTTCTTTATTCACCTTCTCGCCTACAGTGTCTACACCCTTTGACTGCAGAGATGGTGGTAGTGGTACATCAGAAAGTTCTACGACCTCGTTAAATATCTTTTCGTTTTCGTCGTCTTCTGCCCAAGCGGATTCTACTGTATTCCAAACTGGAGAAAGAATTTTAGACCTGATATCGTTATATACTGCTCGGATGTTATCTTTTGTTAGATTTGTTAATTCAGAAGTATATGCTTGTTCTAGCTCAGTTGGTCTAATTGTACCCAATAGAAAGTTTGTTGTAATTTCTTCAACCACTGCACACTCGTCCTTTTTTAGAGAATGAGCATTTAGAATTTCTGAAAGCTTTACAATGTAGTCATCACTCATTAACAAATCTCTAACAGGTGCATCAAGTGATGCCATTCTTTCGTGAATCGCTGATGTTAGTTCATCTAATTTAGCTTTATTATCTTCTGTTTCCATAATTTTATTTTAGTGATGTCCGCCTCCGTGGTCTCCTCCTGCGCTACTTCCTCCTCCTCCGCCTGTTGGTGGTTTGTAGTTATCATGTGCATGTGGGTGCCATTCTGCTTCATCATGTTTTACACCATAATGTTCATTATCTGGTCTGTAAGATCTAGCAATACCTGCAATACCTCCAGCAGCAGCTCCAACTGCTATTGCGCCAAGTCCACCAGTAAATGCTCCAGCTAGTGTTCCAAGAGTTGTGTTCAGCAATGCCACTTTTGCAGTAAAGGCCGTATTTGCTGTGTGTGAATGTTCGTCTACACTTGTAATAATATCCTTCATTTGCTCTGATATGTCGTGCGTGCCAGCTACCTTTGTTCCATTTTTGTCTTTACCAGAGAATCCTAATTTTTCTTCTTCTGTAAAGTTTTTACTACCACCTTTTTTATCTTCGCTGTATGTACTTCTGTTAAATATGTGTCCAGATTTGTTGCGGATTCTATGTGCGTAACCATTTTTTCTGTTATTCTTTATGTTTTCAATTGCTTTTGTTAAAGCCTTTATTGATTTATCCAAGTTTCTGACTGATTCTTCTTTTTCTCTAATGCCCAGTTTCATTTCTTCAATACCTCCGGCACCGTCTCTAAGACCTTTTAATTCAGCAGCTTTTGCATCCTTGTCAGCTCTGAGTAAATTCTTTGCTTGATCCAAGTTTGTGATTGTCAGGCCACCACCTAGAGCATTTTTTATATCATTACTAAGACCTTCATTTATTTTACCTTGCAGTTGGTCTATTTTAACTGTGACTTCTGCTGTTCCTTCACCTTTGTTTTGTAAATCAGCCCTCTTGGCATTTAATGTCTGTAGTTCTTCCATCATTGCAAAAACTTTATCTAGATCTGACTTCTCTCTATCTTTTTTACCAAAATCTTGTTCTTTATCACCAAGAGCTTTTTTGTCTTTTGCAAGCTGTTCCTCTTCTTTAGCTTTTTGATCTTCCAAAGCTTTTTGATTACCTTTTGCTTCTTCTGCCAACTTTTTATTCCATTCAAGCATTTTTACAAACTCATCACGCTTTTTATTTCTATTTTCAACTGTAGCAACGTAACCACCAGCAGTTCGTGCTGTTCCCAGTCCGATTGCAGCAGCTCCTAGATTAAAATTGGCACCTGTTTCTTTAGAAACAGCGTTAGCAACTCTATTTTGTCTTAAGTCGTAGCTTCCTGTTTGCATGCCGCGCAAAGCTCTTGCTTGTTGTCGCGCAACAAATCCAGAAAGTCCTTTGCCAGTTGCCGCACGGTCCATAATTCTTTGGCCCATACCACTGTTGACTAACTTTGTTGCCCCTTTGCCTAATAGTCCTGCACCAGCTAAACCAATTCCCCCTGCTGCAATACCAGCTACAGCACCAACACCTTTCATTAATGCTCCACCTGCTAATTCTGCAAGAGACGACGACATGCTTTTTGTAACTGATGTTATAAGAGACAAGAACGCCATTATAAGCATAAATGGAACAATCAAACTTGCCCACCACTCTATTCCATTTACGTCTGGCCCAAAGACTGCCTTGAAAGGATTATTAGCAACAAACAATGCCATTATCATTATAAAGAATAGAAATACTGGTGCCTTGAACGCATCTTGTAAAAGCCCGCTCATCCACTGGTCAAAACCGGCTAGTTTTAACTTCTTCCTTTGTTCCCCATCCAAAGAGAAAGAAAAGACTGCAATTGGTGAAAGAATGATTGCAAAAATAAGACCAACAATACGATAAATAAATTGCAAAGCAATTTTCAAGAACATAAAAATTGCAACAATATTAAATACCACTCCCATTAAGAGAATCGTAAATACGGTCCCCTTTTGCTCATCAGGATTGAAGCTACTATTAGAAGACATTCCGTCTATTATTATTTTTTGTGGGTTGTAGCCTTCAGCTGCTGTTGCAGACAAACCAACTGGCTTACCATCAGCATCATTTTTTTGGAAAGCATTGTAGTAAAGTTGGCGCGCTGTAATATTTGAGATATCAATAATTACAGTTGTTAGTGGATATGAAAAGTTAATTACAGTTGCAACAATCAAAGTATTAACAATAAGTTGTTTTGTACCATGTCCTACATTTAAAATAAGTTTAAATGCAAGATATATAAGCATAAAAATAAAGAACAAATTACAAACATCACGAATAAATCTCCAACTGTCTACTATATACTGAGCTTTATACGCGTCTGGAGAAATACTGTATGCTAAAACAAAGTCTAATACTGCCCCAGCTGCACCAAGAAGATAAGCTGTTGGCACAAAGGCAATGTAGTAGAATATTTGAATAACACAACCAGTAAGAGAAGCTCCCTCTGTTCCAATTACTGGCCAGTCAACTCCACATTTTGGTAAAAATACAGGATCTGCATTATTTAATTCTTCTCCTGAACCTGTTAATATTCCTGATCTTGATGACTGAGTTATTTGGTTAATATCTGTTGGTATTGTTATAGAAATTGTATCAGTATAGCCGTAATCGTCTTTTACACTGTCATTGTCTCTGGCATATAAACGCAAGTTGTATGTTTTTCCAAGCTCAACTGGAATGCTTGTTATGAAAGTCATTCCATCTTTGCCTTGCATAACAGGTGAACCAAATATTTTTTCACCGAAAAGGTATTCGTTAAGATTAACGTCACCTTCTTTGTTATCAACTGTTGGATTTTTTTCAGTGCTTGAATATACCAAAGTAAATCCATCACGATCCTCTGCTTTTCTTGTGTCTAAAACCGTAGCTCCATCTTTCATGAAATTGCTCCAGTCGTTTGGCTGGTCTTTAGAGTCTACTTTTCCAACATCTGTACCAACATCTTTATATTCTTCAAAATCTTCACCTTCGTGCTTAGAAATATATAGAGCAATTTCAATATCTAAAACGGGCTTACCGTCTTTATCTAAAGCAGGCTTCGTGTTTTCTTCGATTATAGAATAGTCTCTAAATTCCCAATCTGCTTTGGTAAAAAATTTATTTAGTTTGGTTTTTGTGGCCGAATTAAAATATACCCAAGAAGCTTTTGCACCAGCTGTGCTACTTGGGTCAAAGGTCATTGCTGCAAATGATTTTAGAAAAGTAGGATCGTATCTATCAACTCTTAAATCATAATGTTTGTCTGCATAGGCTTCCAAAGTTGTTGTATCAAAAGATTTAACAAGAGAAGTTAAATAAAGATCGTGTTCTTTATTGTCTTGTGCAAATTTTACTTTTACAGTTTCTTGGGATTGAGTATTTATATCTGGACCAAAAGATTTATCATCACTTTTGCCTGTTACCACCAGTGTGCCTGTTAAATCTTTTGACCTTATAATAGCTGAAGTATCTTTATTGCGTATAATACCCCATTTAATATCAAAATTGTTACCAGTTCCTTTTTGTGCAAGTATATAACCTACGCTGTCAGTAATACGATCTTTTAAAAAATCATCCTCTTCTTCGCCTCTTATACTGCTGGCTGTTTGGTTTTTATATTCTTTGTTATTAACTGTATCTAGAATCGTAAGACTGAATTGGTAGTAACCATTGCTCGTAATTTTACTTGGATCAAAACGTGCATCATTAATTACATAATCATTTTTCAAATACATTCTTGCATCTGCCCCGTCTCTTCTGTAGCCGACAACATCAATATTTTGTTGACTAAGCTTATCTAAAATTATGTCTTTTTTACCAATTTCATTGCTGTTTGTATCTCTTGCAGTAAAAGCTCCAGCTGTAACCTTAAATCTTGGGTCTGTAAGTACTGTTACAGTAAATTCCCCAGTACTGGCATCGGTAACACCAGCCACAAAATCAATACCAGCGCCATAAGGTTGACTACCGCCAAGGTCTATCTCTGCTGTAGCCTTAGTAGCAGCAAGGACTTCATTTTTTTGGAGACTGATTTTTTTGTCAGAAATGTTCACCATCCAAGGTGAAAAAAGCTGGAACATAACCAGAAAAATAGCAATGAATCCAAAAGCTTTACGCTTCATATTTATGCTTAAATTGTAACATATTTAAAGACCTTGTGAGAAGTTTTATTTGCACACAACTTCCTTTTTTTGTATAGATATTACAAACGATTCTTCCGTCTTCACTTGTTACTAGAATCTTTGCTCCAACTTTTTGCAAAGTATCAATTGTTTCTTTGTGTGGATGGCCATATCTGTTGTTCAAGCCGGCAGATATTAGTGCATATTTGGGGCGGGCAAGTTTGGCAAGTGAAGTGCCTGTAGAGGTACGCGATCCATGATGTCCAACCTTTAAGATATCGATATTTCTTAGGAGTTCTGGGTATTTTTTAACCAACTCGTCTTCAACTTCCTTTGGAGCGTCCCCTGTTAAAAGCACTTTATGTCCAGAATATTCAAGTAATCCAATAATAGAGCCAGCATTTATCTCCCAATCTCTTACGTTCTCTTCTGGCCAAAGAATTGTATAAGTAACATTGGCTTTAGAGTCTATTACGTATTTTGTGTCTGATTTTGGTCGGTCAACCGGAATTCGCTTCTCTTTTGCCAAATTTTCTATTTTTTCAAAGGCCTCAAGACTTTCGTGGTTTGTTCCGGCAGAGATTATTCTATTTACCCTGTATTTTTCCATTACAAAAGGAAACCCGCCAATATGGTCCAAATCTGGGTTTGAAATTTCAATAGTATCTATTTGGGATACTGTAGCAGCCATAGAGTCCCCAAGTTCAGACAAGACTGTTCTGTCACGCCCGGCATCTATTAAAAGCGTCTTGTTATTCGGGGTTTGTATAAAGATTGCATCACCTTGTCCAATATCAAGAATGCTTATTTTTAAAGGCTTTTCTTCTTTTTGTGTAAATATAACAGCTAAAAGTGCTATAAATATCAGGCTAGTTAATATCCAGTATAGATTACGCCTTTTCATACTATGTAGTATACTAATATTTATAATAAATAAAATAATAAATATATGGAAATCTACACTGCAATAAATTTTGAAATACCACAGCTAACTGGAATTTCTAAACAAAATATCGAAGAACATATCAAGCTCTACCAAGGATATGTAAAGCACGCAAACCTTATCCAAGAAAAGCTTTCTTCACTATCCACTGATGATACGTATGTTCGTGCGGAATTACAAAGAAGATTCTCTTTTGAATACTGTGGTATTCGAAATCATGAATTATATTTTTATAGTCTAACTGGAGAGCCAAGTGCTATATCTTCCGGATCTAATTTGGAAAATCACATAATTAGAGATTTTGGGAGCTTAGAAAAATTTGATGCTCGTTTGCGTGAAGTTGCAATGACTCGCGGAATTGGTTGGGTAATGCTGTCTTATGATGTAACTGGCGACCGACTTATACTTTCCTGGGTAGATGAACAACATTTGGGCCAACTTATGAGCGCTTTTCCAGTTTACGCAATTGATATGTGGGAACACTCTTATGTTGCGGACTATCAGCCAAGTGGTAAAAAGAATTATGTTGAAGATTATATAAAAAATACAAACTTCAAATTAGTTGAGAAGCGCTATGATGATTTCTTGAGTCTTATAAAAGCAATATAAAACAAAACAAAATAAATTATTAATATAGGGACAAGACTAATATTGTCTTTATATACGGCAGCAAAAGATATGCTGCCGATTTTGTTTACTGTACCTAAGATTAAAAAAGAGATAATTTTTGTTACAAAAATAAAAGGTATAGATATAACTGCTGGCAGTGCTGCTGTTAAAAATCCAAGTAGCATCAGTGGTGGTATTAGCGGTACCACAATTGTATTGGCAAATATGCCTAAAATAGAAATTATACCCATATTATAAGCAATATATGGCATTGTCATAATACTTGCAGATAATGTTGAGGCCAGTATTTCTGCAAAATTTTTTGGTAAATGTTTTTTAATAAAATAAGCCGCGATTGGATTTTGGAAAACAATTAAACCAAATGTTGCCAAAACAGATAAATGAAAACCCATATCGTACCGTAAAGATAATGGAGTAAATAAAACAATAATACTTGTTGCAAAGGCCAGCGCATAAAGAGCATTATAGTTTTTACCACGGCTACGTGCATATAAAAGAATTCCAGCCATTATTCCAGCACGAATTGCGCTACTACCACCACCCGCCAGAATAATAAAAACAAAAATTCCAACTCCACCTAAAATAGATTTTGCAAAAATAGAAAGCCCGTAAGAAGCTTTCATTATTATTTCGCTAACGATTGTAATGTTATAACCTGAAAGTGCAATGATATGGCTAGTACTGGTTTTAGCCAGGTTCTCTCGCAGTGAATCTGTTATCCCTGTTTTCTCGCCCAATAACACTCCACGTGTTAAAGTTGCGTCAGCTTGATTTAATTTTTTATTTAAACTGTTTGCAAACTTTGCTCGAATATTAAACAAAAATGATTTTAATTTGTTGCCTTCAAATCCGGGAAGTATTTTTATTTCCGGATCACGGATTATTCCATAGACGTTTGAAAGTTTTAAGTAGTTATCGTAATCAAAAGTTTTACCAGTATCAGTTATAAAATCAGCGGGTTTCTCTACTGTTCCATATAAAATTAATCTTTCTCCATATTTATAATTTGTATACGGACTAGTTACAACAAGTAAACGAGATCCATCTGTAACGGTGTTGCCATTAAAGCTTTGAATTCTAAAGCGATAACGGTTTGTTGCAATGCGCTCTTCCCCATAGTCGTCTATATAGCCAGTAATTTCTACATTTGATTCTGGGAATATTATTATATTTTCTTTTTTGAACCACGAAAAATAAATTCCGTAGATTATTGGTAAGACTATAATAATTATTCGCACAGATCTACGCATCTTTATAGCTTTAAATCTCGTAACTTCTCCCAATCTTCTTTAGAGCCATGGAACATTTTCCAGCTTCCCTTTTCAGCTAATGTTCTAGCTAAGAGGTCAACTATTTCGTTGCCGTGAAAACCAGAATGGCCTGGAACATAGCTTAGTTCTATTTTATGTAGCTCTTTTACTTTTATATAAAGACTATCAATTTCTTGCCAAATCTCTTTATTCAAAACAGGTTTTTTTGCAGCAGTGCGCCAACCATTTTTTTTCCAATTATTTATCCAGGTTGTTATACCATTTTTTACATATTCGCTATCTAAATGAATAACCACATCTTCGCTATTTTCGCACTTGGTTAGTTCTTGCAGTGCCCATTTAAAGGCTAGAAGTTCCATTTGATTATTTGTTGCATGTTCGCTATGCCCACCAAATTCGCTAACAGTATTTTTATCTTTATTCCAAATTAAATATGCAAATCCGGCAGGTCCCGGGTTTCCAAGTGCTGAACCATCTGTATAAACTACAATTGTGTGTGACATACTACTATTTAGTATTTGGGATAATTACATCTTTTAATCTTAAACGCACAGTACCCTGCCAAAGTTTTGAATCAAGAGTTGCGACAATGTGCACAGTCTCACCTATTTTAGGATTTCCAACATCTTCACTACTTGTGTAGAATGCGTAAGCACTAGCGGTTGAACCAGATAAATCTCTAAAGGTTATTTCTATATGAGCTGAACCTGTTCCAAAGTTACGGATATCCATAATAGTTGCATTTTTAAATGCAAAAACTGGTTCTTCATTACCCGGCCCAAAAGGTGCGAGCTTTGCCACTGCCTTGTGCAAGTTTAAGTGTAAAAGTGATGCAGGTAAAATAGCATCAATATGCTTTTGATTGTCTGTGTAAAATTCTTCTGTTGTGGCGTTGTTTGCTCGCAGAAATTCATTTTCAATATCATAAATCCTGTCTGGATTTATAGAAAATCCTCCTGCTTCAAAATGTCCACCGTATTCTAATAGCACGCCTTCGGGAACATTTTTCATTATTTCATACATATTTACACTACCATTACCCCGACAAGACCCTTTGTAGCATACTTTATCTTCTTGGGTACTACGTCCCCATACAAAAGTTGGACGGTCATAAATTTCACTGATCTTTGATGCTACAAGTCCTAAAAGTCCAACCTTCCATGTTGGGTGACCAATGATAATTAAATCTTTTTCATGTTTACCAAATTTTGCGATTTCGCGACGCGCTTCTTTTACCATTAAGGCTACCAGTTTACGACGTTCATTGGATAATGCAGTTAGCTTCATTGCTCGTTCGTCTGCACGGGTTCGGTCTTCTTCCATTAACAAGTAATATGCATCATACGGACTACCCATACGAGACGCGACATTTAACTTGGGTGCAATCATAAAAGTAATATCTTCCTGAGTTAAGTCTTTTAAATATACTCGCGCTGCTCTTGCAATGGCCAGTAGTCCTGGTCGAGCATTGTTTCTGATTCTCTCTAATCCTTCTTTAACTATTGCTTTATTTTCAATTGTTAACTCCACCATGTCTGATAGTGTTGCAAAGGCGGCCATGTCTACAATTTCTTTTGTAAAATTTGTTGTTAAATTATATTTTTCACCGTATTGTTCTATAAAACCACGAACAAACGTATACACTACTCCAGCACCGCACAATTCTGTATTTACATATTGACCACCAAACATTTTTGGATGAATAATTCCAAAAGCATTTGGCACAACTTCGGGAATTGTATGGTGGTCAGTAATTATCACATCTAAACCTGCATCATTTGCGCTAGATACTGCATCAAAGGCAGTGATACCCATGTCGATGGTAATAATTAAATTTACGTTTTGTTCTATAAAATTTTGGACATGGTTCTCACCCAAACCGTAGCCTTCTATGTTTCTGTCTGGAATTGAAACAATATAATTCTTAAAATTAATTTTATTAAAAAGTGATGATAAAATTACTGCACCCGGTATACCGTCACAATCGTAGTCTGCATGAATGGCAACTTTCTGGTTTTGGCTTATGGCAAATTCTAAACGCTCTAAGCATTTTTGCATATCTCTCATTAGAAAAGGGTCACCGTGCTCTTGGTCTAGTCGGCCATTGAGATGTTTTTGAGCCGTATCCAAGTCTTTAATTCCACGAGAAATTAAAATATCTGCAATGAGAGTTCCATATTTTAGATCAAGTTCTTTTATTCTCTCTCCTTCTATCTTTCTTAGGGTATACTTTCCGGCTGGCATATTGGATAGTATAACATATGTTATACTTTACTCATGGAGACATGTATTTTCTGTAAGATAGTTCGCGGAGAGTTACCAAGTTACAAAACTTACGAGGATGACAAATGTATAGCTTTTTTAGACATTCGCCCTGTCACAGCTGGGCATACTCTCTTGGTACCAAAGGCGCACTTTCCTTGGATTCAAGATACTCCGGACGACATAATCTCGCATTGTTTTATAAAAAGTAAGGATTTAATAAATAAAATAAAAGACCGCATTGGTGCGGACTATGTACAATTATCTATTGTAGGTAAAGATGTACCTCATTTTCATATTCACCTTATTCCACGTACCCTATCTGATGGGCTTGATGGTTGGCCAACAATAGAATTGGATAAAAAAGACTTTGATACAATCTACGAAAAGTTAAAATAAAAAAGCGGGCTTGTGCCCGCTTTGTTTCTGGTTTTTACCTCATCTCGCATCCTGAGAAGTTCTTTCCTTAAAGTAACCTTTTAGGGTGTCGTATGATATGTTGTCAGCCATACCTGGTGTAAAAGTACTTTGAACCGGTCCAAACTTTTCACGATCATATGCAAAAAGTGAATTTGGGTAGTCATTGAATAATACAAGTGAAACCCTTCCATTTCTCACAATTTGTGGAGTTGAAACGACTCGGTGCGAAAGAGCTTTGAGCTCACAACGAGCTTCCAGTTGGCCCAACAGTCCCATAAAGAAGGCCATCTCATTTTCTTTAAACCGCAGAGGTCTCCATTCATTTTGCCAATACCTCTCGAATCCAGGTGTTGAGTCGAAAAGGTGAATCGTGTGGCCGCCTTTGTCATAATGGTCATGAGCTGGGATTCGATCTGTGTTTCCAGGATAGTAGTGCAACAATCTTAACACCCATCCGTTTTCATTTTCCACAGCTAATCTTACAAAGTCCGTACCGGTGGCTTCGCTTAATGAGTGGGCAATGTAGATAAGGTTGGGCTTTACAGCTTCAAAGAAGTATTTCCCTGCGTCTATAAGCTGGACATCAACCCTTTTCGCATTAAAAGAAGACGGAAGTTCAT
>CAZCNC010000005.1:0-15519 GCA_964500715.1 uncultured Candidatus Saccharibacteria bacterium | reverse complement strand
GAAAACACAGTGTAATTATGTATAAAATTATTTAATTTTAAATGCAATATTTATAGTGTCGCCATTTAAAATTTTTTCCTTACCACGCACAGACTTTTTTATAGAAAGTAAATAAATCTCTTCTTTTTTATATGGGAAAAGTGATGTGTCCCAAGAAGTTTTACCCACGCTAGCTAAAACTTTTACAAAACCTTTGGGGTAAATTTTGCGTATATCTTTTGAAAAATCCTTTGGCAAACTTACAAAATGCCAGCCTGCATCCCCAGGCCAAAGCCATACGCGTGTCTTGAATTTATAAGAATTTTTCATTTCAAATAACTATCAAAATATATAGCGTGGCAAGTATAGCCACCAGGATTTTTCTGCAAGTAATCTTGGTGATATTCTTCAGCCTTCCAAAACTTGGTGAATGGTTCCAGTGTAGTTACAACAGGCCCAGGCCAGCGACCAGAAGCGTTTACTATTTTTGTAAAATCTTGGGCTTGCTTTAACTCGTCATCATTTTGATAAAAAATTGCACTACGGTATGATGTGCCCACATCATTACCCTGTTGGTTTAAAGTAGTTGGATTGTGAATCTGGAAAAAGAAATCCAGCAGTTTCCAAAAACTGGTTACTTGTGGATCATATTCTATTTCTAATGCTTCTGCATGACCAGGATGATTCTCGTAACTTGGGTTATCGTTTACACCGCCAGTGTAGCCTGCTGTGATATTTATTACCCCCGGTTGACTACGCATTAAATCCTCTAGCCCCCAGAAACACCCACCTGCTAAATACGCCTTTTTAGTTTCCATGTTTTTATTATAACAAAAATGATTATTGATATCGTTTGACAAAATTATATAAAAATGTTAAAAATGATTAATTCAAAGAAATCTAAAAATGGCCAATATGATACTAACCCTGGACAAGGCTGCTGATGGCGGCTACCAGATCAAATCCAGCGACGGGTCCGCAAGCCCAATATTTTACACAAAACAAAAAGGTGTTAAGCACTGGGTAAGTTTTATGAGAAATGAATCTGGGTCTAAAGAATTACTTCCGATACTGCAAGGCCTCTTATCAATTGAGGAAATGCCAATTTTCGAAAAAGAAACAAATATAGAACAAGGAGCTGAGGAATACTTTATAGGAAGGACCAAAAGCTGGATCCGTAACTTAGAAAGAATAATTTTGTTAAACGAAAAACCTTTTTCGGAATTCCCTGTTTTTATTTTATGTGAGTCCTGTGGAAGGCATGGCACTATATTTCTTAAAAAAGAAGGAGGTGTAGTACAAAGGACAGCAATTGATATTCGCTGTAAAGAAGATGCTATTTCTTTGGCTCATACTTGTTTCACCCGAGGAATCATTGACGAGAATGGTAAAAATAAAATTTTAACCGAGATAGAAGAAACCAATGATTCTGAGTTCCCGAAAGAATACACACCAGGAGTTATTCTAGGAAATCTCACTAATGCCTTTGAAAAAGGATTGGAAAATGAATATCGGTGCTTGCCAAGAGAGGTTTCCATAAGTATTTCTGTAATTGATTAATTTCCAAGAACTAAATTCCAACCCCCATAAACGGGGGTTATTTTATAGCACCTTCTTTTTTGAGGAGTTTTATTTTGGCAACACTGCCACCACGGTTGTAGTCTCCTATTTTACCATCAGATCTTACTACGCGATGACATGGCACATCTTTTCTATAGTTAGACTTCATAATACTACCCACCGCACGTGCAGCTCCGGGGCTGCCAGCGCGCACGGCAACCTGTTTATAAGTCATAGTCTTCCCTTTTGGAATTTTACGAACAATGTCTAACACAACATCCTGAAAAGACTTCATATTAGAATTTACGTATTACAGCACGAACTATTGCGTTAATTAGTAAAAATTGTTTTGGGTAAATTGGTTTAAAATTTTTATTTGCTGGCTCAAGCCAAACTTTTTCTCCTTGTTTTCGGAAATACTTCATTGTAAATTCTCCATCAACATTAGCTATTACCATATCGCCATCTTTAGCATAGTTTGTTTTTTCTACTATTACCATATCGCCATCGGCAATATGAGCTTCTATCATAGATTCTCCTTCTACTTCTAAAATATAAGTATTTTCTTTTTTAGGAGCCAGATAATCATTTAGATTCATGGTGTCGTTCATCTCTTCTGCCACATCAGCTGGGAAACCGGCTTTGACTGTTCCAAGTAATGGAATATCTCCAAAAGTTGCATCTGGCACAAGGCGACCTAAATGGTCTTTGGCAACCACACCCATATCAATAAGTTTGTCTACCACACGCGAAACTGCATTTTTAGACTTAAAGCCAAAAAGGCGCATCATTTCTGTATAAGTTGGCATGCGCTTTTCTCGGCTATAAAAAGAATTTAGTTTGTTTTTATAATCATTCTCCATAAATTTTAATGTTGGAATGATGATGAAAAGAATCTATTAAAGAAGTTACTTTTTACTGGAGCGTTCTGAGAATAAACTTTATGCTCCCAGATTTTTTCTACAAGCAACCGATGGTCTCTAGCTTCTTTATTGTACTTTTGACCGTGCAAAATCTTATAATCGATAACCCGATTCAGGATTCGGATTTTCTTTTCTAACTGGTTTAAATATTCAAAGCGATTCATATATTTATAAACTTATTTTTATAAGCGACCTATATTTATATTATATGTGAACGATCGTACACATGCAAGTAATTTCACAACTTCACCTGTGGATAACTAAATAAACAAAAAAACACCCACAGATGCGGGTGTTTAAAAGAATATTATTTCTTTTTTGGAGCTGCCTTCTTTTTAGAGGCTGGCTTCGCAGCTACTTTTTTAGCTGGAATTTTTACTACTACTTTTTTAATAGAAGTCGCCTTTACTGGCTTTTGAGTTTTTGCAACCATTGTACTTAAAGATTCTTTCTTCGCAGGAACTGCGGTTGGGAAAGGAGTACTTTGAATCATCTTTATAACAGCATCTAGCTTACTACTGATAGTATCAATTTGCTTTTTTAATTCACCAATTGATCTATCTTCTCCGCCTGTTGGCTTAGAATAAGCTGGTTTTGAAGAAAAGTCTCTTGATGGACGATCATTTCTGTCGCCACGGTCACCGCCTTTGAATGATCCGTCACGCTTCCCAGCAAAACAATCATTACAAAATACTGGCTTTTCACCTGTAGGACGAAATGGAACTTCACATTTCTTACCACAATTGCTACATATAGCTTCATGCATTTGTGGCGCGTCAGATCGGCCTCCGCCGAATCCTCCACGATCACCACTGCGACCTCCGCGGTCACCGCCGCCAAATCTGTTACCTCCTCCGAAGCTTGGACGACCTCCACGGTCTCCTCCGCGACCACCACGGTCGCCACCTCCGAACTTATTACCTCCTTTAAAATCTTTCATTTAATTTTTCTTTTATCTAATAAGAACCTATGCGCACATTATATCATTTTTTTATTAAAAAGTCAACTAAATTGTTTGACCTG
Source organism: uncultured Candidatus Saccharibacteria bacterium (assembly GCA_964500715.1). GTDB lineage: Bacteria > Patescibacteriota > Minisyncoccia > Phycocordibacterales > UBA9973 > 2-01-FULL-33-17. The sequence continues at coordinate 12,034 of CAZCNC010000005.1, read as the reverse complement.
TTTTGATCACATGATCCACCAGCGTATTGGTATACCCCATTTCGTTGTCGTACCAACCTAAAACTTTTACCAAGTTGCCATCTACAACGCGTGTCATTTCCAAATCTGCTATAGATGCGTGAGAATTACCCAAAACATCACTGGACACTAATGGTTCATTAGTCACAGCAAAAACTTTTGACCAATGTGGAGAATTTGCAGCGTCTGTTAAAATTTTATTTACTTCTTCAACTGTAGTGTTGCGCTTGGCAATAAATGTAATGTCCGCAATAGACCCAGCGGCTACTGGCACACGCATAGAAATACCATCAAATTTATTTGTTAGCTGAGGAAAAGCTTTTGTTACAGCAATGGCAGCTCCGGTAGAAGACGGCACAATGTTTTGTGCAGCTGCACGGCCTTCACGAAAATCTTTTTTATTTGGACCGTCCACTATACTTTGTGATGCAGTGTAGCCATGTGTAGTAGATAAAATTGCTTTTTCAATCCCAATAGCCTCATGTAGTATTGCAATAATAGGACTAGCTGCATTGGTTGTACAAGATGCGTTAGAAGTAACATCACATGTACCAAACTTATCTTCATTTACTCCTAAAAGAATAGTTTCTCCTGGTGACGATATTTCTCCTTCTTTTGCTGGAGCGGAAATAACAACTTTTTTAGCGCCAGCTTTTATATGCACGTTAGCTTTGTCATAAGATGTAAAAAGTCCGGTAGATTCTACAACCACATCAATATTTAAATCCTTCCAAGGTAATTCCATTGGATCTTTTTTAGCGTAAACAGCAACTTTTTTGCCGTCAATTTTTATTTCACCTGGCATCTCAGGACTAGTGGATGGATTAGCAGATACATCATATCTCCATGCATGATAAACAGTATCGTATTTTAGTAAGTAAGCCATGTTGGCAACATCACCCAGGTCATTAACCGCTACTATTTCTATTTCTGGTCTCTCCCAAGCAATTTTTGTAAAAGCTCGGCCAATACGCCCAAAACCATTTATTGCAACACGGATCTTTTTTTCTTTACTAAATATTCCCATATATTATTTTAATAAATCTATTAATACTTCTTTGGCCATTGTGGGGTTTGCATTGCCACCAGATTCTTTCATAATCTTCCCTACTAGTGACATTATAGCGTTTTCTTTACCACTTTTGTAAGACGCTACCACTTCTGGAGATTCATCTATCAATTTTTGGGCTAAATTTTTCAATGCTTCTGGGTCATTCTTTTGAATTAAATTATTAGCCTCAGCATAAGCGCGCGGACTCTGTGGTTCTTTTACCATTACAGCCAAAATGTCTTTTGCGGCTCGAGATGATAATTCACCACCGGCTACCATTTGAATAAGTTCTGCAAAATCTTTTGGTTCTGGCAATAATGCATTTGTATCAGACTTTAATATTCCAGCCAGGTCAGATGTAATATAGTTCGCCGCAGTTTGAATTATTTCTTTATTGTCTATTACGGCTGAAATTGCTTCAAAGAAATTACCAATAATTTCGTCCTGCACAAAAAGCTCTATATCACTGTCTTTAATTCCAAATTCATTTTTAAACCGCTCGCGCTTTGCATGTGGCAATTCTGGTAAATTATTTTTCTCTTTTTCTAAATCATACATTTCATGTAGATATAGTTTGGGTAAATCCGGCTCTGGAAAATAACGGTAATCTTCGGCATTTTCTTTAGAACGCTGCGAAACTGTGATTTGCTTATTTTCATCCCAGCCGCGTGTTTCTTTTACTATTTTGTCTTCCTCGCCTTTCTCCCACAAATCTGTCATGCGTTTTATTTCGTACTCTGCTGCACGTTTTGCAGCCTGGAATGAATTTATGTTTTTTACTTCAACGTACTTTTTCTGTGGCTTATCTTTATCAGGCGAGATAGAAACATTTACTTCTACACGCATTTGACCACGCTCCATATTGGCATCACTTGCCCCCAGAGTACGAAGAAGTAGTTGCAATTCCTTTGCAAAAGTTACAATTGTTTCCGTGTCGTGTATTACAGGCTCGGTAACAAGCTCCATTAATGGTACGCCCGCGCGGTTAAAATTTACCAGTGAATAATTCCCCTTGTCGTGGCTAGATGTTGCTGTATCTTCTTCTAAATGTACACGAGTAATTGCAACCCCAGCTAAATTACCACCAGAGACTATTGGGTGTTTATATTGAGATATCTGGTAAGCCTTTGGGATGTCTGGATAAAAATAGTTCTTACGATCAAATTCAGTAAAATTAGCAATGTCGGCACCAATTGCGAGACCTACGCGCACCATATGGTCTACAGCTTTTTGGTTTAAAACAGGTAAAGACCCAGGCTGAGCAGTACAAACTGGGCAAACATAAATATTGGGTAATTCTACCTCTGGGTCATTTTTACACGCACAAAAGGCTTTAGTATTGGTTTTTAGTTCTGCATGGATCTCTAGCCCAATCGTAACGTAGTATGGTCTTTTCGTTTCGCTCATATATTGCCAGTATAACAGAAATTAGCTTATTCTTTAAGGGTCTTTACCAGTGCGTCTGCAAAAGCTTTTACAGAATTATCATCGTAAAGTGACAATATATGGGCTTCCTGGCCACTGGCTTTTTCTAATTCTTTTTTCTTTTTTAAAACTAATTTTTCATCTGCAATATCAGACTTAGAAAGAACTACAATTTCCTTTTTATCTTTCAAGCCCTCGCCGTAAGCAGCAAGTTCTTTGCGAATAATTTTATAAACTTTTGCAACGTCGTCATTCTCTACTGAGACTAAATGCACAATGGTATTGGTACGAGATATATGTTTTAAAAATTTTGCACCCAATCCTTTACCATCGCTGGCGCCTTCAATAAGACCAGGAATGTCAGCCAAAATATAACCATGGTAAACGCCCAAATGTGGGTCCAGTGTTGTAAAGTCATAGTTCCCCACTTTAGATTTTGAATTTGTTAAAATATTTAACAATGAAGATTTGCCTGCATTTGGAAAACCAACAAAACCGGCGTCTGCAATCATTTTTAGTTCAACAAAAAATTCACCATCTTCGCCGTCTTTACCTTCTGTTACGTCCATTGGTGCAACATTAAGTGAACTTTTGAAATGTTCATTACCATATCCACCTTTGCCCCCAGCTAATATCATAAAGCGGTCAGAATCTTTTAAAATCTCAAAAACTTCACCAGTTTTCTGGTTTGTAATTACAGAACCAATTGGTAATGCAATTTCTACATCGGCACCATTTTTACCATGCTTACTTTGGCCTTGACCAGCTTGACCATTACCAGCCACAAATTTTTTTTGAGATTTTTTGTATGTACCTAAGATATTTGTATCCCGAGACGAAATAATATAAACATTTCCACCCCAACCACCGTCACCACCATTGGGTCCACCACGAGCAATAAATTTTTCGTGACGCCAACGAACAACGCCATCGCCTCCACGGCCAGCACGCGCAGAAAATTTTAATTCATCAGTTAATGCCATATATTATTCTTTTACTTTTTTAATAAATTGTAGTGGGTGTACATCTACTTCTACCGCAAACCCAGATGCATTGTGGTGTCCGCCACCGCCATATTTAGCAGCAATCTTTGAAAGATCAACGGTTCCATCACCACGCAATGAGCATTTCCAGCCCCAGTTTTCGTAATTAAAAATTAAAGCAAACGGACCTTGCTTTGTAGAGAGTAAACTACCCAAATCACTAGCAACAATATTGTTAGCATTTACTGCATATATAGTGTAACCTTCAAATTCTACAAGTTCGGCTTTCTTTGCAAAATATTCTACCTGTCTCTCGTGTACTGTACGCAGTAATGTTCCCTGTTCAAGAATTTTTATATAACCAGAATCAGTTTCTAATTCTTCGGCAATTTTAGAAAAAACCACAAAATCATAGGGTGCAACGTGAACGTAAGCAAGTATTGATCGTGCATCCAGTAGTGAAAATCTATATAAATCCCCATCTTCAATATAGTCAATTAGTTTAGGCATTTTCTCGTTTGGGAAAAAATATTGCCAAGCTAAATATGCACCAGAATGGTCTCCGTCATAAACATGTTCTTTTACAGACATTACAGTCTCATGGGCTGAAAGATGATGGTCTATTATTACAAGCTTTTTTGCTTTTTGCTCTAGTTCCAACAAAACTTCTTTAGGATAAGAATAGTCGATAATATAAACCTCTTTGCCGTCCAAGTTTACATGATAGTGGTCACGATCTTCTGCGGCTAGATAAGTTGCTAAATCACCAAATTTTTTCCAAGCAGCCCAGGCACCACCAAAACCGTCACTACATTTAGAGTGATAGATTACAACAATATCGGTAAAAATTTTTAAGTCTTTGTCCATTACTAACTAACCATGCGGTTATTAAACCACGCCAAAACTGAAAGGATAATCGCCCCGAATACAGCTGCTGGAACTGTCGAAATAACAAACCCGGTAATTAAAGAACCCAAGAACCATAGTGCTAGCGTATTAAAAATAAGCGATAAAAGAGTTAAAGAAAGCAAATTTACTGGGATATGAAAAGCTTCAGTAATTGGCTTTATTAAAACGTGCACGACTGTTAAACATGCAGCTACAAGTGCCGCAGTTACAGCAGTATCAATTGTTGCACCTGTAACAAAGTGTGACAATGCTCCAACAGCTAACAATATTGTAAACCAGTGATAAATTAGTCGCATTACCATATTAAAAACTTTCTTCTACTATTTTCTTTATAATGTTGCCGTCACCACGGTCTCCTAATTCTTTCTTTACAGCTCCAATTAACATTCCCATTTTTGATTTGTCTATTTCACCCATCTGGGCCTTTACTTTTTCTACAATAATTTTTACTTCAGATTCGTCGGCTTGAGTTGGAACATAAGTCTTTAGTATTTCCATTTGAGCCTTGTCTTCATCGGCCAAATCAGTACGCCCAGCGGCAGTAAATTGAGAAATTGCATCTTCCCGCTGTTTGATAGTACGACGAATAACCTTGACGGCCTCAATATCTTCCAATGTGTCTTGTGGGGTATGATTTGTAGCAACAAGCTCATTTGTAAAAGCAGTTAAAAGCCCACGAATAACATTAAGACGGACAGTGTCTTTGGCCTTCATAGCATCTTTCAAAGTATCCTTTAAAGTAAGGTGAATATTCTGCATATACACCATTATAGCATACATGGTATAGTACTCCATAGTATGGAATATAATCACATTTTCTTTGATACAGAAACAACCGGAATTACGGACGCGGATTTTCTATGCCAAATTGCATGGAAGAATGAAGGCGAAGAAGATATGCCCAATGGTTTATTCAAGCCGCCAATTCCAATAACAATTGATTCAATGGCAGTATGTCATATTACGAATAAAATGGTTGCTGATAAAGAGCCTTTTCAAGGAAGTTCTTTATGGCAAAAATTTAAGGAAATTAATGATGATCCTAAAAATGTATTAATAGCCCATAACGCAAAGTTTGATATTGGAATGCTACGGCGTGAAGGTATTGAAATAAAACAATATATTGATACGCTAAAAATTGCTCAATTTATTGACCGTGATGGGACCTTGCCAAAATATAACTTACAATACTTAAGATATTATTACGACATTGAAATAGAGGCCATAGCACATGACGCACGCGGAGACATTATTGTACTAGAAGCTGTGTTTAAATTTTTAGCCAAAAAGCTAAGTGAGCTAACCGGCGAAACTGGAAGTAGTTTAACCGAGCGTATGATAAAAATATCCTACGAACCGATGCTAATAAAAACATTTATGTTTGGTAAACATAATGGCAAAGCAATTAGCGATGTTGCTGCGACTGATCCAAATTATTTAGAATGGCTACTAGCTCAAAAACAAGCTGCCCAAAGTGATACCGAAGAAGACTGGATTTATACACTTAAATACTACTTAAACAGATAATAAAAAATCCCCAATTGGGGATTTTTTTATATTAGTATCCGTACCAAGTCGAGTACATATTAGAACTTGTATAAGATCCATATGTACGAGCTGGGTAATAATCATAGTAAGACCCAGAATTATAGTATGTAGGAGACGACATTGTATAAGGATAATTATTTGTATATCCGTAACAACTGTACCCACAACCACCAGTTCCGTATCCATAACTACCATAATTGTAACCATAGTTACCATAACCGTAGTTATTATAATTGTTTCCACCAAAGTAACCATTACATGGGTAACCAGAGTTAAAACAGTTTACAGGAGCACTATAGTAATTGTTATAACCGTATGGACTATTATAGCCAGTACTGTAACCAGTATAGCTGCCATAACCAAGCCCAAGACTTATTGACAATGCATCGGCTTTTTGTACGCCGCCGAAAAACGCTATTGCCGCAAAAATGGCAACAAATAGAGAGTTCCTAACATAAGCTTTCATGAGCACATTATATCATTTTTTGTATATATGTGTCAATAGGCCAAAATGCCCTTTAAATTAAGCCTATTGGGTATGTAAACCTCGGAATATTCTTAAAGCTGTTTTAAAACTAACATGAGTCAAAAGATAGCGTAAATCAATAATATCACGCATCAAAGATCCCAGTATTCCAGAAAAAATTATTGGCCCAAAAGAAGCAATCCCCCACATTGGTCCAACTGGTACGGCATACCCCACATATGGAGATTTATAAATCTTTCTTTTTTTGTTTTTTATTTTTTTTATAATTGAATGGGCTACAAATTTACCATCATAGATTGCGGTTTGGGCTAGCCCCGAACGTGGAGTAGAAGCAGAGTCCCCAATGATGGAAATATTATTAGCGACATTTGTTTCCAAATATTCATTAACCAGTACGCGACCCTTTTTGTCATATTCAGCACCAATTTCTTTTAGTAATGGATGCGCAGCAAGACCAGCCGCCCATACAACTGTACGAGAAGCAAATTCACCAGTATTAGTTTTTAGAATATGACCGTCATAAGATATGACACGTGTTCCAGTATATAAAGCCAAGCCCATTTTTGATAAACGATTTTTTATTTTATGACGTGCACGTTCTGGAAGCTGAGAAACTACAGAAGGAGAAGCTTCAATAATCATTACATGGTTATGGGTTTTATCACTACAAGTTCCTTCTTCTTTAAAAACATTTTGGATGCAAGCAGCTAGCTCTACGCCAGTTGGCCCACCGCCAACAACTATTACGGGTTCGGTATGGTGAGATGTTGTATGTTCACTAATAATTCCACGTAGGCAATTAATGTCTTCCAAGGTTCTAAATTGGCACATATGCTCGCGAACTCCAGGCGTACCAAAGTCTTCTGTAACAGAACCCAACGCTAGAATTAAAATATCATAACTTAAATCTTCTCTTTTGTAGAAAGAAATTTTTTTGTCATCTTTTTTTATAGAAATAACTTCATCTACCAAAAAATTTACATTTTGAGGTATCATATCTTTTACTTTTATGGCCGAGAAATAAGTATAATCTTTAGCAGCCAATTTGTATAAAGCTGGATAGTACAAAAAACTCTCTTGTTTAGAGATTAGAGTTACATTTACCAAATTACGATATTGAGCCAGATGACGTGCGGCTTCTATGCCTCCGAACCCAGCTCCAATTATTACAACATTCTTTTTATCCATATTATATAATTACTTTTACATTTATTACTCGTCTTGTAAAGCATATTCGTCAGACTCGCCCAAGTTTATAGAGTTTTTCTTTCTTAAAACAAACACTAGAGTTGACCCAATAGCGACGACACCTAATAAAGATATAATAGGCCAATAATTTTTCTTACTTTTTTCTGTAGGCTCATCCAAATTTATGAGCTTAGGATTGTATGTTTGGTCATTAAAGTCTAACAATTTAGAACTGCCAGTATTAAAAGAGTTACCCACGCTTGCCGTAATATTTTTGCCTATCTTAGTTTCACCCGTATTATTAATTTTATTTATAGTAAAACCAGATGGGTCTACTAATTCCAAATCTTCAACTTTATAATTTCCAGCTGGCAATGTAATTACTATTTCATCTTTTGGACCAATATAAGTTGCTTCTGGAATTATAATTCGTGTATCTTTAGTACGGATAACGTAACCGCCAATATCGTATTCGATATCTTTTGTATTTGTAATCCCAACTGCGGGAAAAGGATTGGTGTATAATTTTGTAATTTTAATAGGTGAAGCAATGACCGTTACATTAATTTTTGATATTACAACTGTTTTTATATACCAATTATATTTATAAGACAAAGTTATTGTGTATTCCCCTGGATAAATATAAATGTGTTCAACAGGATTATTATAATTTAGCTCTTCGGTATTACCATCACCAAAATTCCATATGAATTTGCCGCCGGTTACAAGTTCTCCGCTGTAGCCATAAACTGTTGCCTTGTATGTGTTTTTTATCCCAGACACAACATTTTTGGGCGTATCAAAAACAATTAGCATTTCGGGGTCTTTTTTATATGGAGTAAAACTTATGCCATTTGTATTAGATGTTGAAGTTGTTTCTGTAGTGGTATTTTGGTTATTAGAATTATTAGTCTCTTCTGTATTTTTATTATCTTGTTGACTACCAGTATAGCCGCTTAGAAATGTAGGACTATTAGCAACCCAAGAATTACCTGATGTTAGCTGCAGTGTCTTACCATCCCCAGCTGCACCCAAGGAAACATCATAAGTTACATCAAATAAAATATTTCCGTTCTCATCCTTAATTGCCAAATATTCACCGGCAGTATTGGACAAAGAAAAAGAAGAATCGTAAATTTGTGATTTGGGTACACTGCTGTAAAGAGAAGAAAAATTTGTAGCATTTTCCGCAATAATTACATAACTGTTATTGACCAACATTACTCCAGAATCAAGTGCTGTTATACCGTGAGAAACTCCGGCTTCAAAAAATTTATATTTTGTTAAATCAATACTACCACCCGTTCCGTTATAAATTTCTATCCACTCACGGCCAGAGTCAGAGCCTTCTGCGTCATACATTATTTCTGTAATAGAGATTCCAGCTGCAAATAATTTTGCTGGTAATAAAATAAAAACAAAAATGGATGCAAGAAACAGATTTTTCATTAGACCAATCTTTCTTTTTCGTATAGTAGCCTTACTATTATGCCAAACAAGGCCAGGTTAATAAATAGTGATGTTCCACCATGGCTCATTAATGGTAGCGGCACCCCTGTAAGCGGAATTACCCCGGCAGTTGATGCAATATTTAAAAATGCTTGAAAAGCAAAAAGTGTAAAAAATCCAATAAAGAAAAGTCTTCCAAATGGAGATTCCATAGTTTGAGCAATCTTAATTCCCCGCAAAACAAACACTACATAAAGTCCTATTATTACAACTGCCCCAACAAATCCAACCTCTTCTCCAACCACGGCAAAAATAGAATCCCCATGAGGCTCGGGTAAGAAATTAAATTTTTGAACACTCTGACCAAAACCTTGTCCAAAGATGCCCCCAGATCCAAGTGCGATAAAAGATTGCTGCAACTGGTACGATGCGCCTCGTGGGTCACTGCCTGGATCTAAAAAGGTCTTAAAGCGATTAGCAACATATGGTTTTGTAGAAATTAAAAAGGCTCCCAAAATAACCATGAGCCCCAACATTGAAAAAATAATTTTGTACGGCAGACCAGCAACAAATAAAAGAGACGCTGTTAAAAGAAAAATCAATACTACGCTTTTGGTGTCTGGTTGAGGTAGTAACACCGATGCACAAAGAAAAAGTATTATAAGTGCAGGCGCTAAAAGTTGAAACAAATTTATACTTTCTTTGGAATTCTTGTTGTTTCTTTTTTTAATAAATTTAGCATAAAGTGCAGTTAAATAAATTAAGGCTGCAGCCTTTAAAAATTCTGCGGGCTGAATTGAAATTGGACCAATGTCTATCCAACGACGTGCACCGCCGGCAGAAATTCCGATTCCAGGAATGTAAACAAGTGCAGTAAAGACCAAGGCTCCAATAAAAAATATTGGAGCATATTTTTGCCAAAATTCCGTTTTAATTCTAATTGTAATTAAAAAAGCAATAATTCCACCAGCAAAACCAAACAACAATTGGGTTTTTACTATTGAAGCAAATTTTACAGCACTTGATGCCAGTATTCCAAGGGAAGCAGAAAGAAAGAACATCAAGCCCACACCAAGTAAAAGCAAAAATGTAGTTACCAAAACTTTATCTGCGGCAAAGAGTCGTCTCATAAGCTAACTAATAAAAACTAAAATGCTACCCAAAATTGATGTAATGAAACCAATTATCCAAAAACGCATAACAATTTTGGGGCGGCCCCAACCCATAACTTCAAAATGATGATGGACCGGTGCCACCAAGAAAAGCTTTTTTCCTTTGAAAGCTTTTTTCCAAATTAGTTGAAGTACAACAGAAAGAGATGTAAAGAAAAGTGGAAAAACTAAAATTGGCAAAAGTAATACTGTGTCTGTGAAGAAAGCATAAATTGTGATTAGGGTTGTCAGCGCCAACATGCCAGTTTCTCCCATATAAAATTGTGCCGGTATAATGTTATACCAAAGAAAAACTAAAATACTACAAACTATTATTACGGCCAAAGCAGACAAATCATACTGATGTCGAAAATAAGTAATAATTGCATATGCCCCAAAAGTAGACAACATAACCCCACCTGATAAGCCGTCTACCCCGTCAATAACTGATCCGGAAAAAACGCTGTACAAAACAAGTATAAAAAACGGAACAAAAAGAAAACCTAAATACATTTCTCCATACCATGGAATGTGAACTGTTGTAACCCCAAGCTTGATATAAAACCACAAACCCAACAGTAAGCCCAGTAATATTATTGAGACTGATTTTATAACCCTTAGAATTATTGGGTCTTGTGACCATTTCCCACGACCCCAAATTTGTAATCCATCATCAACAAACCCAACAAAGGCAGCAAAAACAAAAGCTGCCAATGGAAGCAAAGTTTGGCTGCGTGACAAAAAGTCTAAAGATTTGAAAGCTGGAACATTTGTAAAACGTGCCAACACAAAAAGTATTAAAATCGAAAGCACAGTAATAATAACAATCAAAGCCCCACCAACCCGCGGAATTTTGGTTTCTTCTGTATTGTTGATTGCTTGAAAATGAACGTTTGTAGTATTTTCGGACCGGCTAACTTGGCGCCACAATTTATAACGATAAACTAATCGACGAAAACTGGGTGCAATACCAAATCCCAGAAAAACAGCAATAATTCCAGAAGCAAATAAACTAGCGATGTAGTTACTCATATTATTCTTCACTATTATTAAAACCACTGTTAATTGCGCGATTAAATTCACCATTGATATTCTCGTAGTCTGGCATATCTTCTGGATTACTGATTCCCATAAAACGTAACGTTTCTACAGTAGGGACATATTGAGTGTCACGGCCGTTTCTACCACTGCGTGCAATTAGTCCGCGCGATGCCAAAGTCCGCAACATATATCCGCTTTGAACGCCACGAATATAATCTATTTGGCTTTTAGTTGCACTGCCAAGATAAAGTATACAAGAAAGAGTTTCAAGTGCTGCCCGAGATAATTCTCCTTCTCTTTCTTTTTCGTCACGCGCAATTATTGCGTCTCGTGCTGCGCCCGCAACCACAAGCTGATAAGAGTCATTTTGACTAAGCATTACCACAGAAGCTGATTTCTCAGAATATTTTTGTTTTAATTCATCTAACGCATCTATGACAGTACTAGATTTTTCGCTTAATAAATCACAAATTTCCGCAACAGTTAGTGCGTCTGCTTCGTAAAATAAAATACCTTCGATTGTATTTGCCAAATCACTCATATTAAACCGTTTCAACATTAATAATACTCATTGGTTCACACAGTATATCACCGTAAGTGTTGTTTTGCTCGGCATCCATTAGGCCACTGCGTACAAGTTCCAGTACCGCCAAAAAGCTGACGATTACAGAAACTTTTACTTCTCTTTCGCTCATGTCTTTAAATTGTCCTACCTTAGAAATATTTGAAAAAGATGTTTTGCCACGAATATTCTTCATAGAATTTGTGATCTTGCCTATCATTT
>CAZCNC010000004.1:0-17384 GCA_964500715.1 uncultured Candidatus Saccharibacteria bacterium | reverse complement strand
ATTTTTGCATCAAACAATACAAATCCAGCTCTTTGGTCTTTTACTTCGTTTAGTAGTTCATTATATATTTCCGGTGCGCTATGATTTAAATTATTAGCCCCAGCGCGAGTATTTAAACCGTATAACATTGGCTTTAATGTAATTAACCCTAATTGCTTTATAGCTTTGTATTCAAATTCATCCAAATCGGCACGCCGTGCAGGTAAACTTAATTCTAGCATTGCAAAAACTTTTTCTATTGCGGCTAATTCTATTATTGCTTCTTTAACATTCTTTTTTGCATCACGCTCTACAATGCCGCGGCGTTTTGTAACAGTTTCTAGATCGGCTAAACATAATTCCATATTTATTACGGCCATGTCACGAGATGGGTTAAAGTCGCTATACACGTGCTGCATTTCCCCGCCGGATAATTCTTTACCATCCTTACCAAGATTTGAAATTGGGAAAAGGCGAACCAAATGCAGTATGGCGTCTACTTCGCGAATGTGTGACAGGAATTTATTACCCAATCCTTCACCCTTGCTGGCGCCTTCTACAAGACCGGCAATGTCTACGAATTCCACTACTGCTGGCAAAGTTTTTACAGATTTAGAAAATATAGATAGTAAATTTAATCTTTCGTCTGGAACAGCAACAATACCTACTGATGGGTCAATAGTACAAAAAGGATAGTTTTCTGCTGGAACACTTTTCTTCGTAAGCGCATTAAACAATGTCGATTTCCCAACATTCGGCAACCCCACAATTCCGATACTTAATTTCATGTGGTTAATATAGCAGAAATATGGTTTTTTTGAAAATTTAAATCTTTTTGATTAAACTTTTCCGCTTAATATAAAAAATATACAAATAAGTCCAAATATAAATGCCCACACCACAGCTGCTGAAGCCAAATCTTTACTTTGGCCAATTGCCTCATCGTGTTCGGGATGAAGTTTTGTAAGTGCTATTTCAATAGCAGAGTTTTGAATTTCTGTAACGACAATGAAAAACCAGCAAAATATAAGAAGTAATAATTCTTTAGTAGATAGATCAAATAAAAAATATAGGAGTGGTAAGCCGATGATTCCAAAAACTATTGTTTCAAACTTAACGGCAAAGTCACGAGTGAAGGCATATTTTAATCCTCTAAATGGATGCGAAAGTCTCTTGATCCAATACTTCATAAATTTTTATTATTACTACATTCAGTATCTTGCATTGGGATTGGGTATGATAGATTGTTTGGGTTTTTGTATACATATACCCCATCTTTACCTAAAACCATTTCGCCAAATGCTGGGTATGCGTTACCTTCACCAAAGTCAAAATATAATTCTTCTTTATTAGTTACGCCTTCACCACTGGCATTCCAAATAACGCGTGCAGTACGTGCCATTTTGTATTTATCTACTGGGCCAGCGGTACCAGTAAATGTTCCTGTCTTTTTATCTTTTTGTGCGGGCATATAATCAAATCTACCAGTAACAATACTGCCGCCTGTGCCAGATAAATTCATTTTTAAACTAGCACTGTCGCCCGCCTCGGTATTCCAAATATAGCAAAAGTTTATTCCACTATTGTTTGGCAACTGTGATTCCTCTATAACTAATTCTGGTTTTGGTTTTCTATTTAAAGCAAAAACTGTTAACCCAACAACAACCAGAATTATTAATATAAGTTTAGTATATTTCATATTTTAACCAATTTTAGTTGAATAATTTAGATTATTTTATTCCGGTAATAGTTTTGGTGCTAGTGTTACCAGCAGCAGATTTGTCTTTTGCAGTAACACTAATTGTATGAGACCCTGATTTTGCCAAGTTCATACTCCAACTATATGTACAAGTTGCAACGGCAGAACATAATTTGACTTTAACTCCATCAACAGCAATTGTAATTGTAGAGATTCCACTAATATCATCAGCATTAGCTGTAACTTTTAAAGATCCCTTTTGAGGTAAAGGACTAAACGTTGTACCATCATTTGTTGGCGAAACAATAGAAATTATTGGCGCAGTAGTGTCAGACGAAGGAGCTGTTGTATTATTAACTGTAACGTTAATAACAGAAGATGTTCCTATATTACCTGCCGCATCATAAGCTTTAGCGGTAATGGCATACGCACCATCTGGAACGGCTGCTGTATCCCAAGCTACATCATAAGTTGTGGAAGCAGTGGTGTCTGTATCTATAAGTGTTGTACCTCTGAAGAATGAAACTTTTGTTACACCCACATTATCACTGGCCATAGCGCTAAGAGTAACAGATCCAGTTACAGTAGAATTATTACCCGGCTTTGTAACAGAAACAGTTGGCAAAGTAGTGTCTGCAGGTATTGTAGTAGTATTACTTACAGTTACAGATACGGCGCCTGATGTCCCGCTATTTCCTGCCGCATCATAAGCTTTAGCGGTTAATGAATAAGCACCATTTGCAACTGTTGTTGTGTTCCAAGACAAATCATATGGTGAACTAGAATCGGCACCAATAAGAGTTGTACCAGAGTAAAAATCAACATGGTCTACGGCGACATCATCTGCAGCAGTAGCAGAAATTGCAACTGTATTTTGCAAAGTCGCATCCTTTACTGGTGTTGTAATACTAACAGTCGGAGAACTAGTGTCTGGAGTAGGTACAAAAGATGTAGTTGGCATTTCAAAAGTATATTGCATGTAGTTATTTGCACTGTCAGTTACTTTAACTTTGAATGCTATTTTACCACTTGTTTGAACCTGTGGAATCGAGGCTGTATATACCCCACTTGAATTTGTAGTTTGAATATTAGAATAGCTTGTTCCATTGTTAGTAGAATAACTTAATTCCATGGAAGATATAGTACCTGTATTTGGGTAAAATTCCATTTCAAGTTTATTGGTTTTAGCTGCGTCATACACTTCACTAAGTGAACCACCAGTATAAAACTTTATATGTTTAATTGAAGGAGGATTTGGGTCAGCTGCCCCAGTATTAAATGAAGCAAGAAAATCTGCATTCATATTCTTGGCGGTAATTTGATAAGGGAAAGCCGCATGGAATTGATATGTACCAGAACCGGTTGCAAATGACAAAAGAGTTTGAGGAATAGTAGCAGAACTGAATGTTTTGTTCATAGCTGGTAAAAATCCAGAAGTAACTTGGGTACCACTTTTTGATATTTCATATGGAATAGGTTGAGACCCAGGGAAAGAATAATCCTGACGGAAAAGATAAGCAGCAGTAGAAGTAATAGGAGGAATAACTTTTATTAAAGATGCAGTATTCTGGAAACCAGCCATAAAGGACAGTGGACCAATACCAGTAAGCAATGGTCTGTTTAAATTAAGCGGTAAGAAAGTTGTGCTATTTACTAAAGATTTTTGAATTCCTGAAGTTATATCAAAGTATGGACTAGTGTAATACATTGATAAATACCTAAGAGCAAAATCTTGAGAAGTTTCCGGATAAGATGTTGAATAATAAATTGTGTGACTAAAAGGTGTTGTAACTGTTTTAACGGTGTCACTACTAGCAATAGAACAAACTGTTTTTAAACATTGCCAAATACTTGGTAAGTTAGTAGTAGCACCATCCGGAACATTTAGTGACGGGTTACCAGTAAGTTTTTTCAAGTCGGCAACAGTGTTGGTTACAGTAACGTTGCCAGTGTTGGCCGTAATTAAACTAGCGAAATAGTAAAATGGATTCTCTTGTCCATAACTTGAACCAGAGATACTCATAGTATAATTACTACTTGTATTAGATACACCAATAATAGGAATACCTCCTCCGACGTACAGTGCAGTATTTCCAGAACTTTTTCCAGCACTAGCTAATTTACTAAAACTAAAGAGAGATAAAGGTAATCCATACAATGGGTTTCCGTCTATACCTGTTGGCTTAATAGTTACACTACGAGTAATGTCAGATTTAGTTAATACGACAGAAGAACCATTAGGGGTAATACCTTCTTTAATTACATAACCGCAACTACCATAATTACAGCTTGGATTTGTAAACCAAGTCTCCACATCATAAGTGCCGGTACCATTAACAAAAACATATTGCGGGCTAGTTGTTATGGAAACAAGAGAATATCTTTCTGGGCTACTTTGTGAATAAACAGTAACACGAGCCCCTTTTATATCTTCTGGAGTACCTTCAAATTTAATTGCATAATTTTTAGAAAATTTTGTTGGGAAAATAATTGAATTTGAACTACTAGTTAACGAAAGTGTACCATTGTAAACACCATTTGGAACTGAAGAATTATTTACACTAAAGCTTGTATTCAAGCTAACAGTTTCTCCGGCCGGTATTGTAATAGAACTTACGCTAGTTTGATATGTAATACCGGTTGGGTATGTGCTTTTAGAAATAGTTAAAGTTTGATCGGCATCGGTACGTTTGTTTGTAAACGCAATTGAAATTGGCGCAGACGCCCAAGAAGAAAGTGTTGGGTTATCAATACCATAATCTAGATTAACATTAGAAGATGTAACAGTTGGAGAAACTTCTATAGGAATAGTAATAGCAGCTTTTTTCTCGTTATTACTTAGTAAATAAATAGTAGTCAAATATTTACCCGGTTTAACGACATCATTATCTACTGTAATTGTTCCAACAAAATTATCTGTTCCTTGGCCCGCTACGTCCAAAGTATCTTTGTCTGAAGA
Source organism: uncultured Candidatus Saccharibacteria bacterium (assembly GCA_964500715.1). Lineage (GTDB taxonomy): Bacteria > Patescibacteriota > Minisyncoccia > Phycocordibacterales > UBA9973 > 2-01-FULL-33-17. Next base: position 12,747 of record CAZCNC010000004.1, on the reverse strand, counting down.
AAAAGTAATACCAGAATCTGGACTAACGAAATTCATAGTTAAACTATCTACTCCACTTTCAAGTGAAGTTACAGAAAAGTTTTGAGTATTTTTTGACAATTTTTTAGTTGGATCTGTAACTGGCTTCCAAACATCTGGTAAGACTTTGGCTTGCTGCACTATTGGGATAGCTGCTTCAAGATTTACTTCACCGGCACCTTGGTCGTTATAACCTGCGCCACTAAGAACAGTTGCTGTGTCTTTTAATCTTCTTTTAATTTCTGCTGGAGAATAAGTTGGATTTGCTTGCTTCATCAAAGCCGCAACCCCGGCAATATGTGGTGTTGCCATTGAGGTTCCAGAAATACGAATATGAGTGCTGTCAAAACATGTTGGAGATCCACTAAAAGCAGTAGCCCAGCGTGCAGCACATATCAAAACACCTGGAGCTGCAATATCTGGTTTTTGGTAATCGGTGCCATTATAAACTACCGGTCCACGAGAAGAGAAAACAGCAATTGGTCCATCTACACAATTTGTTGTGTTTCCAAGTTGAGATTTTTTACAAGCAGCCGCTACAGTAATTGCACTACTAGCAGCCCCAGGAGACCCAACAGTAGATGAATTAGGGCCATTGTTACCTGCCGCAATAGCGTTAATTACTCCGGCCGCAGATGAATTATTAACCGCCAAGGCAACCGAATCCTCGGGGCCACAACCTGTTGTATAGGTTCCACAATTTGCACCCAAGCTCATACTAATTACATCGGCATGGTCACTGGAATTTCCATCTTGGTTTGGATCGGTAGCTCGGCCAATAGCTGCAATAACGTTAGAGAAACTTCCAGAACCATCTGAGCCCAATACTTTGTAAGCTAAGATTTTTGCATCTGGGGCTACTCCATTTAGCAACCCCTTACCTGCAGCGGTTGCTGCCACATGGGTACCGTGGCCTTGGTCATCCATTGGGTTAGAATCATTGTTTACAAAGTCATAACCACCAATAACTTTACAGTTTGTGCCCAAACATCCACCAAGGTCGGCATGATTATAATCAACCCCAGTATCTATAATTGCGATAGTTGTACCATTTCCAGTTATAGTATTTCCGTTTTTATCAATTAAATTCCAAACGTATGGAGCCTTTATCTCACTTACTGATTGGTCTAGAAGAGCTGTAACGTTTCTATCCAAATCAACTTTTTCTACATTTGGGTTTCTACTAAGCGCTTCTAAGGCACGAGAATTCACGCTGGCAGATACACCATTTATAATTTTTAAATCTTTTTTTATGCGAGCAACAGCAGCAATTGATGATTTTGCACTGTCAAAAGCTTTGGATTTATCAGAGCGGCTATTTTCTGAATCATTTTGTTCGTAAAATTTATTAAACGGCAATTTCATTCGAACAATTACAGAAACTTCAGATTGTTTTTTTAATTTTCTTGTTATTGCAGTATCGATCACACCGGTTTCGTCATAACCAGTAAATTCTGAAAGTGAGTGAATCTCAACACCAGATGCATTTGACGGTAAATATGTTGTTGAGTTTGGATCGTACTCAACTACGGTTACTGATGTCCCACTATTAGTTTTTATAGGAATCATGTCTCCGCTTTTAAGCATTATGTTGGATTCTATAGATCCAGAAGAAATATCTCCAGTAGAAACAATTGCATATTCGTCTTCTTGAAGAACGTGCATGCCGAACTCTTGAGCAAAAGCTTCTGCTTCTAAACTGGCCTGAGCATTAGAAACTAAAACAAATTTGGCTATAAAAAGATACCCAATACCAACAGTAACAACTACAAGCGCAATCCAGTGAACAAGAGAGTGCTTAGGATGCTCGTGCCATTTAGCGTACCAGTAGTATTTTTCACCTAAACGTCTATGGATATTCTTCATAATTTTTGTAGAAATGGGTAATCTTTATTATTTAATAATAGTTATAATTATTGACACTTTAAAGTATACCCTTTAAAAAAAGGCTTGGGAATTTTATATGTGGAAAAGTTTATTTAGAAAATATAGATTATAGAGCCTGAGACTACATTTTCATGCCGCCCATTAAATGCATTAGCGGCATTAGTTCTTCGCGGTATTTTATAAATTCATCTTTATATTTCATCATTACGGCCATTTGAGCCATTTCTGCGTTCATACCATTTTTTATTTTTTCTTCGGTTTCCTTTTGAACTTTTTCTAACAAATTCTTGACTGCTTTGTTTTCTTCCAAAGCTTTTAAGGACTTTATCATTTCTGGATTGTTCTCGATTTCTGAAACAAGCTGGTCCACCTGGTCTTTAGGTACACCTTTTAGTTTGCTGCCAATTGCCTTTTTAATTAAAAAACTTTTTAAACCCATATAATTTATTCATTACTGTTACCAAATGAATATAGCAGATTTAATGCATTTTTTCTACTTTGTTTGACAGCCTTATAATCAAATTGTATTATCTTTATAAATCAAGAACTATGAAAATCCTTAGTGCGATTGACCAGGTTTTGCTTGTTAAATTCCAATCGTTCACAGAATGGACACAAAGAATTTTTGGAATTAGACCTTTTCAAATAATGCAAATAATATTTGTGCTTCTATCCATCTTTTCTATATTGGAGAATTATCATAAGATAATATACCAAAACAAAGATGGAAATGTCTTTGGACTATGGAGAGACATTATAATGCTTCCATTCGGTATTATGTTCGTTCGAATTGCAGAAAAACTTATGGAAAGGATCAGATCAAGAGACGATGTCTCCTCTGTTCTTATTGAACATAACTTTGCATTATTTAGACAAATGGTTATCTTAATGTCAATAATTGATGTTATACGTACACCCATTTATTATGCATTAAGTACAACCAAGGAATCTCAAGAGGTCATTTCCAATAGATTTTTCGCAGATGTCATAATTATGTTAATTTTATATTTAATGTCATCCAAGCCAAAGCCACCAAAAAAGAACTGGTTTAAAGAAAAGATCGACCAATTAAAAACCTTGCTTTCCCCGCAACCAAAACTCGCATTACAAAATGCAAACACCTAGACCCCTCGGGGTCTTTTTTATTTGATAAATAGGTAATTCTTTGTTATAAATACTGCACATGGCCCTATCGTCTAACGGTTAGGACATCGCCTTCTCAAGGCGGTAATCAGGGTTCGATTCCCTGTAGGGTCACACACAAAATAAAAAAACCGAAGACTTTGTCTTCGGCTTTGGTGTGTTTAAGATTTGTTTTGTTCGATTTTTACATCCAACCCATTTCTACACGCTGCTTTTTTCTGCCATCACAGCCGCGTTTAGTATTTTTGGATACTCCACAGCTTGTGGTTAAGGCAAGGATTGAAACGATTGTAGTGGCTAATGCCCAGTTTTTTATTGTGTTCTTCATATGTTTTAATGTAAGTACATTATAGCATATTAGAGCATCTTTGTCAATAGCTATGTCAACCCCCTAGTGAGACCTTCTGCGTCTGGGTCCAAGGCACAAAAATAAGGCTTTTTTGACATTTTCCTCCATTCGTGCGATGATGGGGCCAAGTTTAAAAAAATAATCAACAATAATTACAATCATGGACAAAGTACCCCAAACATCAGCAACGGCTTTTAAAGCACAAAATTCTCCAACCAACAGCAGAATCGGTAACCAAGGCCCCGCCACTCAAAAAGTCCCCCGAAACGCAAAAGGGCAATTTTCCAAAGACCCTAAAAAAACAATGGCCGTTTACAAAAAGAAAATGGAAAAACTCGGTCTTAAAACGGTAAACACTGGTGACCTGTTGACGGCAACATTCACCAAAAGAAATCCCAATGGTGGCCGTGATATGCGTCTGGACATAACTTTTAACACAAACGGCATGGATCATACCGTAACAGCTTCTCTTCGAGGATTTGGTGGACATGATATGAAAAGCGGTGACGCCGTTACAGTAGACGAAGTCTGGCAAGAATTTGAAAAACGAATTAAAAAATAACTTACCCTTGTGGTCTTATAAAAACACATCCCGCTTCTTAGGCGGGATTTTTATTTTATCGTTTTAACCATTCTTCTTCTTGGCGTACCAAAAGTTTTTTTGCATTTTCTTTATCTTGTATGAGTTCTGTAACAATACGTTCCATGCGCATACCTTGCGATCCTTTTATTAAAATAGTGTCTCCTGGTTTAATCATCTTTTCCAGTATTGGCAGTGCGTCCAGTGGGTTGTCACTGTGTGCAATTTTTGTTTTAGCGTATTTTGCATTTACCAATAATTCATACGCATAACCCATACGCGGACCAACCAAAAACAAAAAGTCTAATTTTTGCTCTTTTAAAAATCTGCCAACTTCTTCATGTACGTCTTTTGTCATTTTACCTAAATCCAGCATGTCCCCCAAAACAGCAATGTGGCGTCCAGGAGTATCAATACTGGTTAGTGTTTCTATTGCAGCTTCCATGGCTGCAGGAGACGCGTTATATGAATCGTCTAGAATCAAAGTGTTGTTTAATCCAAGTAATGGGTTTAGTCTGCCTACAGTTGGTTTTAATGTTGCCATAGATTCTAAAACTTGCTGCACATCGTAACCTAAAACATCAGCTGCGGCTGCGGCAAATAAAACTCCATAAATTTGGTGTTTAGCAATAAAGCCTGGTGCAAAAACTGTTATATCTTTACCCTTAACTCTTACTGTAAAGCGCATACCGTAGACCCCGTCTACTGTAATTGTTCTTTCAATATTACTTGCACTAATGTCAGACTCTTTATTAAAACCAACAGAAACTATTGGATGCTTGGAATTATTTGCTATTTCAAAAACATATTGACTATCACGATTTAAAACAAGTGTACCTCCGGAACGTGTATATTTTGCTAAAGCGCTTTTTTCATCCACGATTGCTTGGCGAGTACCAAAAAATTCTATATGCACCGGAACTTCTGGAATATGCGTAATAATACTAATATGCGGACGCAGCCACTTTGCTAATCGTGCAATATCACCCGGGAAACGAGTACCAACTTCTAATACTAAAACTTTAGGATAATCTTCTTTTACAAGAATACGCAAACCTTTAAACAATACTTCTATCCAGCCTGTTACACTGCCCCATGGATTGGGTGCATCTATTATTGCTAGTGGCACACCAAAGTCACTGTTAAAACTTTTGTCAGCCCGGCCAACGGTTGTAACAGCATTTAACCCATGTGCAACAATGTCTTTAGTTGTAGTTTTACCTACGGACCCAGTTATGGCTATAACTATTGGTTTATGGCGCCAAAGAATAGCTCGGCAAACCCATCTTAATAATACAATTATAATCTTCTTTATTACTCTGTTCATCTTATTTATAAATCTTTATCTGTCTGGTAATATTTTTCCATAAGATATTAGAAACTGCAAATAAGAGAATAACGGCTTGGCTAAAGAGTAAGACGCATATTCAACACCTTTTGGATACACATTATACAGGAATATTAAATATTTGGGGTCGCTGGCTGGCACATATGCAAACATTGAATGTAAATATCTGTCGTCATAATATTTTCCATTTGGCGCTACCATTTGTGCAGTACCAGTTTTTGCAGCCACACTATGATGCGGAAAAGCCAAAGCACCATTTTGTAATGATGTATCTACCACACCGGCTAAAACTTTGCTGATTGTTTTTGCGCTTTCCGGTTTTAATGCTGGTGGTAAAGTTTTTGTTTCAAAAGATTTTATAACCTTGCCGTCTGGGCTGCGTATTTCTTTTACAACATGTGGATCTACTGGTATTCCATTATTTGCCAATGCAGAGAAAGCTCGTACCGCTTCAATAGGTGTAATTGCAAAACCCTGACCAAAAGATGCGGCTGCAAATTCGATAGGACGATTCGAGTCCAAATTTTTTGTTAAGCTATTAGTTTCGCTTGGTAAATCAATTTCTGTTTTAGATCGTAATCCATAAGCCTCAAAATATTTACGCATATTTGCAGGCCCCAGTCTTTCCGAAACCATAACCATACCTGTGTTTAGAGACTGTCCAAGAATTGTACGAATGTCGACTAACCCACGGCCTTTTTTATCAAAGTTATGAATTGTCTCTACACCAACTTTAATGCTACCAGTATCCATATATGTTGTGTCAGGAGTTATTACACCTGTGTCAAAGCCAGCAGCAACTACAAGCGGCTTAACAACCGAGCCGAATTCGTAAACTCGAGAAACTGATGGGTTTAAAAATATTGACTCATCTTCTACATCCGAAATATCATTGGGGTTATAAGTTGGAGTATAAGCCATGGCCAAAACGGCACCAGTGTGTGGGTCAATAACTACACCACCCACACCTTCAGAGCTATACATTTTTTGTACATCATTTAAAGTTTTCTCTAATGCAAGCTGAATCTCTGGCTCTAGTGTAGTTACAATATCTAATCTTGTACTAGAGTCCGACGCAGAAGACCGAAAAGCCGCAGCAAAAGGATTTACGCTGGCATGTAACCCTGGTGGGGCCAAGAATTTCTCATAATATTTTTCTAGTCCATAGACACCTTCTTCATATTTGCCAGTGTTGGCAACAAGTCCTAAAACATTAGAGGCTCTAACCCCGCCGGGGTATGATCTCCAAGATTCTCGAACCAAACTAACACCAGGCAATTTTAATGAAATTATTTTGTCGGCAATATTTTTGGGTATGCGATGCACCACTTCTTCATAGGGGTCATTTTTCTTGGCGATTTTTTCGTCAAAAACTTTTTTGTCTACTGGATACAAGTTGTTAATTTTTTCATATAACCCAGCACTGTCAGTAATGGTTTTGGGTGAAATAGCAAGAATATAGCCACTGTTCATGGTTGCGGCTGAAATCAAAGTTCCATCTTCTCTAGAAAAGTAAATTGTGCCTCGTGGTTCGGTTTGTTCTCGTGGGGCTACGTATTGGCCTTCGGCTCGAGATTTATAAGTATGCGAATGCAGGACTTGTATATAAAAAAGTCTCATTACAACAGCTAAGAATATAGTGATTATGAAATATGCCAGTACTCTTATTCGGCTGTTCATACCAATTTTTACTATCTATTTGAATTAGCAAGTGCAACTGAATTTTTTGAATCAGAAGCAGTTGAATCTACATAAGCAATATTTGTTGCTAAACTAAATGTAGAACTATAGTCATTTTCCAGTGCCATTATATTTTTGTCTGTCATATAGCCTAATTCTACAGTAGAAAGCTCGGTTTTTGTATCCTCTACTGATTTAGCTACAGTTCTTAGGTTTACAACATTTGCAGCTGTTAGACCAAGCATAATCACATAAGTAAACATGCAAAAAATAGAACCAGACACAAGCCAAGTATTTAGCTTAGAAAACTTTTCAATATTTGTTTGTATTTGTTTGTTATTCATAACTTTTTTCTATTATTCTTAATTTACTCGACCGTGACCTTGGATTTTCTAAAATTTCGGATTCTTGTGGGATTATTGGTTTTTTAGTTATTAGTTTGTATTGACCTGTATCTGTTATTGACCGCCATTTTTGCTTTACGATTCTATCTTCTAGACTATGGAAAGAGATTACCAGCATTCGTCCACCAGGAGAAAGTAATTTAGGAAGTTCGTCTAATGCTTTAACCAAAGATGACAATTCTCCATTTACAGCAATGCGCAGTGCTTGGAATGTTTTTGTAGCTGGGTGTACCCGACCAAATCTTTTATGTATTGGGTATGCACTGTAAACAATGTCTCGTAATTCAAAGGTTGTCTCTATTGGTTTTGTGTTTCTAGCTTCAATAATTTTTGCTGCAATTTTTTTAGCAAAAGATTCTTCTCCCAGTTCTACCAACACGTCTATTAATTCTTCTTCGTCAACAGTGTTGATATATTCTTTTGCAGTGTCAGTATTGCCACCATCTAGTCTCATGTTTAGTGGGGCATCAAAACGGAAAGAAAAACCGCGAGATGAATCATCTAGCTGCATTGAACTAACTCCAAGATCAAGTAGTATTGTGTCTACTTTATTTACACCATGATTTTTTAAATATTCTGCGGCATCAGCATAGTTTAAATCTATAAAATGCACACAAGGAAAACCGCTTAGTTTTTCTTTGGCAATTTCTATTGCTTTTTCATCTAAATCAAACCCATAATAAGCAGATATATTATTTGTATTTAAAAGTGTATTAGCGTGACCACCAAGACCCAATGTACCGTCAACAACAACTGCATTATCTGGTAGATATGCATTGTGCAAGACTTCATGGTTTAGTACGCTAATGTGTTTATACATAAATTACAAAACTCCAAGGTCTCCTAATTGGGATGCAATAGAGTCGACACCTCCTTCTACATTCTTTTTATATGAATTCCATTTTTCATCACTCCAAATTTCCATTCTTGTTTTTACACCAATTAAAACCACCTTTTGTGAAAGTTGGGCTAAATTGCGAAGATTTTCTGGAACTAAAATTCGGCCAGCAGAGTCCACAGGAAGTTCCATTGCTTGGCCGAAAAGATAACGAGAAAAGCTACGTGTATTTTGTTCCAGCATTGATCCGCTAGAGAGTTTGTCAGCAATGCGGACCCATTCACTTTTAGTAAATAAAAAAAGACATGAGTCTAGCCCAGGAGCAACAACAATACTCTTACCCAGCTCTTTTCGAAGCTTGGTTGGAAGAGTAATTCTCTTCTTATCGTCGAGTGTGTGTGTAAATTCTCCTATCAACATAATAATCTTATTTTGTAAGGCTTTTTTAGAGATTTTTGTTTGAAAAACTATATCCCACTTCGCCCCACCTGCATACAATTATACACCACTTTGTCCCACAAATCTACAATAAAGTTATCCCCAAATCCCTAAAAAACACTAGACAATATTAGGGTCTAGGTGTAAAGTAAAGATCAACCAATATCAAAATGTTATGACGACTTTACATCCACTTATTTTGCTTCTAGATTTACAGGAAGCAATCAAAAACGGAGAGTACAGTAGTGCACTCCATCACGATCATTTGCCGGTAGCACCTTTTGGAGCTTTTTTTATTATAGATAAAAACCAGGAGATCCTATCTGAATGCCCAGTTCCCACAACAAACGTCTTTGTTCCTTTTGCTGCTTAAAAGCAAAAGAGCTAAACAAAAAGCCCGCCGTAAAGCGGGTATTTTTATTTATTTCTATTCAGATTTTGGTCGCATTATTGGAAAATAAATTGTGTCTCGAAGATTCTTTTGTTCAGTCAGTATTGCTACAAGCCGGTCTATCCCCATTCCAAAACCGGTCATTGGCGGCATGCCATGCTCCATAGCGGTTAGGAATCTCTCATCAACGCTCATGGCTTCTTCGTCTCCGGCATCGCGCGCTCGAGATTGCTCTTCTAAAAGATTTCTTTCTACTATTGGGTCAACAAGTTCGGTATATTGGTTTGTAATTTCCATTCCAGCAATTATAAGTTGAGCAACTTCTGCAGTACCATCAGAATTTTGCTGAGCCAAAGGCTTTAAACTACCCGGGTAATGCGTAACAAAAGTTGGGTTGATTAACTTTATTCTGGCAGTACGTTTATAAACATAATCTAGCATATTAGCTCGCCCAGTTTTTTTAATTTCGTCATCTGGCATACCATATTTTTTAGCTTCAGCTTTTAAATCAGCATCGCTAATATTTACAAAATCTATCCCAGCATATTCTTGCAATAAATCTCCAAATTTCTTACGTGGCCAATCTCCGTCAAAAGATATTGCATGCTCATTACCGTCTTTGTCGTAAACTACAAAAGTTTCTTTTTTAACGATATCTTTTGCAAGCATTTTTAACAAATCTTCAGTCCAAGACATATTGTTTTCCAAAGTTTCGTATGCTGCATACCATTCAATCATTGTAAATTCTTGGATATGTGATGGGTCTGAACCTTCATTACGAAACATTTTACCAATTTCATAAATTCGCTCGATTCCAGATGCCATTATTATTTTGTGGTCCAGTTCTACTGCAATACGTAAAACCATTGGCATGTCATAGTCAAAATGATGTGTATTAAAAGTTTTAGCATTTGCACCGCCAGCTTCTAGCTGCAAAATTGGTGTTTCAACTTCAGTAAAGCCTTTGTGGTCAAAGAAATTCCTAATAGCTTGCACAATCTGGCTACGTAAAACCATTCTTTTGTATACAGCCGGGTCGGAAATCATTTCCAAATACCTTTTACGGTTTCTCTCTTCATCGTCTTGCAAGCCAGACCATTTCTCAGGCAAAGGCAGTAGTGACTTTGTTGCTATTAACCAGTCTTTTATTAGTAAGCTATCTGTGCCGCGTTCTGTTACAAACAAATTCCCAGTAACAGAAACAATATCTCCAATGTCTATTGCGTCTACAAATAAATTAAACTTTGCTTCGTCTATCTCGTCTTTTTTTAATACGGCTTGGAAAGTTTCGCCTGCATCAAAAAGATTAATAAAAAGTATTGCGCCTTGGCCACGAATAGAAAGTATTCTACCGGTAATACTAACAGGCTTATTTTGGCTTACTAATTCCTTAAAGTCGTCTGTAATTTCTTTTATACTATGAGTTCTTGGGACTTGTTTTGGATAAGCGGAAAAACCAGCATCTTCAATTAGCTTTTTTTTGGACAAACGAACTCGCATTAATTCATCTAGTCCAGCCATAAGATATTAAGAAATTTTTGTAATAGAATAACTAACGTCTCCTTTTGGAGTATTGGCAACTACAGTATCTCCAACATTTTTACCAAAAATAGCAGAACCAATTGGTGAAAGATAAGAAATTTTACCTTCTGCAATGTCTGCTTCTTCTGCACCAACAATTACAAATTCTTGGTCAGTCTTTGTGCCTTTTTTTTGTAATACAACGCGAGCACCAATGTCCACAGTAGTGTGTTTACTTTTTCCTACAACTTCTGCAGTTTGCAAAATGTGCTCTACTTCTGAGATACGGTCTTCATTTCGGCCTTGGTCTTCACGTGCTTGGTGGTATTCTGCATTTTCTGAAAGGTCTCCCAAGGATTTAGCAAATTCTAACTGGTCTTTAATTTCTTGGCGTTTAACTTCGCGACGCATCTTAAGCTCTGCCTCTAATTCTTCCTTGTTTTCCTTGGTAATATATGTTTTTTCTTCCATTAGGCAACTATATCATAATTACTGACCTTTTTCCAGATAGTCCAATAATTCTGGGTGTTCCATAGAAAGTATCTGGAAAAAGTCACGCATAACAAAACTTGCAGATTGATTAGCTGACGCTGGGGCTCCTTCCATCAAAACTGCAAAGGAATATTTCGGATTCTCATATGGGAAAAATCCTACAACCCAAGAATTAATACGGCTGTTACCAACACCAACTTGCGCGGTACCGGTTTTAACAGCCATAGACATTTGTGGAATATTTAAAATTGTTGCAGTTCCTTCGGTTACGACTAAACGCATTCCTTCCTTTACAACGTTAAATTCAGCTGGGGTGTAATCTTTTTTTATTTTTTCGGTCTTTATCGGCTCGTTAAATGTTAAACGAGGTTTTGGTATGACTCCAGAATTTGCGATACCGGCAACAGCCCGCGCCATTTGAAGCGGTGTAACTTGCCAACCGTACTGACCAATAGAACTGTTATATGTGTCACCCAGTCGCCATGGGTCCCCAGGAAAAACTTTGTCTTTCCATTCTGGTGTTGGAATAACACCACTAACTTCACCAGGTAAAATAAAATCTGTTTTTTGTCCAATACCAAAAAGTTTTGCAACTTGATCAATCTTACTAATACCAATTCCTTTTTGTGAACCAAAACCGCCCCCAACTTCGTAAAAATAAACGTCGCTGGACACGGCAATTGCATGACGCATGTCGGTATAACCATGAGCCTTCCAGTCTTTAAAGATTGTAGGGTTTGCTGGGTTATAAGGATTTGGCACAGTCAAAGACCCAGTAGACAAAATACTGGCTTCGGGTGTAATTACTTTGCTATTTAATGCTTCCAAGGCAATAAAGGGCTTTACTATAGACCCCGGAGCGTAAGATCCTTGGAAAACTCTATTTAAAAAGATTGATCTTTTGTCATCAAAATAAGACGCAACTGTTCCTTTATCATCACCCTTTGAAAGAGTTCCACTATCATATTCTGGAAAACTGCTAAGAGCAATTACATCTCCGTTTTTTATATCCATTACGACTGCCCCACCGCCACGGTAGCCCATACCAGATGCCAAGCTTACCATTGACCGATACAGTGCATCACTAACGCGTGAATCAATTGTTAAAGTTACTTTTTGTCCCTGGGTTGGGTTTCTAGCCAAGTTTGTAGACAAAGTTTGACCAGTTACATCTACTTCAATTAGTCTGGCTCCATTTACGCCAGCCAATTCTTCGTTGTAAAGTTTTTCTATACCATCGCGACCCTCAAAAGAACTTTGCCAATATACTCCGTTTGTATCTTTTTTAGGATATGATACATAACCAATAACGTGCCCCATGCCTTTGCGGTCAGTATATAGTCTGTCCGGAATATATTCTAAAGATGCGTCAGTTGCTAAATCTTCTTTTTCTAGTGCATTCCACGCAAGTAAATCCCCATTTCTATCTTCTATTACACCACGTCTTGCAAAAAGTGGAATTTCGTTTAGTCGATTATTTTCTGCACGGTTTGCTAAAGAAGAACCTTTTACAATTTGTAAATGTACGGCTTTAATTGAAATTATAGAAAATAAAACACAAACACTAACCATAACAATTGCCACGGTTTGTTTGCCAATTGTCTGCTCTATTGTGCCTTCTTTTTGGCTACGGTCAAAGACCGGCATATTTGTATTGT
>CAZCNC010000003.1:0-28710 GCA_964500715.1 uncultured Candidatus Saccharibacteria bacterium | reverse complement strand
AAGTAGGCTAAAGGAATGAAGATTTACAAACAATATTTTGGTAAAAAATTAGGATGTTCGGTTGATGTTCTACTTTTGACCCAGAGAAAATATTCTGAGATAGAGTTAAAAAATAAGGTAAAAAAAGCCGACATTATTTATGTTGGAGGTGGTGATACCCTGAAAATGTTAAAAAGTTGGCGTAGTTCCGGCCTAAACAAAATTCTTTTTAATGCATATAAAGAAGGGAAAATAATTTCTGGTTTATCTGCTGGGGCAATCTGCTGGTTTAAGTATGGAAATTCAGACTCTAGAAAATTTAATAACAAAAAAGCTGAATTGATTAAGGTAAAAGGTTTAGGTTTTGAAAACTTATCTTTGTGTCCTCACTATGATGTTGAAAAAGATAGAGAAAGGAATTTTAAAATTATGATGAGTAAAACTCCTGGCGTGGGGGTTGCTCTAGAGAACTGTTCTGCCCTTATTATAAAAGATGGTTTATATAAAATTATTACTTCAAATAAACAAGCTTCTGCTTATAAAGTTTTTTGGAACAGAGGTATTTATAAAAAAATAAAATTAGAAATTAGTAAAAGTTTTAAACCAATTTCTTTATTGGTCTCTAAATAAAAAAGCTCCGCAGGTTATGCGGAGCAAATAGATATCATAGGGTTATTGAGTCTATTCCTTAATAAAACGTGAGAACGTTCCATTGGGAAAAGAGAGCAAATAAATACCAGGTTGCAATGATGTTATATCAATTGCTTCCATCGTAGTCCCTGTTAGGGCAGTTTTACCACTTAGGTCTGTGACCTGGTAGCTGATTTCCTTTGTCAGGTTATCAACGTGGATAAAATCTTTCGAAGGGTTTGGGTAAACAGATATTGGGACAGTTTTAATCTTTTTTACTGATGTATTTTTGTCCTTTAGCTCTGCTACAACTGAAGGTCCAAAACCTATCACTCGGCCATTGATTTCGTAGATGAAATCAATGTATGGCATAAAGCCATGGCGCTGATAATAATCGGTTTTGTAGTCCTCGGAGAACTGGGTGTAGGTTCTTTGATCAACAACAGCTTTTTGCCATGTGCCAATCTTGGTTCCAACTTGTCCGTTATCAAAATGATAGTATTGACCATCTGATACCTTGTTTAAAGTATCACCGGTTGCAACATCAATTGAGTTTTCTCCGACACCAACTATGGTTTCTCCGGTTTTCTCCCATTTTATAGGGATATCAGCGTTGATTATAACCGCTTTCCAGTCACCATTTACGTATTGGAATAAAGTTCCCAAGAATTTATACGATGGAGCATCTGTTCTCAGGTAAAATTTACCATCAACAACTGCAATTTCGCATCCATTCATGTTACCTTGCCATTCCGGATCTTGTTTTTTGGTAATGTGTCCATTGGATACATCCAAAGTCGCTAATCCAGATCCATCAGGGAGTCCACCAGCATAAGAATAACCTATATAAACAGTATCATTAAATTCTACAATATTGTTTATCTCGGCTATATAACCATCATAAAGTTTTATACTCTTTATGTAGTCTCCGTTGGTTGAGAATAAGTGAATATCCCTTTGTCCGCTGAAATACAGTGTGTTTTTACCTTTGTAAAACCCATGAACTTTATTGTATCCATAGATAAAACTATCTGACTTACCTTCATACACTTTTTTGTAATCAATGCTTTTTTGGAGTAAATTTATTTCTCCTTTGTACAATTTGATTCCATCAGTTATATATAAGGTTGTCTCGTTATAAGGCCACACCATAAGTGGATTAACAGGATCTCCCGCCCAGTTATCTTTTAAATAAACAAAGCTGTCTCCGGCCAAGTCCCAAATGTTTATCGGACTAATCGCCTGCTTTCCGTTTATCAAAGCTGGTTCTGTTCCTTCCTTCAGAACAGTAGCGGTAACCACAAGGTTTCCAATAGTATCATGGTACTTCATGTCCCACATACCTTCATTTATTTTTACCCAATTTTTCGTTAGGTCTTGCCCTTTTAAAGAGCTGTGTGTTACAAGCGCCATTAGTAAAACCAACAGCATCTTTATATAGTTTTTTGCTTTCATATCAGAGTTTGATTTGTTAAGTACATTATACCATTTGACAATGTTCCTTACCACTTGTATACACAGTATGTGGATATCCTGCCAAGGCCTTTAAAAGATTGCTTTGTTTAAAGGTTAAATGGTAAAATTAGCTTATGAAGCATAAAATATTCTTAACTATTTTTGTACTTATTTTCACTTTTGGTACAGCTGTTTTGGCCGACTATTTAGAGCCAACAGGGACAGCTCCAAGCAATAATACTGGGGACGTTTTAAAAACTGGTCCCAAGTCTGCAACTCTTGTAACCTTTGAAAAGATTGGTATTGGTGACGGTACAACCATAACCCCTAATAGTTTGCTTAGTAGTGGGTCTTACGCTGGAATTGGTTCCAACAAAGGAGGCTTCATGGAAAAACTAGTAGTAAGCGGTGTAACTACAATTTCCAATCCTGCTGATTTTACAGTTAGAGTCCAAGATGTAAATAATTCTGGTTTTGATCAATTTACTTCTTCGAATGTACAGTTTTTTGATAAAATAAAAAATCAAAATATAAACTCAAAACCCCTGCAAGCATATATTGCAGGTAGAATTTTGGGTAAACTTGCAATTACAGACAATGCAGATACTGGCAGTACAAAGAATTATAATCCAAGCTATTCACTAGACTTCCTTGCAACTGGTACCAGTAATTATGCGCCTACAACCAACATTGGTCTTGGAGATTTTTGTGACCTGTATCCAGTAGACCTTGGTAAAACAGTTGGTGATGGCGGCGGGTGTCCAGCAGGAAGTTACATGACAATGTACAAAGCTCCAAGCTTTACTACCCCAGTAACAAGTACTAACAATACAAATTCTCAAGTTGTTGCAACTTGTACACAATTTAATCCATCTATTAGTCCTAAAACTTTGGGACGATGTAGCAGTGCTCGCAGTGCAAGTTCTGCTGTCTCTGCTAACTTTGGTAATCAAGTTGCTGACAAATGTTATATGAACTTTTCTGGTTGTACTGTAGCTAACTCTTATAAAGATGGTGCTTACTTTGGTAACGGAGCTTATAACCCATTGCAAGACTGTAATTATATGAGTCAACATACTTGGTCTATAACAGGTTCTTGTCCAAACGGTCCTGTAATGAATGCTCCAATTGGAATAAAGATAGATTCTTACAGATGTACAAACACTGTTAGCATATCCAGTAATGGTTATATGAAAATGCCAAGTCCATTAAGCGGAAACATTACGTGGTATCTAAATGGTTCACAGTATAATCCGGGTAACGACCAAACATCGGTAGACGGTTGTGGCATAGACAAAGTCACAGTGGTAGATGCTTACGGACAATACGTAGAAAAGAATAAATAAAATAAACCCCCGATTTAATCGGGGGTTTATTTTTACATTTTATCAACGGGTTGGATTCCCAAAATGTTTAGTCCGTGTTTTATTGTATTAGATACACTTTGTAGTATTGCTAATTTTTCACCTACATTTTCTCCATCATCCAATATTTTTTCTTCACCGTAGAATTTGTTAAATACACTACATAGATTTAGTAAATAATGTGCAATTGGATGTACTGACAGATGTATACGACTAGACTCCAAAATTATTGGGTATGCATTTAATGCTCTTGTTACATCTGGTGCGATGTTGCCATTTTTTACTTCTATCTTGTTTCCCATTTTTTCGCCATCACGCAAAATAGATTGCATACGTGCATAAGTGTACATAACGTAGACTCCAGAATCTCCTGTAAGATTTACAGATTCATTTACATCAAATGCCATGTTCATATTCTTTTCGCACTTTAGAATACTAAATTTGGTTGCAGCTAGTGCAATCTTCTCGGCAAGACTGTCTTCTATAACTTTCTCACCTCGAGCTGTAATGACTTTTTCTTTTACAACATTTAGCAGGTCGTCTATTAGTAATACTGTACCTGCACGAGATGACATTTTTTTAAAGTTTCCATCAATATCTTTTAACCCCATATAACCATATGGAATATGAATAAAGTCAGACAATTTACCAATACCCAATTGTTCACACACTGCAAAAAGTTGTTGCATTGCTAGAGATTGTTCTGGGCCAATAACCCAAATTAACTTGTCAGCTTTATAAGACTTTTTCTTCAAGTCTGTTAGCGCAATGTCTTGAGTAATATACAGTGCTGTACCATCGTTTTTTAGTAAAATAGTTTCTGGAATACCGTACTTTTCTTCTATTTGAGTTAAGACTGCGCCATCATCTAGCTTTTTAAAAATACCTTTTGATAATCCAAGTTCAACATACTCTTTACCCTTTTCATAATGTTCGTGTTCGTGCCAAACTTTGTCCCACTTGTTACCTAAACGTTCCAATGTCATTTCCATACCAGCATAAGAATAGTCCAAAATGTGCTGCCATAGCTTCCAAGTATTTTTATCTTTATTTTCCCAGTCTAATACCATTTGGCGGATTATCGTATCAATTTCTCCAGTCGTATCTTCCTTGCGTAAATCTTCCCCGCCGGTATAGCAATTTGTCACAAACACGTCTGGTCGTAAGCCTTTTTCATCTGGAGTATGCCAGCCTTCTTTATTATTTACCCAGCTTTCAATACTTGTTTCTAAAGCATTATCTTTTTTTTCAAGTGCTAAAAATCCGTACATTGCTTTAGCTATTGCTATACCGCGGTTATTGTCTACTGCATCGCGCGTGACTTTTGCTCCGCAGTTTTCCAGCATATTTGCCAGACTCATTCCTACCAAATTGTTGCGTAAATGCCCTAAATGCATTGCTTTGTTTGGGTTTGGGCTGGTGTGCTCTATCACCCAGTGGGTTTCGTTGTCAGTTTTAAGTTTAAAAACATCTTTATTTTTTATTATGTTCTCAATTATATCTACACGTGCAGAATCATTCAAATGTATATTTATTAGTCCTGGTCCAGCAACTTCTATTTTTGAAACCAAGTTCCCTGCTTTTGTTTCTAATTCTTTTACAATTGCATTTGCAATATCGTGAGGGTTTTGGCCTGTAGACTTTGCTAAACGCAGTGCAATATTTGTAGTTAGGTCTCCATGTTGTGAATATACAGGTAAAGAAAAATCCGGCAATTCTTTTTGACCTTGGTTTGTAACATATTCAGTTAACACCTCTTGCAATACAAAAAGTGGAAAGTTATTTTTTGTTGCGCTCATATGAAATTAGAATTCTTTAAATACAGGACCTTTTGTAGGATTACAGCGGTATGAAGAACCAGTACATGGATTTGGGTTCGTACATGTATTTTTAACATCCACAGTTGCAGATTGAGAAAGTGGGGTGTTGTTTGGGTAAGCTGATTCCTGACAGTTAGACACAGTATATGTATATGTCTGTCCCACAGTTAGATTACTTGCTGGGTAAGTATAATGCAAGTTAAATGAACTTTGGTTTATTTTATTATTTGGTGCGCTCTTCCAACTAACAGTACAAGTATTAGCTGTTAGCCCAGATCCAACATAATTAATGTCTACCATTTGTGATGGTGTTACACATGTAGATGCCGCAGTCACTGCTAATGATCCAGAAGTACAAGAACGTGCTAGCTGTTTACCTGCTGTCCACAATGCACCGTCTAGCTTTTGACATTGTAAATTATAAAGTATGTTACCTGTTTGTGTTACGGCTCCGGTTGTAACAGTGTGTACAGTTGGTGAATCATTTTCTGTAATAGAAGTTGAATTACCCCAGTCTGGGTCTGAACCCACATTATTTACCATAGCCTTACAAGATCCGCTTTTTACATCTTTTGTGCTGTATGTAATTGTTACGCCAGTATTAGTACAAGGAATAGTAGTTGTGCTATTTGTGCCTGTGTCTTTTACGTTAAATGTAACTTGTGGAGTTGGAACCGTAATTGTTGTCTTGGCTGTAGCACTACCCACACGAGCTGGTGACGGTGGAGTAGAATCTGTACACCGGAATTCCCAGTTGCTGGTAATAACGTTGTTATTTATTGTAATACTGTCGCTGCGAACATAAGATTTTGTGCCGTCACTAGTTACGCTAATATTGTCGTATCCAGATACTACTGTGCCATTTCTGTATAGTTCACCAGTACAGTTATAAGGAATATTTGTAACGGTATAATCTAGTTGAGCACTTTCTCCATAAACTTTAGATGCTGGAGCAGTTAGTGTAACAATTGGAGTATAAGCTTCCAAATCAACCAGTACGTCTGCTGTACCAGTTTTGCCATTGTATGTACATGCCAAAGTAAATGTTGTTGGTCCAGTTATCACTCCAATATTTTTAGAGCCAGATGCAATACTGCTTCCTGTTGGGGTATAACCATCCCATGTAGTGTTTGCTGGGTTTGATGACGTAGCGGCCGTACATCCATTTGGAATATTTGTAACTGTCCAAGACAAAGTTACGTTGCCATTGTATTTCGCTGGATTAGGACTGGCAGTAATCGTTACAACTGGTTTGTCGTTATCGTCCAAACAGTCTGCCCCAGCTGCAACTGCACAAGAAACTCCACCATTTGTTGGGTTCATTTTAATCCAGCCGCTACCTTCACCGTAAGATGCATTGCTTACTGTACTATGCCCCCCGCCCCAAGCAAAACCAGTAAATTTATTACTTGATGTACCATATGATACGGCAAAATTTGTACCTTTGAACGCTATCCAACCATCATACCCACCCAGTTCTGATGCTGAACGCATTGTGCCAGAACAACCAGATTGATACACAAAACAAAATCTTGCATAACCAACAAGTTGATAACCTGCACCAATTGCAACTAACTGAGCGTTACATTTATCGTCGTCGTTATTACCACCTTTACAAGGTGTACCACTTGGGTATTTACCATTACCTTCTGTAAAATCACCAAATTTTATATAGCCGTATTTTTCACTCCAAGCATAACCAGAAAGTTTCATGGTAGATCTATCAAAGGTAACTTTGTAGTCAGCCCCAGATGATGTATTAGAACCTGTTGATGTGTTGTTAAAGTTTATCCATCCAACTCCACCAAATGGACTAGAGTCTGCTCCCCAAGCATAACCCTTTAAATCAACGCTGGCGGCAGAAGCCACAGAAAAAGCACCCAAGAATAAAAACAAAAATATACCAAGGAGCTTAAAAATACTTTTCATACATATAGTATATCAATTTAGCTGTGTCTTTTGCAATAAATCTATACCTGTGGTAAAGTCAAAATGCTATTACAAGGTAATAAATGAAGTACAAATTAATATGTTGGATCTCAAAACCATGAAAACGGCTCTTGAAGCCCTGGGTGAAGAGCGCAAAATCCCAAAAGACAAGATAATAGATGCCATCGAGCAAGCTTTTGCTGCTGCGTACAAGAAAGATTATGGCAAAAAGGGCCAAATCGTGCGTGCTCATATGGATGTGGACACCGGTAAAATTGACTTTTACCAGGTTAAAATTGTCGTAGACGACACATTGGTGAGAATTGTAAACCAAGAAACCGAGCACGAAGACTATGACGAATCTGACACTCGTGTTCGCTATAACGAAGAACATCACATTTTCCAGGCTTATGCTCAAATGATCAAATCTGGGGTTAAATTGGAAGACGAAATCGTATTTCCTCTTGAGTCTAAAGAGGATTTTAGCCGTATTGCAGCCCAAACAGCTAAACAAGTAATAATGCAAAAGATTCGTGAAGCCGAACAAGCTGTGATTTTAGAAGAATTTGGCGCTAAAGAAGGTGATATTATTACAGGCGTTGTGGACAAGATAGAACGCGGAATGGTGTCCATCTCTATTGGCCGAGCTTTTGCTGTGATGACTCCAGAAGAGCAAATTCCAGGTGAATTTTACCGTCGCGGAGAGAGAATTCGTGGATATTTATACAAAGTAGAACAAGGCCCACGAGGTATTTCTATTCGTATTTCTCGTACACACCCAAAGTTTATTGAAGCTTTGTTTGTAATGGAATCTCCCGAGGTGGCTAACGGTACTGTAGAAATTAGAGCTATTGCGCGTGAAGCCGGAGCCCGTACAAAAATTGCTGTAGTATCACACGATACAAGCATTGACCCTGTTGGATCATGTGTTGGTCAAAAAGGTGTACGTGTGTCGGCGGTAATGAGTGAACTGCATGGTGAAAAGATAGATATTATTCCATGGGATGAAGACCCAGCAATATTTGTTGCTAATTCTCTTGCACCAGCTCGCGTATTTGATATTTTAATTGATGATAACGAACATACTGCGGAAGTTGATGTTCCGGAAGATCAATTGTCTTTAGCAATTGGTCGCGGCGGACAAAATGTACGTCTTGCAGCAAAGTTAACTGGTTGGAGAATTGATATTAAAGGATCCGAAGCTCAATACACTTCACAAGAAGAAATTTTAGAAGACACTTTTGAAGAAATTAGTGAAGATACTCAAGAAGTAGAAAATGAACCAACAGTGGAAGAAGAAACAAATCAGCCAGAAGTTGTGGAAGCAATTGATGAATTACAAAATCAAGAAATTGATATTGAGGAAACATTAGAAGCTAGCGAAGAAGAAAAATAATATGGCAAACATAAACCAAAAACCAAGTAAGTTCATGTACAACTTGTTACATGTACTGCCGTCTTTTGCAGATGAATCTGCTGGAGTAATAAATGGAATTATAGAAGTTTCTGCTGGTAGTATTAATAAATACGAAATCATTACAGAATCTGGACAATTAAAACTTGATCGCGTTGGTTATTCTACACTGTCTTACCCTTTTACTTATGGAGCAATCCCACAAACTTGGGATTTAGATGGTGACCCATTGGATGTAGAAATTGTTGGTGTTACAGAACCACTTGTTGCCGGATCACTATGTGAATTGCGTGTAATAGGTGTTATGAAATTTGAAGATGGTGGTGAAATAGACGACAAAATTATTGCTGTACTGTCTGACGATAAAAGAATGGATCATATTACAGACTACAAACAACTTGGTCCACATTTTGAAAAAGAAACAACTCACTATTGGGAATACTACAAACATTTAAAAAAGCCAGGCACCTGTAAAGTTCTAGGATTCTTTGGAACTGACGAAGCCATGAAAGTTATTAAAGAATGCGTGGAACGTTACCAAACAGAATACGCACCAAAGTTAGAAGCATAATTATCTACGCTCGCCAAAGTATTTACGAAATGCACGCATAATTTTCTGAGGAAAATTTGCTCTGCTCACTGCAAGTTGTGCAAGGCATTTCTTAAAATATTTGGCTCGCTACTAAAACAATATGAGTTATACAAAAAAAGATTTGGGTAAAGGCCAAATAGAATTTACTGGTACAATTCCTTACGAAGAATTTGTAATTCACGAAACTGCCGCGCTAGAGAGAATTGCAAAAACTTTAGAAGTAGATGGGTTCCGCAAGGGGTCTGTTCCGCCAAGTGTTGCACGTCAACATATTCAAGATTTAGCACTACTTGAAGCCATGGCAGAAGAAGCTTTAATGAAGGCTTATGGAGATATCATTACAAACCATGCGCAAGACGCAATTGGTAGGCCCGATATTCAAATAACAAAAATTGCACGTGACAACCCATTGGAATTCAAAGTTACTGTTACTGTAATGCCAGAAATTAAATTACCTGATTACAAAAAAATTGCTAAAACAGAAAACAAAGAGAAAAAAGAAGTAGTTGTCACAGATGAAGATGTAGAAAAATCTGTTAAAGAATTACAAAAATTGCGTGCTGGTGGTAAGAAATTACATACACATGACGACGGCAGTGTACACGATGATCAGCACAATGCAGTCTCTGAAGAAGAAGCCAAAGCAAATGAAGAGCTACCTTTGCCAGAACTAAACGACGAATTCGCTCAAAGTTTTGGGGAACAATTTAAAACAATGGAAGATTTGAAAACAAAAGTTCGTGAAAATATGTTAATGGAAAAAAAAATTATAGAAGAAGATAAAATCCGTGCCAAAATTGCTGAAAAAATTGTCGAGGGAGTCGTGATTGATTTACCAGACATGCTAATCAACGGTGAAATCGAAAGAATGGCATACCAAATGGAATCTGACCTTGCTAACAGCGGACTAAACTTGGAAGATTATGCAAAAAACATTGGTAAGTCATTGGATGAAATCAAAGCTGAATGGCGACCAAGTGCCGAGAAGCGTGTGAAACTGCAACTATCAATAGATGAAATTGCAAAAGTAGAAGACATTAAACCCGAACCGGAAAAAGTCGAGCTAGAAGTGAAACAATTAAAAGCTTACTACAAAGATGTGGATGAATTACGTGCAAAAATATACGTAGAATCCCAACTAAAAAACGAAAAAGTCTTTGCTTTTCTAAGCGAACAATAAAATAAAATCCCTGCATTACGCGGGGATTTTATTTTGCTATACTGCTTAAATGAAAAGAGTCTTATTTTTATTTGGTGGCCAATCGAATGAACATGAAGTTTCAATACTATCAGCTCAAAGTGTATACACCCATTTCCCTTTTGAAGACTATATTTGTATTCCTGTGTATATAGATAAAAATGGAAAATGGCACAAATCAAAAGAAGTGGCAAAAGAAATCGATGTTAACCTTTTTACAGAGAATGTTGAACCAGATTTCCATAATATAGATATTCTCTATCCCTTAATTCACGGTGCTACGGGTGAAGATGGTGTTATGCAAAGATTAGCAAAAGAAAATAATTTATTAGTTGTTGGTCCTAACATTGAAACAGCAGAGAAAACTTTTGACAAAGAAGTTACTAAAAAATTAGTAAATCCTTTTGGCGTAAAAGTTGCCAATGCAATAGTCTGGAATAAAGGAGAAATGTATCCAAGGTTCCCGGGAGGAAAAATTTTTGTGAAACCTGCTCGTTCTGGTTCTTCCGTTGGTATATCGTCAGTCACAAGTGAAACAGATTTTTCAGTTGCTCTAGAGAAAGCTGGAAAGGAAGGTTCTAAAGTTTTAGTAGAAGAAGCAATTGTCGGAAGAGAGGTAGAAGTTGCTGTTTTTGTAACCCAAAAAGGAGAGAAATATATCTCTAGCGTTATTGGTGAAATTTTACCTCCTGAAGATACTTTTTATACTTATGAAGAAAAATATGATAAAGCAAGTAAGACGGGATTAGTAGTTGGAGCCAAAGTTTCAGAAAATGAAAGAAAAAATATTTACGAAACCGTAGATAAAGTAATCGAAGCTTTGAATATTGTTGGTAGTGCACGTGTAGATATGTTTTTACCAGAAGATGGAGTTCCTGTGCTAAATGAAGTAAATACAATTCCTGGCTTTACTAATATAAGCATGTATCCAAAGCTTTTCGAGGCTTCAGGGTTACCCTTTAAAGACTTAGTTAAACTAATGATCGATAATGCAAATTAAGTCCAAATAGAGCTTGTTTACTTTTCTTGACAAATATCAATAAATATGATACTATGTTCGAATCAGCCAATAACATGCTGTTAAAACCAAAAGCGAGCTTTGATATGAAATTCCGAGCTTAGTACCAAGGGTTCCCTCTCTTACAGGGAATAAAATAGGTGAAGCCTTTATAAAATAAGGTAGCCACCAGTAAGAATGAGGTAAGACCACCTCTGCGCAAACACAAATAAAATATGCAAAAAAGGTCAAAAAAAGAACTTAAGCCCCCCCCACCGGGGGCTTTTTTATGCTATAATGTCACCATAAACAATAATTAAAGTATATATGAGTTATTTAATTCCAACAGTTATTGAAAAGTCTCCTCAAGGTGAGAGGGCTTATGACATTTATTCACGGCTTTTGAACGATAGAATCGTGTTTTTGGGCGGTCCAATAGACGATGCTGTAGCTAATACGGTTATTGCTCAATTACTACATTTGGCCCATACCGACCCTAAAAAGGACATTTCTCTATATATCAATTCCCCTGGCGGTTCGGTTTCTGCAGGATTAGCGATACTTGACACTATGAACTTTATTAAACCAGATGTTTCTACTATATGTGTAGGCCACGCGGCTTCTATGGGGGCAGTGTTACTGTCTGCTGGGGCCAAGGGTAAAAGGTTTGCTTTGCCAAATAGTGAAGTCATGATTCACCAAGTTTTAGGTGGCGCTGAAGGCCAGGCCAGTGATATTGAAATTGCAGCCAAGCATATAATCAAAGTTAAAGAGAATTTAATTAAGATTTTAGCTAAAAATACAGGCAAATCTCTAGCTCAGGTAGAAAAAGACATGGACCGTGACAATTGGATGAGTTCAACAGAAGCCAAAAGTTATAGTCTTATTGACGAAGTTTTAACTAAAAATAAATAATTACCTATTTTTTCTATTTTTCCAAAAAGCCTAGCATTTAGCTGGGCTTTTTGCTACTATGCGTGTAGACAGTCACGATAGATATTATTTATTAATTACAAGTACAGTATGGGAATCATAGGAATAATCATACTTGTGCTTCTTGGAACAGGTGCCGGGTTTGGCTTGGGGTATTTTATCCGCCGAGCTGTATCTCTAGGTAAAAAAGGATCCATCGAGCTTGAAATCAAGCAGATGATGATTGCTGCAAAAGAAGAAGCACAAAAGTTCATTGATGCTGGTAAACGCGATGCTGATAAAATTCGCGATGAAATCAAAAATGAAGACCGCGCAATGCGCGAAGGTATTAAAAAAGAAGAAGAGAGAGTCCATAAAAAGGAATCTCTTTTAGACGAGCGTGCTCGAGAAATCGATAAAAGTGTCGAAGAATTAAAAAACAAAACAGAAGAATCTCACAAAATAAAAGTTGAGCTAGAAGAAGCTCGCGCCGAGCAAGATAAAAAATTGGAAAGTATTGCCGGACTAACATTAGACGAAGCTCGTGAGGAAATTATAAAACGCGCTGAAGAACAAAACCAAGAAGATTTAATGATCCGTATGCAAAAAATGGATCGTGAAAATCAAGAAAAACTTGCTGGTCGCGCAAAAGAAATATTAGCAACATCAATTCAACGTTTGGCGTCTAGTACAGCCAGTGAAATGATGACAACTAATGTTTCTATTCCAAATGACGATATCAAAGGAAAAATCATTGGTAAAGAGGGACGCAATATTCGTGCTTTTGAACAAGCTGCCGGAGTAGAACTAATTGTAGACGATGCGCCAGGTGTAATTGTAGTTTCATCTTTTGATCCAGTTCGCAGACAAATTGCGCGTATTGCATTAGAAAACCTTATTCTTGATGGACGCATTCAGCCTGCAAAAATAGAAGAAGAAATTGAAAAAGCTAAAAAAGATATAAACAACATAATTAAACAAAAGGGAGAACAAGCCGTAATGGAACTTGGCATTCATAATCTTGATCCAAGAATTGTAGCAATAGTTGGAAGACTATACTTCCGTACTAGTTATGGGCAAAACGTATTGCAGCACAGTGTAGAAATGGGACACGTTGCTGGTATGATTGCCAGCGAGATTGGTGCCGATGTTACAATTGCTAAAGCTGGTGCATTAGTGCACGACATTGGTAAAGCATTAGACCACGAAGTAGAAGGTACACATATTCAAATTGGTATGCGCATCTTGGAAAAATTTGGTGCAGACAAGCGCATAATTACCGCTATGAAGAGTCACCATGACGACTGGCCACATGAAACTGTAGAAGCTGTAATAGTTCAAACCGCCGACATCATTTCTGGTTCTCGCCCAGGAGCAAGACGCGATACAGTAGAAAATTATTTAAAGCGTTTGCAAGACTTGGAAGCTGTAGCAATGTCATTTACTGGAGTAGAAAAAGTTTGGGCACTGTCCGCTGGGCGCGAGGTTCGAGTTTTTGTAAGGCCAGACTCTGTTACTGATGTTGCAGCAAGAGAGATGGCACGTGACATTGCCAAGAAAATTGAAGCTGACCTAACTTATCCTGGAGAAATTCGTGTAGTTCTAATTCGTGAAAACCGAGTTGTAGAATTTGCGAGATAAAAAAACAAAATATAAAAACTCCCCTACTGGGGAGTTTTTATATTAAACTTCTTCTCTCTTTAAAATAATCAGATGCAGGTGGAAATGTCCAAATATCGTTCCACCACGTGGTAAATTTTCCCAAAGTGCATCATAATTTTCTTTTATATAAGTATTTTTTATTTCTTTAAACTCTGCTAGTTCTTCTTCGTTTAACAAATTCCAATCAAATTCTACAACTCTTTTTGTAGCAATCATATGACTTACAGTTGCAATACTGTCATAGGGAAAATCGTTTTTTATTATTACCCAGTTATTAAATTCTTTTACTAAATCGTTTTGCCAATTTAAAAAAGGATTTACGATTATACCTTTTTGTTTTCTTTCTTCCACCACACGCATGTATTCATTCATTGTTGCTTCGGTACGAAGAAAGGTGCGTGTTACTTTTGCTTGCATATAATGTGTAAAATTATAGCACAGGAAACTAAAAACCAAGTCTTTTTTCTAAAAATTCTCTTAACTAATAAATTATTTGGAAATTAATACAGTGTTGTGTCAATACCAAAAGTCCTTGCATAGCTAAAAACCCTTGCTGTATAATGGTGATAAGACGATCTTTCATCTTGTCGCACAGGGTCGACTTTTTAATAGTCAATAGTATATACACTCATGAACAAGCAAGCACTTGCTGATTTCGTTCATTCACGTGTTGGTGGTACAAAAGTTGCAGCTGAAGAGCTGGTTAACGGTATCATCGACGAGATTGTTGGCACCCTTAGAAAAGGTGGTGAAGTCTCTATTGCTGGCCTCGGTATTTTCTCTGTAAAAGACCGCCCAGCGCGTAATGCACGTAATCCAAAGACTGGGGAAACTGTAAAGGTTCCCAAGACACGCGTTCCAAAATTCCGAGCTGCAAAGGCTCTGAAGGACGCTGTGGCAAAGTAGTCTTGTGTTTATAAAGAAATAGGGCCACTCTATCCCCTATTTCTCCCTAAAAAGCCCTTTCTTTGCCCACCTGGTAAAGAAAGGGCTTTTTGCTATTTTAAAATAATGTTATAATGCAACTACTGTGGCCTTCGGGCTCCGAGAAGACCGCTTAATAAGGCGGTTTTCGTTTATTATAAAAGACCCAAGAGATATGTTAAATTTTATTTGTGCAGGATAGGGGAATCGAACCCCTGTATACTGCTTGGAAGGCAGTCATTCTACCGATAAACTAAGCCTGCTTATTCACACGTTTCTTTACATGGTTATTGGAAATTCCAGCTCAGACAATAAACCACTAAATTAATCCTGCGGTGATAATACATTAGCATAATATTAAAAAAAAAAAAAGCCGGATTTCTCCAGCTTGGTTTGGTATTTTTTTAATATTTCACCACATTGTGTGCAAAGCCCCAGTCTATTGCATCTTTGGCGTAGAACTTGGTTCCATCACCGTTGTTTGCCTTTGCCATACATACAATTCTGTCTATTTCTAACCCAGTGCAGAAACTGACCATTCCCAGGAATTTCAGCTCCTCTTCAGTTACTTCTGTGGGTATAAGGTCGTTTTTATCCCTGTGTCTGTGTAACAAGAATTCGCTTTCTGCTCCGCAGACTCTGTAAAACCCTTGCATATAAATGTAGAGACTGGCTGAGCCTACTACACTACCCGCTTTTGCTAAAGATGGCATTTTGATTGTCTGCATAAGGTTAATTATGCTCCGGGTTGGAGTAATGTCTCCACCAGGACCAGATATCTCTACCCCATACTGGCTTTCAGGCTTTATAAGCCTCAGATTTCGGTTAAAGGATTCCTCGGCTTCAGTGTCGATTCTCCCCTTTATTTCTATAATATTGTTCATAAAAAGTTGACTTTTTGATTTGATTGAACTATAATGTAACACATAATATTAATTTTGTAAAGTATATATGCCAAACGAAATGATGCCCGAACGTAAGCCCGATATTCACCCAGACCAAAGGATAGAACCTGGACAAAGTGATTTCCGAGCAGAAATGCAAGCCGAAGGTAAGCAAATCTACACAATGCCGGATGGTTCTCAAACAATGCCACTTACCAAAGAAGAATATAAAGACGCTCTAGAGTCTTATAGAGACAACCAAGGTCAATAAAATCCCCCTACGGGGGATTTTTTGTTTATGGTTGCTAAGCATTGAAATATAAGAAAAATATGATACACTAGTTTCACTACGGGGTGTAGTACAGTGGTAGTATACGCGGTTTGGGACCGTGAGATCAGAGTTCGATTCTCTGCACCCCGACACGAAGTGCGTGGTAAGATTATAATTGTTTATAATCTGGCAGAAATCGAAAGGATTTTCTATATTGAGTGAAACGAGATAGAAAATCACCTGACAAAGTAATTGGAGATTCTCTGCACCCCGACAATAAGCCTCTATTAAATTAGAGGCTTTTGTATTTGCTAAAGCTTCTTTTTATGGTATAAAGGATACCAATCCTAATTTAAACCCTAAACAAAAGTAGTTATGAACGAAACAAAAACATCACCATCCGCACAAGGCTCATTAAGCTTCAAACAACAATTTAACCTGGTTTACAATGATGAAAACCGGGAAGGCCAGCCAACAACTGAAGAAACCATTGAAATTCATGGTGAAATCCAGAAACACTTTGATTCTTTTCGAACGAAGGTTTGGGTACCAAACAAAGCCTTAAACAAAAGACAGAAGGAGCTTCTAGGTTTGGAAGATTTTGCATCTAATGGGAGAAACCATAACGATGAGTATTTGCTGAAGCATGACAGTAATGGACCAGTTCTCTTTTTGGATGCGGTTCTTCATTTCCATCAATGGTGTAATAACTCCACTATTAAAAAGCTGCTAGAGACAGCAGAAGAAAGTGCCGTTGCATCCAGTAGTGGGTCTTCCTCAGAAAAAGTAGAGTAGACAATTTATCTTTAGCACCACGCATGTAGATTCCACTACTAATTCGTTCTTTATTTTTAAACACGCCAAAGCGCCAGATTTACCTGGCGCTTTTTTTATAATAGACATGTCCTTTATATAAAAGACATAAAATTGCTATTGTGTCCTTTATAAAAATGATGTCCAATAGACTCCGAAAAACCCCTTATTTTTCAATAAATCTGTGCATAAACATGGGGATTATGGGTATAAGTCTGCTCTTTTTGTATAATTTCTAATGGACATTATAAAAGACATTATTATTTTCTAATGGACATATATGTCCTTTATACCATAAAAACCTTATTTTATAAGGTTTTTATAACGGACATGTATCTTTTATATTTGGAAATAGATTTTTATTTTGAAAAGAGGCTAAAATTTAGTCAAATATGTTTCACGTGAAACATGTTTGTTAAAAATCCCCTAGTTTCATGTGAAACTAGGGGATTTTTGTGGTTTTGTTTCATGTGTAACATGATATATAATGTATATGTATGCCAAAAGTCTTTACCTCTGATAAACAAAAGATTGGTAAGCTTGGAGAAGAGCTGGCTAAAAGGTTTCTCATGAAACATGGTTATTCTATTTTAGAAGAAAATTATACTAAAAAATATGGGGAAATAGATTTAATAGCTAAAAAGACTGGAACTACTCATTTTATAGAGGTTAAAAGTATTGTTTCACATGAAACAAAAGGGAATGTCTCACGTGAAACATATAATCCTTTAGAAAATGTACATCCAGGTAAGCTTAAAAGACTATCCAGAGTGGTCCAAGTTTACCTAGTTTCACATGAAACCCAAAATTGGCAATTTGATATTGTAACTGTAAAAATTAACCAAAAAGATAAAATTGGCACCGTAAACCACATAAAAGATATAGTTTTATAGGTGTTTCATATGAAACATGTCTCACGTGAAACAATAAAAAAAGCCGTTTTCACGGCTTTGGTTTGAGAGTTGCGGCTATTTTAGGTAAAAATACATAAAAGCTGTAACTGAGATAATTGCAGAAAGAACTTGGAACGTTGTGAAAACGTAGTCACCCTTTCTATTTTGGAAGGAAGCGGTTGCTGTGTGGGCCATTGCGTAGGATATCCACCCATAGGGGATTTTGTAGGCTATTAGCATGCCTCCAAGAGTGAAGGTTGCTACTGCAATGGTTTCAAGTACTAAATTCGTTCCTACAGAGTTATATTTGAAGTAAACATATAGGAATCTACCACTACAGAATAAAAATACAACTATTGTACCAATTATGGCTACCATTTCCTCTTTGTGTGTTAAAACAAAGTTCTTAGATTCGGTCCATCGGTAAAAAGAGTATAAATAAACAGCAATAATAAGGGATTCCAGGAATCCAAGCATCTTTGCCTTATCAACTTGCCAAAATTTGTAAGTGGCAAAACAAGCTGCAATAGAACCAATAATAAACCCAGTCGAATAGCCCACTGCAAGGAAGCATTTTGAAGCTAGATACAATATTGAAATTGTAAATGATAGCTTCGATAAAGAAGATTTCATTTTGAATGATTTGTATAATTTAACTATAAATTTTTTAATAAGTCAAATTAGTAATATACACATTACTTTTTTAAATTTGTATGAGATAATAGTCTCATGGATTCACAAGAGCAGAAAATTTTAGAGCTCGTTGAGAAAGTTGAAAATGGGACAGCAAATGAAGAAGAAACAAAAGAATTCTTTCGTTTGTTTAAAATCTACGCGCAAAGCGTGGAAGATTCCATTGCCCAAGATGTCGCACGGGCAAAATTAGAAGAAGTATATAACCAATAAATAATATGTCATTAGAAGGTGGTATAAATAGACAGGATGCTGGTGTCTTAGAAAAACCAGTAGAAAAAACTATAGATAAAGGAGAAGCTGCACATGAAGAAAATGTAAATAATCTTCTTCATGAAGCAAATGACCGATACTCTAAAGTTCAAGAAAATGCCCAGATGCATCAAGAAGTTTTAAGCCCTGCTACAAAAGAAAAGCTATCTTTGTTTCAAAGAATGGGCATTTCAAAGACTCCAGAACAAAAAGCAGCATCTGATTTGAAAAAGACAGAAGAAGCAAAAGCAAAGTTTAAAGACTTTTTGGGTAACTTAAAGTTTGAGCTTACCCAAGATCAAGAACTAGCAAAACAAAAAATTACAAAAATTGCAGATATTGTTGCTAATGAATCAGTTTTGGCTCAATATGCTTCTCAATATGAAGATGATAAAAGTGCTGTGACTTATTTACGTGATATAAGAAAAGGTTTAAGTGAAATTAGTGATACTCCATCTTTGTTGAATGAAGCTTTAGATTTTGCACAAGATGATAAAGACAGACTAATAAAATTCTTGATTAAAACTGGCTGGTCAGGCAAAGGTGCAGTTACCTGGGATCCAGAGAAAAAGGAATATAAAACAAAAGGTACGAACGTTTCTGGTAACTTCATTGCTTCTCGGTAATATAGAATAAATAAAAAACCACCGATCTATCCGGTGGTTTTTATATATGTACAAATTAGGCGAAACAGAGGAAGTGTGTCATAAAACAATTAAACTTGCTATTTGTCAAACATAAGAGCATACTATATTAGTAGCAAAAGTATCTCATCAAAGAGCACATCTCTGACTCATTTATTTAAAGAGTCGATTGTAGTTAATTAAGATTACAATATAAAAGTATCTAGGAAATGTTCTGAGGAAAATGAATTTGTGTTCAATTGGGTTAAAATCCAAAAGATATAAAAGTCTGGCACACCTTTATCCTAGTGCTTATAAATCTAAATATAAATAATATATGATAAAAAAAATCAAATTTGTTGCAATTGCTTTGGCTTTTATGGCTTTGCCATTTATAACTTCAGCTGCAACTCTATATCGCGAACTTCAGTTTGGAATGTCAGGATCTGACGTTTCATCACTACAAACATTTCTAGCGTCTGACCCAACTATATATCCTCAAGGATTAGTAACTGGCTATTTCGGTTATCTTACAAAGTCAGCAGTTTCTAACTTTCAAGCAAAGAATGGTATCGCAACAGTTGGACGTGTTGGACCAATTACAATGGCGGCAATTAATTCTCAAATGAGCGGAACAGTTAGTTCTGGAAATGCCCCTATGATTAGCAATGTTTATATTACAGCTGGTTCAAACACTGCAACTGTAAACTGGAATACAAATGGTGCAGCCAAAGGTGTTGTTTACTATAGTAATACACCACTTACAACTTATGAAAATATAAACTCTGTAGATGTTAGTGGGTCAACTGCTATGACAGATGTAAACCTACATACTTCACAATCTGTTTCAATTAATGGTCTACAAAAAAATACAACTTACTACTATTTGATATATACAACAAATGGAGCAGGAATTGTAAGCGTTACATGGCCTACAACATTTAGTACTACAAACTAAATAATTTGTAATAAAAAACCACCGATCTATCCGGTGGTTTTTTAAGTGTGCGGGTAAGGAGAATCGAACTCCTATCTCATCCTTGGCAAGGACGTGTCCTACCACTAAACGATACCCGCATATTGCCATAATTACACTGTGACAAAAAACATAATAGCATATTTATACTAAAAATCAAAAACTATGTTTTTAGAGGCTTTTCTGGTATATTTTCACTAAGCATCCGTCGTTCAACGGATAGGACATCGGTCTTCGGAACCGAGAATGTGGGTTCGATTCCTGCCGGATGCACAATACCTCTATGAAAATAGAAAACTCAAAAATCCCAGAATTTGTAAAATATGTTTCATCTACTTTGAGTGAGGCAGGTTTTTCTGCATATCTTGTGGGTGGGTGTACTAGAGATTTGCTAATTGGTCGCACGCCAATAGACTGGGATATTACAACCAGCGCTAATCCAGATGAAATAATAAAATTATTCCCTAAAACAGTTTATGAAAATGTTTTTGGTACGGTCTTAGTTGTGGAAGAAGAAACAAAAGAAGTTGTTGAAGTTACTCCTTTTCGTAAGGAAGGTAAATATACCGACCGTCGTCACCCAGACAATGTAGTATTTAGTAAAGATATTAAAGATGATTTAATGCGTCGCGACTTTACTATTAATGCCTTGGCTTATAGTTTGGAAACTAGCGAACTTGTAGATTTATATAATGGAATAGAAGACTTGAGTAAAAAAGTAGTACGTACTGTTGGGGATGCTAATGAGCGGTTTAGTGAAGACCCACTGCGTTTAATGCGCGCAGTGCGTTTTGCTTCACAACTTGGCTTTACAATAGAATCTGAAACGATGATCTCTATTACAAAAAATGCAGATTTACTGCAGCATATTTCTGTAGAGAGAATACGTGATGAACTAATAAAAATAATAAATTCAAATTCACCAGCGGCTGGTATAGAAATGCTTCGCCGGTTTAATTTACTGCAGCATATTATTTCAGAACTTCTTGATGGAGTAGGCTGTTTGCAAGGTGGGGCACATAAATACGATGTCTATGAGCATTTATTACATGCATTGCAACACGCTGCCGATAAGAAATTCTCTTTTCAAATTAGACTTGCAGCATTATTCCACGACATCGGTAAACCAAAAACTCGTCGAGTAGGAGAGAAAAAAGCTTTTACATTTTATGGTCATGAAGTTGTTGGTGCCAAAATAGCAAAAAAAATAATGGAGCGCTTAAAATTTCCAAAAGATGACATTGAATTAGTTTACAAATTTGTACGTTATCATATGTTTTTCTCTGACACAGAAGTTATTACACTTTCACCTGTGCGCCGTATGATAGTAAACGTTGGGGTAGACCATATTTGGGAACTTATGCAGGTTCGCGAATGTGACCGCGTTGGTATGGCCAAAGTTGAAGCGCCATATCGACTACGCAAATACCACGCAATGATTGAACAGGCCTTGCGTGACCCAATTTCTCCAAAACAATTAAAAATAGATGGATCTTATTTGATGCAAAATTTAAATATTAAATCTGGTCCGCGCATGGGTTGGATTTTGCATGCATTATTGGAAGAAGTAATAGAAGATCCAGATAAAAATAATGTGGAATATCTTTCTAATAGGACTCTAGAATTAGAAAAATTAAGTGATACCGAGTTAAAAAAACGTGGTCTTATTGCAAAAAATAAAAAAGAAGAATTAGAAGAAGAAGAAATAAAAAAACTCCATGTTAAACACGGAGTCGGTAAAAAAAAGTTTTAGAAGACTATATTCTAAGATAGTCTCTGTTTTCTCGTTCTTCTTCAATGGATTTTAATACTTCTTGTTCTATTTTACTCTCCTTATAAGGAGAAAGCGCCCAGGCAAGAATCCATGTACCCCCGGCTTCCAAATATATTGCCCATTCGGGTAATAGTTTGAAATTACTTTCGTCTGCTATTCCGTATACAAGAGATCCATACAGGATGAAGAAAATCGAATTCATCATAAATGCCAATTTACTTGACCCAGTTGAATTCGTTTCTGGGAAAAGCAAAAGAGCAAGAAATAGTCCAGATATCAAAAATATGACTAATGATAAAAGAACATTAAATGGTCCAGAGGAGAAACCTGTCCATTTGAATACTACAATCGTTATTAATGCCGTTATTACTAGTCCCCAGGCAATTATTTTTAATGGTTTCATAGTTCGTTCAATTTTATAAACTTTATATATTTTTTACAGTTTTGTCAAATGTAGGCAAATAAAAAGCGCGGGCTTAAACCCGACGCTATTTGTTTGAGAATTATTTATTTCGCAGTTTGTTGCACATTTTTGGCCTGAATCTGCAAGCGCTTTTTCAGGGATTCCAGGTCACCGATTCTTTGGGAAACTGCATTGCAATATTCCGTGTAAATGGCGCCACTTTCATGCCTTTGGATGTCGGACAAAATATCCTTCATCTCTTTCCAATAGTCCGTTATCCAGGCAATTGCTGACTCCAGGCTTTTACCAACAAAAGTGCTGGTGATGTCCCGGTCGGTTTCTTTTCGGAGGATAAAGTATTCTTCGGCCTTGAAAATACTGAAGGTGTTTAGGAAGCCAGAGTAGGGTACTGAATATTCCGCCTTTTGTTTATGACATAAATCATAAATTTGAACTGAAATCACTGTCTTCTGAGTAATTTCGGTAGCATTTAGTCTGATTTCCAAAGGTTCTTTACCTTCGGCAAACAGCCAAATAGTGTCAAATCCAGTCCCAACGTTTACGGTTTTGATGTAAAATGTTTGGTCTGTGTCGTTAATTTTGCCGGTTGCCATTGCCCACAAAAGGCTGGATTGTTGTTGTAGTTCGTTCATAACTTTGTATAGGGGGTTTAATTGAATCTAACAATAACCCAAAAATACTGTTATGTCAAACTATTTCTTATTTAATTCAATTTCTATTGGGCAATGGTCTGACCCCATTACATCGGTATGAGTTACGAACTTCTTTACCATTTTTAAAGCTTTTTTATTTGCAAAGAAATAATCTATTCTCCAACCAACATTACGTCCTCTGGAAGCTGTCTTTTGATCCCAGTAAGTATAGACATCACGCAGGGTTGGGTGAAAATGTCTAAAAACGTCAGTAAATCCAGCACTAACTACTTTATCTAACCAAGCACGCTCTATCGGTAGAAAACCAGTATTTTTCTCATTTTCTTTTGGGCGAGCCAGGTCTATTTCTGTATGAGCAGTATTTACATCGCCACAAAATATTACCGCATATCCAGCTTTATCTAACTTTTTAATCTTTTTTAAGAAAGCGTCGTAGAATTTTAGTTTGTATTCTAGTCTATGCGGGCCTTGGCCACCGTTGGGGAAGTAGCAACCAATTAAAACAGTTTTACCAAAGTAAGCAAAGATAGTTCGGCCTTCTTCATTAAAAACCTTTTCATCCATTTCTTCTATTTTATCTGGTAAAACTTTAGAGTACATTGCTACACCGCTATAACCTTTGCGGGCACGAGATGACACAAAATGACAAAAATATTCTCCAAATTCCTTTAGGTTTTGAGGTAGTTGGTCCAACTCTGCTTTGGTTTCTTGTAGAAAGATAATGTCAGCCGATTGTTTTAATACCCAGTCAAAGTCTCCTCGTTTATGGATTGCTCGAATTCCATTGATATTCCAAGATACTATTCTCATGTGGGTATTTTAGCATATTTTCTTCATCGCCTTTTACTATAAATCGTGGTATATTATGGAAATGGAACAAACTAATGTTAATCATCATCGATTTGCTCGTCATTTTGAGATTATTATTACTTTTATTGCACTTTGTTTATTAGCCTTTGGTTTATACGAAGCAGCCTTTGGCCAAACAGGGGGTTGGGATACTTATGACATAGGTACTAATAGTAAAATTAATACTAATGTTCAAGCTTATCCAGTAGGCAGCACAACTGGCTCTGGAACTTATGATGTTGGCACAAATTATAATTACAATGTAGACCCAAATCTACAAGTTTACTCAGCTACAACCGGTGGCACTACTACCGGTACTACTGGCTACTATAGAACTAATTGGTGGGATCCAAAAAACAATAATACATATGGCGGCGGCACAGGAAACACTGGTACAACAACTACTGGCGGCACAAGCGGATACCAAACTGGCGGTACAGTTAGTGGAGGGTATTATTCTACTGGTGGCGGTTACTATTATGGTTCTGGGCTTAACGATCCTGATCCATATCGTACACAAGGTGGCTATGTTCCAGCAAAAGGTTCTGGAATATATGGAACACAAGGCATTGTTGAAGGTGGAGCAGTTCGTACACAAGGCACAACTGTTCAATCTGGTTCTGGTGTTTTTGACCCAAAATCTTTTAACGATGGTGCAGCAATTTCTACAGCTACTCAAAACAATGTTAGTCCACAACACTGTGAATTTATTACCAAGTATCACAAGTTTGGAGACCGCGGTGGTGATGTGCCAAAGATTCAACAATTCTTAAAGGATCGTGGGTATTACAATGGTAGAATTGATGGAGTATACGGAATCTCTACATTTAAAGCTGTGCGTGCATTCCAAAAAGATTATAAAGATCAAATCCTTGACCCTTGGGATTTTGCAGGTAAAGAAAGAAGCGAGGGAACCGGTATAACAAATGTTTCTACAAAATACGCAATTAACAAAATGGTTGGCTGCCCAGATCCAGCAACAATTGTTCCGAAAACAGGTAAAGTTCTAAACTATTAAACTAAAAACCTCGCGTTTGCGAGGTTTTTTTGTGCATGGTATAACAAAGTTAAATAAAACAATGAAGAAGAAAATTATTTACGGAATGATAGGATTTCTTTTAGTTGGTGGGCTATTTGCATATATGGCAGTTAGAGAAGGTAAAATCTTAAAAGATCCTGTTGTCGCAAGTTCTTTTGTTCTTGCAGCAGGGGGAATTGGATTTATCTGCGGCTTTGCTCTTATCTCAAGAAAAGAACACCCAAACAAACAAAGCAGTCCATGACTGCTTTTTATTTTTGTTTGCCGTGGAATTTTTTATGGACATCACGCAAATGTGCATCAGTAACATGGGTATATATTTGTGTGGTTGCAATATTGGCATGACCCAACATTACTTGGACGCTACGAATGTCGGCACCATTGTTTAGTAAGTCTGTGGCAAATGAATGACGCAATACGTGTGGGGTCACGTGTTTCATTATTCCAGCTTTGGTAGAATAATACTTTATCATTCTTTGAATACTACGAGGAGTTAAATCGTCACTTTTAACTTTTGATCCATTGGCCCGCACTGGGGCAAAAAGTCCGCCACCTAAATCTTTTCTTTTTGCTAAATAATTCTTTACTGCACGGCGTGCATCATCTGAAATAAAAACCACACGAACTTTTTCACCCTTACCACGTATGGAAATTTCATCACGGTCTATACTAATATCTCTTGGCAGAGAACAAAGTTCAGAGATACGAAGTCCTGTAGAAAATAAAAGCTCAAGTATTGCTTTGTCGCGTAGAGATTTTTCGTCATTCTCATTTGGGGCATCGATTATTCTTTTCAGTTCTTCGCCTGTAAGAAAATCAATTTGTCTTTCACGCATTTTTGCTAAATCTATTTTGTCTGGTGCTAGTGCCGGGACACCACGCTTGCCCATGTATTTTAAAAATTGACGTATAGCAATAAGGTAATAATTCTGTGTGCTTTTCTTCATTGTGTTACCACCTACTGATCTTGGCCCCATACCTTTGGTGGATCCAGGTAGACGGTTTAAATAAAGTCTGAATTCACGAATTTTATCTTCAGTAATTTCTCTTACTTCTTTAATATTTCCCCAAGAGAAAAATTTACTAATGTATCTGTTGTAGTTATCTACTGTTTTAAGACTGGAACCTTTTTCAATTTCCAGGTGTTCCAAGAATTGTCGCAGGGCTTCATGGGATGTCATATATATAGTATAGCGCGACCTTGCAAAAAAACCACTTTTGTCGTATATTACTCGTATGTTAACACCAAAGAAAAAACAAGCTGTGATGAAGAAAGTCCAGCTCCACGACCAAGATACAGGGTCATCTCACGTTCAAGCAGCAGTATTGGCAGAACGTATTGAAATGCTCAGTGGTCATTTAAAGAAGCACCCAAAAGATAATCATTCTCGCCGTGGTCTTATTAAGCTAGTATCCGAGCGCCGTAAGCATGAGAAATATGCCGCTACTCAAAAGACAAAGTCTGGAGAAAAGGCTAAAAAGGTTGTAAAAAAGGTTGCTACTAAAAAGGTAATTTCAAAAGCTACAGCTAAGAAAATTGCTAAAAAGGTTGCAAAGAAACCAATGAAAAAAGCAGTTCCAGGTGCAGCAAAGAAAACTACAAAAAAGAAATAATCCTCTAGATTAAAAATAAAACCGCCGATTGGCGGTTTTATTTTTTGTTTGTTCTTTTGGTGCCGGCTTTGGTTTTGCCGCGAGGTCCGCCCAGTAAGAATCTTTTTGGGTTTGCTCCCAAGTCAGTAAAAGCATCCAATGAATCTAAGAGTTTGCTAGAAGTAGATTTCATAAAACACATACCCTCAGTTTGGACTTGTTGTTTGGTTTTTAAATATTCTACCAGTGGTACAAAATCTCCATCGCCAGTGACTAATACTATTACATCTACTTTCTCGCCCAGTCGTACTGCGTCTATTGCTAGCCCCACATCCCAGTCAGCTTTTTTAGTACCATCAATAAATATTTGTAAGTCTTTAGTTTTAGTTTCAATTCCAACGCGGGTTAGGGCATCAAAAAAGTTTTTTTCATCTCCAGATTCTGTAGATATAACGTACGCAATTGCACGTACTAATTGTCTTTCTCCAACTGCTTCTTTTAATATTTCCCCAAAGTTAACTTTGTGTTTATATAAATGTCTCGCGCTATGGTACAAATTTTGCGCGTCTATTAACACCGCCACGCGCTGAGCTTTATGTGAGATTACTGCCATATAAATGCAGTTTACCATAATAAAGATTCATGGTACAGTAGCACTGTACTAGTTAATGCGGTCTTTTGATAGGTAGTAGTGAAATGGGATTATCCAGTTCAATACTAAAATCAGGAGATCGCACAAATAAATAAAATATGAACGAACGAGTTTATACACTGGATCTTGGTGGCAAAAATATTGTCGCAAAGTTTAGTGATTTAGCAATGCAAGCTGGCGGGTCCGTCATGCTTAGTTGCGATGATACAGTTGTGCTAGCTACAGCATGTATTAGCAAAAGTAATAAAAATAATCCAGGTTTTTTTAACTTAACAGTTGAATATGTAGAACGTTATTATGCTGCTGGAAAAATCTTAGGTGGTCAGTGGAATAAACGTGAAGGTCGCCCGTCTGACCAAGCCGTACTAGCTAGCCGAGTCATTGACCGCACAATCCGTCCACTATTTGAACACCACATAAAAAATGCAGTGCAAGTAATTGTGACAGTTTTAGCTGTAGGCAAAATGGACCCAAAAATTCTTGGAGTCAACGCTGCATCAATGGCATTATCTGTATCACCAATTCCATTTGCTGGACCAGTCGGTGCGGTTTCTATTACTGTACCCAAAGGTGAGTCTGATTTAAAAATAAATAATTATCTTCCAACAGTAACTGAAGCAACTAATGATCTTGATTTAGTTGTGTGTGGAATGAACGGCAAAGTTTGCATGATTGAAGCTTTGGCCTTTGAATACAAAAATGAACGTGTGGGTGAAGCGCTTGATTTAGCAATGGAGCAAATTACAAAACTTGAAAATTGGCAAAAAGAAATAATCCAAAAAGAAGGCAAGCAAAAATTGGTTTTTGATAAACCAGCTGTGCCTGCAGAGCTATTAAAAATGTTTGACGAAAAAGTTTTACCAATTTTAAAAGGCGAACTTTTTGGAGACAAAAGTAAAATTGTAATCGCTGAAGCTGAAGAAATTTTAGACGGCATTGTTAGTCAGAACTATCCAGATCAAGACGAGGTACGTAACGGCGTATGGGATCACATGCACGAAGTATTGGATTCTCTGTTTCACGATGGAGCAACTAAGGAAAATCGCCGTGCAGACTTACGTAAATTTGACGAAGTACGTCCACTCTTTGCGCGAGCTGGAGGTGTGTCTCCTGTGTTACACGGAACAGGAATATTCTACCGCGGCGAAACACATGTGCTGTCTGTCTTAACACTTGATGGTCCAGATACTCGCCAAGAGGTAGAAGGAATAGAGGCCAAGGGCAAAAAACGCTTTCTACACCACTATAATTTCCCACCATATTCAACAGGAGAAACTGGAAGAATGGGTGGAATGAATCGTCGCGAAATGGGACATGGATTTTTAGCAGAAAAAGCATTGGTACCTGTTATTCCAAATTACGAAACATTTCCGTATACAATACGTGTGGTTTCAGAATCTACATCTTCCAATGGTTCCACATCACAAGCTTCTATTTGTGCGGCT
>CAZCNC010000002.1:1382-32987 GCA_964500715.1 uncultured Candidatus Saccharibacteria bacterium | reverse complement strand
GAACATGTACCTAATGCTGTAAAAGATGAATCTGCGCCCTTGCAGGCACAAGTATTTTCATTGGGATATGATAACTTTTTAGGACGTCTTGGAATTGTGCGTGTTTACGCAGGCGAAATTAAAGATGGAGCAACTGTATTTATTCATGGGGCGAATGGAACAACTCGTGAAGGTAAAGTTACAAAACTATTTCAATTTGAAGGTATAAATCGAGTTGGTACAAGTTCTCTAACTGCTGGGAACATTGGTGTGGTTGCTGGAATACCAGATATCACAATTAGTGAGACAATAATAGACGATAAAGAAACTCCAAAAGTTGGTGAAATTACAATTGATGAGCCAACTATTTCACTACGTTTCCTTGTTAACGATTCACCATTTGCCGGAAGAGAAGGTAAATACGTTACTAGCCGTCAAATACGTGAAAGACTGGAAAGAGAGTTAGAAGTTAACGTTGGGCTACGTGTTGAATTTATAGAAGACGGTAGTGCATTAGTCTATGGTCGTGGAGAATTACATATTTCTGTTTTACTTGAAACAATGCGTAGAGAAGGTTACGAAGTTCAAGTATCTCAACCACAAGTTATTATAAAAACAGAAAATGGTAAAAAGACCGAACCGTACGAAGAAGTTACAATTGATGTACCAACAGAATTTTCTGGGGCTGTACTTGAGAAACTTACTCGTCGTCGCGGGCTAATTACTAATATGACAGAACGTGAAGGAATAACTCGAATTACATTAGACATCCCAACACGTGGACTTTTGGGTTACCGTTCCCAATTTGTTATTGATACAAAGGGTCTTGGAATCTTAGCTTCAAGATTTACTGAATTTCGTGATTATGCAGGAGATATTAATCAGCACGATGTAGGGTCTATGACTTCAATGATGAGTGGTAAAGCTGTGGCTTTTGCTCTTTGGAATTTAGAAGAACGTGGCACACTTTATATTGGCCACGGTACTGATGTATATGAAGGTATGGTAATTGGTAATACAATGAAAGGTGACGAATTAGCTGTAAACCCAATTAAAGGCAAGCAACTTACAAATATGCGTGCCTCTGGAACTGACGAAGCCATAACGCTGAAGCCTCCATATGTTTTATCTATTGAAAGAGGCCTTGAAATGATGAAGTCAGACGAATATTTAGAAATTACACCTAATTCTGTCCGTTTACGTAAAAAGTTCTTAACCGAACAAGAAAGAGCTAAGAATAAGAGACAAACCATAGATGCAGATAAATAGTTTTACACAACTTTTGTCAAGAGCACATTTGACTTTTTTAAATGTTTACCATATAATCAAGAAATAGAAATTTCATTATTTATTAGTAAAAGAACACCAA
This sequence comes from uncultured Candidatus Saccharibacteria bacterium, assembly GCA_964500715.1. GTDB lineage: Bacteria > Patescibacteriota > Minisyncoccia > Phycocordibacterales > UBA9973 > 2-01-FULL-33-17. The sequence continues at coordinate 31,639 of CAZCNC010000002.1, read as the reverse complement.
ATGCCTACAACCAAACAAAAACCAGTAAAAGGAGCCAAGTTGTCATTTAAGCCAAAACAACTAACAAAAAAGCTTACCTCACACCTACAAGATCGTTCTAGTGATGTCATTATGAACCGTTTTGGGCTAGGTAATGATTTGGAGCATAAAACTCTTGAAGCAATTGGTGAGAAATATGGCATTACAAGAGAACGCGTACGCCAAATTGAACACGCAGCACTTACTTCTATACGCAAGCATCCAACCTTCAAAGAAGAATCTACTGTTTTTAATGAATTAAAGACTCTTATTAAAGACTTGGGTTCTCTAATCGAAGAAGAGGAACTATTGAACAGTATTTCATCTGACAAATCTACTCAAAACCATATCCATTTTTATTTGGTATTAGGAGATGAGTTTAAGAAAATAAAAGAAGACGACCATTTCAAGGCACGTTGGCATACAGATGACACTCTATCAAAACAAATACATGAGGCTCTTCATTCACTTTATTCATCACTTGGTGATGGGGAACTAGTCTCTGAAGGTGACTTTATAACTCGTTTTATTGAAGAATGTCGCAAAGCAAACGCAGAAATATTGTCAGATGAAGTTGCAAAACGTTATCTTCGTACATCTAAAAAAATTGCAAAAAATCCATTAGGCGAATGGGGCCGCGCGGGAACATCTGGAGTCAAGACACGTGGTATTAAAGATTATGCATATTTGATGATGCGTAAACACGGTTCTCCAATGCATTTCCGTGAAGTTGCCAAGGCAATTAGCGAGACTTTTGGTAAAAAAACTCATACCGCAACATGCCACAATGAACTAATTAAAGACAATCGTTTTATTTTAGTTGGACGTGGAATTTATGCTCTAAAGGAATGGGGTTACAAACCAGGAATAGTCAGAGAAGTTATAAAAGACATTCTACGTAAATACGGACCATTGTCTAAAGAAGATATTGTGGAACATGTAATGAAGGAACGTTACCTTAAAAAGAACACAATCTTGGTAAACCTTCAAAATGCAAAATATTTTAAAAAGGACAAAAACGGACTTTACTCTTTAATCTAATAAACATAAAATCCTCATTGTATTGAGGATTTTATGTTATAATGTGGACATATGTCAGACGGACACGGCGAATCAAAAACCCCAGCAATACTTATTATAATTATTGGAATTTTTTTAGTTGGAGCTTTAATTGGTATCTTTTTCCCAAAAGGTGTTCGTAATGTCAAAACCATAACTCCAGCAATTGATAGACTTGGATACGTTGAAGGCCAAAAAGTTAACCCAGTAGAAAATAGAGAAACTGATGCTTACTACACAAAAGCCGACATAGACAAACCTGTTTGTGGAATTAAAGTATTTTCTCCGCTACCTGGTCAAAAGGTGGCTTTCCCATTAGAAGTTTCTGGTTATGTAAATGGTTGCAACTGGTCACCGTTTGAAGGTCAAGTTGGAACTCTTGAAATGCGAGACAAGAACCAAGCACTATCACCACTAATAGTGATACCAGTTGATGGCGACAACTACACTTTACCCGCATATTTTAAAATAAAAGTTATTCCACAAAAAAATGTAACATCAGTGGACGGAGTTTTAATCTTCCATAACGAAGATGCATCTGGGGAACATCCCGAAACTTTTCAGGTCCCAATTAGTTTTTAATTATGTTTGAATTTTACGCAATAAATATTGTAATAGGTATAGGCAAGATTTTACTTGTACTTTTACCTATTCCGCTGGCATATATTGCGTATCATATGTGGCATCATTATGTTAGTGAATCTTTTGTTGCTGGAATTGAATGGCAACTTTTGGAGATTATTCCGCCACAGGTTATAAATAAAAGCCCACTTGCAATGGAGACAATTTTAGCGAATGCAATGTACCATAAATCCGCAAAAGGTTTATGGGAAGAATATTGGCAAGGGGCAGTACATTTTTATTTCTCACTTGAAATTGTATCAATAGAGGGTCGAATTCATTTCTTTATTTCAACACCATCACGTGTTGTGCCTTTGATTAAATCTCAAATTTACGCGCAATATCCTCAGGCTAAAGTTTTAGAAGTTGATGATTATGTTTGGTCTGTACCCAAAATTGGTAAAAAAACTGGTTGGAGTATGTGGGGCTGTGAATGGAAATTAGAAAAACCTGATCCTTTTCCAATACGTACATATGTAGAATATGGACTAGATAAAGTGGTTAAAGACCCGTCTGAACAGGTTGACCCACTTATTTCTTTGATTGAATTTATGTCTACTCTTGGCCCTGGTGAACAAATATGGACACAACTTATTATTCGTTGGAACAAAAGAAAATATGGAGGCGTTCATGGGCATGACTTTATTCAAGAAGCGGAAATTCAACTAAGAAAATTAGTTGACCCATACACCAAAAAGAATGTTGACGAACAAACCGGTGAAATTATTTCGATGGAAGTTAGACCACCGGACTATCTAAAAGACGAAGTCAACAGTATCAGCGAAAAACAACACAAACTGCTCTTTGACTGTGGAATGCGTACAATTTATTTGGCAAAATCTGAAGTTTTTGATCAGCAAAAACGTCGTGCACTTCGTATGATGTACAGACAATATAACAGTGCTAATTTTAATTCATTATTGCGTATTAACTCTACTCAATATAATTCTCCTTGGGAGGATCCATTTGATATTGTTCTTACAAAGCGAAAAAATAGAATGCTGGATTGGTATCGTTTTCGTACCTTTTTCCATCCGCCATGGCAATATGCTTTTAACTATCCATTTCCTTTTAACCTTTTTATTGTTACTGATCCACCAGAAATATTTGTAATGAATACAGAAGAAATTGCAACACTGTATCATTTCCCAGCTGGTGTTACAGCAACTCCTTCGGTTAAAAGAGTTGAAACCAGAACTAGTAAGGCTCCAACAAACTTGCCTATATAATTATGCGTTTTTCTTATATTGTTTTAATTGGATTAGTTTTGGCTGTATTCGGTGTCGGTTCAGTCTTTTTAAAACCGGTTAAATTACCCCAAGAAATAAAAATAGAAATTCCATACGGTACTTCTATTTCAAAAAGTGGAGATATGCTAGAAGAAAAAGGCATCATAAAATCCAAAGAAGCTTTTATGATTGTTTCAAAAATACTTTACCCACGTGGTATTGTTGCTGGAACTTATTCTTTTTCTGGGAATGTCACAATTTTTTCTGCACTAAATAGTCTGGCTAATGGTAAATTTGGACGCAATCAAATAAAGCTAACAATTCCTGAAGGCTTTACCGTGGAAGAAATAACGAATCGAATTACAAATTTGTTTCCACTGATTGATGCAGTTTATGTTAAAGATAGTCTAAGCGACAAAGAAGGATACATCTTTCCTGAAACTTACTTTTTTGATAATGAAGTAAAAGCTCTGGATTTAATTTCTTACCTAACACAAAGAAGTACTCAAAAAATAACCAAGATTCTAAGCCCGATGAAAATTGAAAGTCCTGAGGCAAAAAAAATAATGATTGTTGCATCACTTATAGAATCTGAAGGTCGAACTAAAAAAGAAAGAGAAATGATTGCCGGTATAATAGAAAACAGGCTGCGCATTGGTATGCCGCTGCAACTAGACGCAACCTTGCAATATATAACCGGCCGAGGATCCAGTGAATTAACGCTACGAGATTTAAAAATTGACTCACCATACAATACCTATATTAACAAAGGCTTACCGCCGACTCCTATATCTAACCCGGGCGAAGAATCCATTTTGGCTGCAAAAAATTGGACTAAAAATGACTATTTATACTACTTGCACGATAAAGATGGCAACATCCATTATGCCAAAACATTACAAGAACATGTCAGCAATAAAAACAAGTACTTGAGATAAAATGTTTATTACACCAAAAGATTCAAATTACGAATTAATAGATTCTGGCAACGAGATGAAGCTAGAGAGATATGGAAATATCACACTTATGCGCCCAGAACCAGAAGCCATTTGGAATAAAGCAATGCCAGAGCTGTGGGACAATGCAGATTTTAGATATGAAAGAGATTCTAAATCCAAATGGATTAAGTCCGGGAATCTTGCTGATTCATGGAACATTGAATACGGGGGAATTAAGCTTTTAATAAAACCAACAGCCTTTAAGCATACCGGCCTTTTCCCGGAACAGCTTTCTAACTGGAAATTTTTAGAGAATATTAGTAAGGGTAAAAAACTAAAAGTCTTAAACTTATTTGGTTATACAGGCGGAGCTTCAGTTGTTGCATTAAAACTTGGACACTTTGTAACTCACGTTGATTCGTCTCAAGGGGTAAACGATTGGCTAATGGAGAATTGTAAGCTAACAAATGTAGATATAAAAAACTTAAAAGTTATTACAGACGATGTTATGACTTTTATTAAAAGGTTAATTAAAAGAGGTGAGAAGTATGATGTAATAGTTCTAGATCCGCCAGCCTTTGGACATGGTACTAAAAAAGAACTTTGGAAAATAGAGGAAGACTTACCACACTTAATAGATTCGTTAGGTTTAATATTAACCGATAAACCTACTGCAATAATTTTATCTGGCTATGCAGCAGGCTATAGCCCTGAAACTTACAAAAACTTACTTGAACCAATTAGAGAATCTTACGGCGGTAAAATCGAGGCTGATTACATGAGTATAAAAGAATCTAATACTGAACGCTTGCTAACAATCGGTATTGCCGCTAGGTGGTTTAATTAACAAATGGACGATAGGAATATTAAAACTGTATATGTTGGTCTTTCTGGAGGTGTGGATTCCGCTGTGTCAGCGGCATTGCTTCGTGATGCTGGATATAATGTAATAGCTACTTTTATTAAAACCTGGGCTCCCGAAGGTTATCCATGTCCAACTGAAGAGGACAGAAGAGAATCTATGCGTGTAGCTGCACATTTGCGAATTCCATGGATAGAAATAGATGCCGAAGATGTGTATAAAAAATATGTTGCTGATTACATGCTAAAAGAATATGCAGCTGGCAGAACTCCAAACCCAGATGTATTTTGTAATACCACAGTAAAATTTGGAGTTTTTTATGAAATGGCAATGGGAAAAGGTGCAGATTATATTGCAACAGGGCATTACGCTCAAATTATAAATGACGAGCTACATACAGGTATTGATGCTTCAAAAGATCAAACATATTTTTTATGGAATGTGCCTTATTCTAAACTGATTAAAACCATCTTCCCAATTGGTAACATCCCTAAAACTAAAGTTCGTGAACTAGCAAAGAAATACAAATTGCCAAATGCAGATAGACCTGACTCTCAAGGAGTATGTTTTCTCGGTCCCATAGACATGAAAGCTTTTATTATTGAACAGCTAAACCCTCAAAAGGGAGATGTTTTAAATGACTTGGGTGAAATTATTGGCCAGCATGATGGCTCTATACTTTACACAATAGGCGAAAGGCATGGGTTTAGGGTTTTTAAAACTCATGAGAATCCATTATTTGTCGTAGATAAAAATGTAGAAAAAAATACAATTACTGTAAGTGAAAATCCCTTGGAACAAAAATTCCAAAAAGAACTATACATTGAAAACACTAATTGGCTACAAAATAAACCAAAAACAGAAGAAATAATAGACGCTGTATTTAGATACCATGGTGACAGACATGAAGTAAAGCTAGATGACAATAAAATAGTTTTTGTAAAAGACAAAATAAATGTTGCTGCTGGGCAATCTGTAGTATTTTACAGCAAAACACGCTGTCTTGGCGGTGGAATTATAACCTACAAATCTTAGTTATTCTGTGCTAAAATAACCATACTATGCTTACATCCAAGGAAATTCAATCCCGATTTTTGGCTTTTTTTGAAGAACGTGGCCATGCAGTTATACCTTCAGCTTCTCTTGTGCCAGAGAATGACCCATCGGTTTTATTTAATACAGCTGGGATGCAACCACTTGTTCCATATCTACTGGGAGAAAAACACCCAATGGGTAAAAGATTAGTTAATGCTCAAAAATGTGTCCGTACACAAGATATAGATGAAGTTGGTGACAATACACATGACACTTTTTTTACAATGCTTGGTAATTGGTCTTTGGGTGATTATTTTAAAGAAGATGCAATAAAATGGAGTTACGAGTTTTTAATAAATAAAGAAATTGGTTTAGGCTTAGATCTAAGTCGTCTTTATGTAACAATTTTTGAAGGTAACGACGATGCACCAAAAGATACAGAGTCCAAAAAAATCTGGATGTCTTTAGGTGTACCTGAAAATAGAATTTATGAATTAGGGGCCAAGGATAACTGGTGGAGCCCTGGAGACAATGGCCCGTGCGGCCCAGATACTGAAATGTTCTATGATTTAACAACTGATGGCTTGGGAGATTTGTCCAAAGAAGAATTCACTGAGCGGTGTGATAAACAAGACATCGTTGAAATTTGGAATGATGTGTTTATGGAATATGAAAAGAAAGATGGTAAAGTCATTGGTAAACTTTCTCAGCAAAATGTAGACACTGGTGCAGGGCTAGAGCGTGTAGCTGTTGTTATTCAAAATAAAAAATCAATATTCGAAACTGACTTATTTATGCCAATTATGCTTGAAATTAACAAGCACAAAACAAAAGAAAACGTAAAAAGTGAACGTATCATTGCTGACCATGTTCGTACCGCTGTTTTTATGATTGCTGACGGAGTTTTGCCGTCTAATACAGACCGTGGATATATTTTACGTAGATTACACAGGCGAGCAATTAGACATGTAGATTTAATTGGTGCGAAGTCTGGAACTATTAAAAATATAGCACACGTAGTTTGTAGTGAATATGAGAAACTATTGGAATCTTCCCCTGTAAAAGAGGCTGACATTATACACGTACTAGAAAAAGAAGAAGAGAAATTTAGACAAACTCTTGAAAAGGGTATGAAGGAATTCTTGCGGGGAGAAGATCCTTTTGTCTTATTTACAACATACGGTTTTCCAATCGAACTAACTATTGAATTAGCCCAAGAATCAGGTAGAAAAATTGATATAGACAGTTTTAATGAGAAAATGCGCCAACATCAAGACCTATCTCGCTCTGGCTCAGAACAAAAATTTCGTGGAGGATTAGCTAACCATAACGAAAAAACAGTTCGTTTACATACAGCACACCATCTGCTACTTGCAGCGTTGCAAGAACTGATTAGCCCGGAAATTAAACAAAGAGGATCAAATATTACAGAAGATAGACTTCGTATAGACTTTAACTTTGACAGAAAACTAACCCCAGACGAATTAAAAAAAGTTGAAGACAGAGTAAATGAAGAAATCCAAAAAAGTCTACAAGTTGTAAAAAGAGAAATGCCACTAAGCGAAGCAATGGCAATTGGTGCTCAAATGGAATTTGGAGCAAAATACCCAGAGACAGTAACAATATATTTTATAGAAGATAGTTCTGGTAAGGCTTATAGTAAAGAATTTTGTGGCGGACCACACGTAAATAATACAAACGAACTTGGAAAATTTAAAATTCAAAAGGAAGAAAGTGCCGCAGCAGGCATACGAAGAATCAAAGCTGTGTTAGAATAAGATTATGTGGTTTTCAAAACCCAAAAATCCAGATGAAAGGAACGTATTATATATTGCCATAGACGGCCGTAGTATTGGTATTGCTTTTTATATTGGTACAGATTGTGTTTATGGAGAAAGAAGAATACACATACTGGGTGAAAGTGAAAGACCAATTGAAGTTTTATTTAAAGACATAATCTTTGCTTTCAAACACACTATCCCAAACAAAATTGATGAAATTATTGTTATATTAGAAAGTCCATGGGTAAAAGAATTACAGTCTTCCATAAAAGAAAAAAGACTAAGACCCTTTCAGATTGAAGACAAAACTATTGAAAGAATAATCCAAAAAGACAAATCCATGAATAAACAAGGTGGATTTAGTAAAGAACTTGGGTATTCAATTGAAAATGTAAAACTAAACGGCTATACATATAAAGACCCAATAGGTAAAATTACTGAAGAAATCGAGATTCTCATTACTCGGTTTTGGGGTGATGAGGATATAATAAACTTGGTTGATAAAATTCTAAAAGACTTTTGGAATAGAACCAAGATTAAATATACTTCTGGTGGAAAATATATATTTAAAATCGGCAAAAAACTAAATGTTGCTAATGATATGTATATTTCTTTGGGATCTACAGATACTACAATAAGAATTTATTCCCAAGGTGTTGTTAGCCAAAAGATATTAATTCCTTTTGGGTTTCAAAATGTCTTACAAAATCTTGGAGCATTATGGAAAACAATGTCTACAGAGACAAAAAATTGGATAGACTTGTTTATTGAAAATAATCTAAGCAGTAAAGAATCTAAAAGAATAGAGAACGATATAGTCTCGGCAGTTATTAGCTATTACCATCTAATGAACGATGCTGGTAATTCTTTAGCACTAGAAAGGCCAATTACGATTTTTGGCGCCGATAAAACCTGGAATAAGTTATTTATTTATTTATTAAAACATAAGTATTTTGGTGAGATTTTTCCGCATATCGACACTACAAATATTATTGATATTACATCTGAAGTTACAGACAAAGAAGTAGATGCCTTGATCGGTTCTTATGTTGATTTAATTAAAGACTGATATGCCAAAACCAATGATGAACGACATAAAAGTAAGAGGCGCTAGTAGTAACACTAACGCTAATTCAAACTACAGTCAAAAATCGGTTTTACCTAAAAGCATCACTCAGCCTAAAAAACCAGAACCTTATATAAAACCCAATGAGACAAATGTAATTCCACCAATTAAACCGTTCTTGTACGAAAAACAAGCTAAAAAAAGTAGACTAGGGCTTCGTTTGTTTTTAATTTTAATTGGACTTTTAATTTTAACTTATCTAGTTTATTTAGTTTCTGTAGTTAAAATAACAATAAACCCAAAGATTATAGATAAGAATTTAAATGAGAATGTCACCTTATCTTCTTGGGTAAACCCAATTAGCTCAACGGTTATGGCTATAAATGAAAGTTTTGAAATAAAAGAAGGTGTGACTCCTGAAGAAGCAAAGAAGACAATTGATCAAAAAATTGACTCTAGATTTAAATTTGATACACCAAAAGGCTACATTATAGTTCCAAATTGTAAAACCAATACAACTTATGAAAATATAAAATCTGGCGGTGAAAAGGGAACCAAGGATTTGCTTTTAGCTACCCAAACCGCTTTGGCATTTAAAGAAGACAGTTTACGAAATTTTCTTAAAAAACAGGCTAATGTGCCAAACGCTGAAATCAAAGATATATCAAAGATTAGCTGCACACTATCCAGTGATATAAAGAACTACAAAACAGGTTCCCCGGTTGGCAGTGTTTCTTTTTCAATAAATGGAGAAATTAAGTTAGAGTCCATAGTTACAAGCGCAGACATAGAAAATCTAATTGCAGGAACCAGTAAAGCTAAAGCCATAAATTCCTTGAATTCACAAGATTCAATATTAAGTTACGTAATGAGAATTAAGCCCTTTAATTTTACTCCTTTAATTCCAAAAAATAAAAAACATATCCATATTCAAATTGAAAGTACTATAAAATAAGAATATTTTAATAAAAGTGTTTTAACAATAGTTTTTGAGTATCTTGGTCTATTCTATTTGTAAGTAATATTGTCATTTCATTCTTTAAATCAAAAAAGTTTTTTATGTCATTACAAATGTGCTCATATGGGTAAGGTGATACCCAGACTGAATTTTTAAGACAATAAAATTTAGCTTTGCGCAACAAATATCTTATTGCCTCTCTTTCACTTTTTCGAGACTCTGGTAGGTCAATTATGACCATTCTCCAATATCCGTCCCATGCCAAAGAAGAGAGAGTTGTTTTTGAATCCAGGATTGAACTTATTAATTTTTGCTTACCCAAAGGTGTAATACGTAAAAACAGGCTTTGATTGGTCTTTAAAGGCTCTATATAACCCATAGATACAAGATTTCGCACAGATCTACTAATGCCATAATAAGGCTTATTTGAAACGTTTAAAGCAACGGATTTTAGGTTGGCTTCTATTTGCTGGAGTAAGTCATCCTCGGAAAAAACCCGTTTTTCTGACATTATTTTTAGTATTATATTGGAAATTGGTAGTTTTCCCTTCATTTCTAGATTTTAATATAATTATCCACATTTTACAAGGTTTTCGTGGTCGCTAAATACTTGTCAAAAATATATGGCTAGTATATAATTCACTTATAAATTTAATTATTAGTAAAATCAATTAAAAAACATGAGTAAAATAATTGGTATCGATCTTGGTACAACAAACAGTGCAGTAGCTATTATTGAAGCTGGGCAACCAAAAATTATAGAAAATATTGAAGGTAATCGTACGACACCTTCTATTGTTGCCTACAGTAAAACAGGTGAACGCCTTGTGGGGCTTTTGGCAAAACGTCAAGCTGTAACTAATCCAGAAAATACAATTTATGGTATTAAACGTTTTATGGGACACAAATTTAGTGACCCAGAAATTCTAAAGAATAAAGATCATCTACCTTTTAAAATTGCTGAAGGTAAAGATTCTGGAGTTGAAGTAAAATTTGGTGACACAATGACAAGACCCGAGGAAATATCTGCAATGATATTGGCTAAGATTAAAGCTGACGTAGAAGCAAAATTGGGCGAAAAAATTACCGAAGCTGTAATTACTGTTCCGGCTTATTTTAACGATGCACAAAGAAAAGCTACAAAAGATGCTGGTGCAATTGCTGGCTTAGATGTAAAACGTATTATTAACGAACCAACAGCTGCGGCTCTTGCTTATGGATTTAATAAGAAAAAGAACGAAAAAATAGCAGTCTACGACTTTGGAGGCGGAACCTTTGATGTATCAATTTTGGAAGTTGGCGATGATGTAATCGAAGTTAAATCAACAGATGGGGATTCACACATGGGTGGTGAAGACATAGACCACAAAATTATTGAATACATTGCCAATGAATACAAAAAAGAAAGTGGCATCGACATAACTAAAGATACTTTAGCACTGCAAAGACTAAAGGAAGCCGCAGAGAAAACAAAACACGAACTTTCCACAACAACTGAATCCGAAGTTAATATTCCGTTCATCACATCTGATGCATCAGGTCCAAAGCATCTTTTACTTAAAATCACTCGTGCAAAACTAGAGGATCTAGCAAAGGAATATATTGATCGATCAATTGAAATTACAAAAAGAGCAATTGCCGCTAGCCCATTCAAAGCCGGAGAAATTGACGAAATAATTCTTGTTGGTGGACAAACTCGTATGCCAGCAATTGTAGAAGCTGTAAAAGAATTATTCGGTAAAGAACCAAATCGCACAATTAATCCAGACGAAGTTGTAGCGCTAGGTGCGGCTGTTCAAGGTGGAGTTCTGCAAGGTGACGTACGTGATGTGTTACTACTAGACGTTATTCCACTATCGCTTGGAATTGAAACATTGGGTAATATCGCAACAAAATTAATTGAAAAAAATACTACTATTCCAGCATCCCGTTCACAAACTTTTTCAACGGCAGCTGATAACCAAACATCAGTTGAAATTCATATTGTCCAAGGTGAACGCCAAATGGCACAAGATAACAAATCATTAGGACGGTTTATTTTAGATGGTATTCCGCCAAGTCCACGTGGTATGCCACAAATTGAAGTAGCGTTTGATGTAGATGCTAATGGTATTCTAAATGTTAAAGCAAAAGATAAAGCTTCTGGAAAAGAGCAAAGTATTAGAGTTGAAGCATCCAGTGGTTTAACTGATGCTGACATAGAAAAGATGAAATCTGATGCTGAAAAATATGCAGAAGAAGATAAAAATAAAAAAGAATTAGCTGACACAAAAAATACAGCTGAAATGCTACTGTACACTGCTGAAAAATCTCTTAAGGATAGTGAAGGAAAAGTATCTGATGAAATAAAAGATAACGTTGAAAAGGCAATAGCTGAACTAAAGTCTGTAAAAGAAAACGGCACTAAAGATGAAATTCATTCAAAGACTGAAGCTTTAAGTAATTCTTTAAGTAAAATCGGTGAAGAAATGAACAAGCAAAATCAAACTGAATCTGAAGCTGAAACATCTAAAGAGAAACCAAATGAAGAAAATTCCGCAGAAGAAAATAAATAATACTTCTAAAAAACCTTACGTAAAGACAAAATCTTTACGTGATGTTTTGGCTTTAATTAAAAACAAGAAAGACGCTTGTATTGTTGTGCTGGATGAGCTAACTGACGTTCACAACGTGGGTGCAATTATTAGATCATCTGTTGCCAGTGGGGTGGATGCAGTTATAGTTAGTAGACATAATCAGGCTCCAATTAACGAAACTGTAATGAAAACATCAGCTTTTACAGCTGAGATGATCCCTGTTATTGATTCAAATATTAACGAAGCCATTAGAACCTTGAAAGATAATGGTTTTTGGGTTCATGGATTATTTATGGATGGAACCGCCAATTTATGGCAAAACGATCTAACTGGTAAGGTTGCAATTGTGGTTGGTTCAGAATCTGATGGCATCCATGCTTCAACTCGAAAACTTTGTGACTACAGTTTATCAATTCCTATGGACAAACGTGTGGAATCATTAAATGCATCTGTAGCAACAGCCATTGCTTTGTATGAGAGAGCTAGACAAATAAATTTTAAATAATATGGCAAAAGATTATTATGAAATTTTAGGAGTCAGCAAAAATGCTAATAAAGACGAAATTAAAAAAGCATTTCATAAAATGGCTCATAAACACCACCCAGATAAAAATGGGGGCGATGATACTAAATTCAAAGAGCTAAACGAAGCATACCAAGTATTGTCCGACGATAATAAACGTAGCCAATACGACAGGTTCGGCAGCGCAGACATGGGCGGAGGCAACCCATATGGCAGTGGTGGCTTTGGCGGTTTTGATTTCTCTGGCTCACAAGGATTTGAATTTAATATGGGAGACTTGGGTGATATTTTTGGGGATTTTTTTGGCGGCAATATGCGCGGCAGTAGTAATAGAGTTAAAAAGGGTAGAGACATTATCACCCAAATTGACATTCAGTTATCTGAATTAATTCTTGGAACAGAAAAAAATATCCGAATTAAAAAAGCAAATAAATGCGAAACTTGTCATGGATCTGGAAATGCCAAAGGTGAAAAAGAAGAAACTTGCGAAACCTGTAAGGGATCTGGCCGAATTACAAGAATCCGTAAAACTATATTGGGTGCAATTCAAGAAGTTCAAGAATGTGAAAAATGTGACGGAGAAGGTAGTATCATAAAGAAAAAATGCTCAACCTGTAAAGGCAGTGGAGCTATTGAGACAGAATCTGAATTTAAAATAAACATCCCAGCCGGTAGTAATAATGGTGATACTTTAAAACTGGCTGGTGGTGGTGAATATATCCGCAAGGGAACCCAGGGAGATTTGTTTGTAAAACTTAATCTAATCTTTCCAAAGAAACTAAGCGACAAGCAAAAGAAATTACTTGATGAATTAAAAAAGGAAGGCCTTTAATATGTTATAATTTATTCATTTATGAAGAGCTTGGTAAAAGTAGTGTTGATTTTATTAGTTTTTATTGGTATTTTTCATTACCGAGATAAAATTACTAGTTTTATCAAACCACAACTTGAAACTGTAGCAATCAAAGCTCAAAATACAATTCAAAAAGTAAGTGAGCAGAAAGTTAAAACCAAATGTGATGAACCAATAAAATATAGCCTTGGCCAGTTTGATGATAAATTTGATATTTCACAAGAATACTTTCTACAGGCGCTAAAAGATGCAGAAAGTATCTGGGAAAACTCAATACATAAAAACCTATTTTTATATGATCAAGCAAATGGAGATTTAAAAGTTAATTTAATCTTTGACTATCGCCAAGAAACTAAGAATAATCTAGCTAAAATTGGTATAGTTGTTCAAGAAAACCGGGATTCTTATGATAAGGTAAAAGCCCAGTACACAGCCGCAAAAACAGAATACACTAGATACAAGATATCTTACGACTCTCAAGTTTTAGCCTACAACACAAGAAATACTACTTATAAGAGCCAAGTAGTTTATTGGAATAATCGCGGGGGAGCTCCTCAGGAAGAATACGATAAGCTAATGCAAGAAAGGGCTTATTTAGACAGCGAAGTTATTAGACTTCAAAATATGTTTAATACGCTGACAAACTTGGTAAACAAAGTTAATGTACTGGCCTCAATTTTAAATAACTTGGTTGAAGTATTAAATTTAAATGTAAAAGAATACAATACTGTTGGCGCTAAATTGGGTGAATCTTATGAAGAAGGTTTGTATACAAGCGATGGAACAAATCGCAAAATTGATATTTTTGAGTTTGATACCTACGAACAACTTGTAAGAGTTTTAGCTCATGAGATGGGCCATGCAATTGGCATTGGTCATTTGGAAGACCCAAACTCTATGATGTATGAAAAGAATTCCAGTAAGTCCCTTAGCTTAACCCAGCCTGATATTGCTGCATTAAACGTTCAATGCGGGCTGCAGATTGCCAAATAAATGAATAAAAATAATAATTTTGACGTTATTGTAGTTGGCGGTGGCCCATCAGGAATGATGGCCGCTGGTACTGCTGCTAGAGATGGTAAAAGGGTATTATTACTGGAGAAAAATAAATCTTTAGGTCAGAAACTTAGTATTTCCGGTGGCGGCAGATGCAATATTACTAATGACGAAGATAATATTCAAAAGTTTTTGTCCGTTTATTCTAAGAAAAAAGGTACAGAGCAATTTTTATTTTCTCCTTTTTCACAATTTAACAAAAACCACACTTTTAAATTCTTTGAGAATCTTGGTTTACCCCTGGTAGTAGAAGCCAGAAAGCGAGCTTTCCCAAAAACCATGAAAGCTACAGACGTAGTAAAAGTAATGGAAGAATATGTACATAAAAATAAAGTCACAGTTAAAACTGGCACTGCTGTAAAAAAGATAAATAGAGATGGCAATACTATAACAAGTGTAGAAACTAAAGAAGGCGAATATTTTGGAAATAGTTTTATATTTTGTACTGGGGGGATTTCTCACCCAGAAACTGGTTCTACTGGTGACGGATTTAAATGGCTACGTGATTTAGGCCATAATGTGACTGAGCCAACCCCATCTATTGTTCCTTTGGCTGTCTCGGAGAAATACATTAAAGATCTCTCGGGTGTTAGTTTGTCTTTTATGAAGATTACATTTTATATTGATGGTTTAAAAAGTTTTATTAAAAAAGGTAAAATTTTGTTTACACATTTTGGGCTTTCTGGTCCTTTAATACTAAATAGTGCCAGCCAAGTATCGGACTTACTTCATACGGGAGAAGTAACAGCAAAGATAGATATGTATCCAGATACAGACATTGGATCGCTTGATACAAAAATAGTTAATATTTTTGATAACAACAAGAACAAAATGTTTAAAAATGTTTTATCAGAATGTGTACCAGAAGGTATAGCAAAATCATTGATTAATATTATCAATATAAATCCAGATATTAAAGTTCACAGTATTAGCCGCGCTGAACGCAGGCATTTAGTTGATACTTTAAAAGCGTTGCCAGTGACCATTACTGGGCTTATGGGCTATGACCGTGCAGTAGTAGCAGACGGTGGAGTAAGTTTAAAAGAAATAGATACTAAGACAATGCGCTCAAATGTTATTAAAAATCTTTATATAACAGGGGACTTACTGGATATTAACCGTCCGTCTGGTGGGTTCTCACTGCAGTTATGTTGGACAACCGGTTATGTGGCTGGCTGCAACGCATAAATTACCTTAACGGATTTAAGGCAACAATAGATATATCTTTTGTATCTATAACAATATAACCACGAGAATTTAGAATTTCACGTAACTCGTCGCTTTTTGTATAATCTTTTTCACTGCGTGCGTTATCACGCTCTCTTGTAATCATTCTAATATCATCTGGCAGTGTTTTGTCTAAATTATAGTATTCATTAAAACCAAGTCCTAAAATTTTATCTATTTCAAGAACGGTACCAAGCTTCGACTCTAGAGATATTTCAGTGTCATCTAGTAGTGTGATTAAAAGTGAAATTGCTTCAGCAGTGTTAAGGTCATTTTGTAACGAACTTTTAATTTTATCTAAATAAACAGAGTTAATTTCTCCTGGCTTTGTATGAACCAAGGTGACAAATTTTTCATACATACGCATAAGTGTTGTTTGAGATGCAAAAAGAGCATCCCAGGTTAAATTAGCTGGCGTGCGATAATGTGTACCATATAAGAAATACTTATAAGCCAAAGCAGAGACTCCACGATCTTTTAAATCTGTAAGCATCAAAAAATTACCATCACGCTTTGCCATTTTTTTACTATCAACTAACAAATGTTCACAGTGCAGGAAAAAGTTTGAAAAAGTTTTATTGTTAGCACATTCGGATTGAGCAATTTCATTTTCATGATGTGGAAATATATTGTCTACTCCACCAGTATGTATGTCTATGGTCTCGGCTAAAAATTCTTTTGCCATAGCGCTACATTCTATATGCCACCCTGGCCGCCCTGGACCCCAAGGTGAATCCCATTTAATGTCACCGTCATCTTTGTCCCAAGCTTTCCATAAAGCAAAATCCTGTGGGCTTTCTGCGCCATATTCATCTGCGTTCATTCGTCCCGATGCATTTTCTTTTAGTTTATCTTTGTCTATAGGAACTAATTTACCATAGGCACCATCTGTTGCTACTTTAAAATAAACAGATCCATCATCTGCTTTGTAGGCATGACCATTTTCTACCAGCTTTTGAATAATTTCTATCATCATAGGGATAGAATCCGTTGCTTTAGGGTATTTATAAGCATCCAGTAGATATAAATCTTTACGACCCACATAAAAATCTTCTTCGTATTGTTTTGCTAAATCGCTAAGCTTTATTCCAAGCTCAATAGATTTTTTAATTGTTTTATCATCTACGTCGGTCAAGTTTATAACTTGTTTTACTTTATAGTCACTGGCTTCAAGCATTCTACGCAAAATATCCGCAAAAATATAAGCTCGGTAGTTACCAATATGCGGGGTGTTGTAAACTGTTGGGCCACAAGTGTACATTAAAACTTCTCCAGTTTTTATTGGATTAAAATCTTGAACTTTTTTTGTAAGAGAGTTATACAACTTTACAGTAGCCATCGTCGTTTCTTGAAATGAAGTATTATGAGTATTCCAACTAAAAGTAGAACTGTTGTAATGTATGCGTATTGTTCAATTGAGGTAATCAGGTCAACATGGGTAACCATAGCCAACATTGTAGCAATTAATGTAAGCGGAAATGTGGTAAATGACATAATTGTCAAAATACGCATTGTTTTATTGGTTTTTGCAGAAAGCAGGGAATCATTTGTTTCGCGTAGGTCTAAAAGCATTTCACGATGACCATCCAGTATCCCAGCAATTTTGTGATTTTCAGCCCGCATAGATTCAACATAGTACATATATTCTTCTCCATACATTTTTAAACTAGATTTCTCGAAAGAATGCAGTATGCCTTCATGGAATCTCAAGGCTTGTTTAAAATCAAGCATTTTGCGATTTACATGAGATAGTTCTGTAACCATTCGATCCTCATGACCTTTAAATATTTTGTCTTTAATATCTTCTAGCATCTGATATAGATCATCAAGTTTATTTCCAGCTTGTTTATAAGACTCTATAAGCAAAGCATGGAACAAATGTCCGGCATTCTTTTTACTTCCATTATTTTTACCAAGCATTACATCTACTTCAAAATTACGAGCAAAGTCATGAATTGCATTAGAGAATTCATAATGCACAGTGATTATAAAATCTTTACCTAAAACAAAGTCTATTTCCAAGTCAGGCAATCTTCTTTCATTATGAACTCTTGGAAAGTGCATAACCAAATAAATCATGTCTTTATATGTTTCTGCTTTAGAAAGCAAAGTTTGTGTTACAAGTTCGTCTAGTAGTGCTTCTGGAACTTGATACTCAGACATCACATGTAGCAATTCGTCTTCTGTTGGAGACTCTAAATCAACCCATGTAGTATCTTGATATTTATATGTTGAAATCATACTTTTATTATACCAGAGAATCCTTAATAGCATAGGGGTTTTGGAGCTTTGGGCAACTTGCAAATGGGCCAGCTTTATGCTATAGTCTTCGGTATGGAATTCGCAGTTATTAAAACCGGAGGTAAACAATACCGTGTCTCAAAAGGGGACGTTGTTCGTATTGAGAAAATGAAAGATGTAACAGAAGTTGGCCAAAAATTAACTTTTGATCAAGTTCTTCTTGTGGACAATGGTAAAGATACAACAATTGGTATGCCAGTAATTGATGGTGCAGCCGTAGAAGCAGTTGTAACTAAACTTGGCCGCGCAGACAAGATCATGGTTGTTAAATATCTACAAAAATCTCGCTATCACAAAAAGAACGGCCACCGCCAACCATTTGTTGAAGTAAAAATAACTGGAATTAAATAATCCGAAAATCTCCTTGTAAAAGCTGTACATTTAGTACGGCTTTTATGTTATAATCATAAGAACTTATGCATAATCCGCACATGCCCGACATTCCAATGAATCGAGATGTAACGTATTTTGCTCGTACTAATTTTCGCGGTGGGAATGAAATTTTTGGCATCAAAAGAAAAGACCGACGCCAACACATGTATGTCTTGGGTAAGTCTGGAACTGGTAAATCCGTATTACTATCAAATTTGATAATTCAAAATATTTGGAATGGGGAAGGAGTCTGTGTAGTAGACCCTCATGGAGAACTGGTAGAGACCGTCTTAAAGATGATCCCTGAACACCGCATTAGCGATGTTGTATATTTTAACCCCGCAGATACAGATTTTTGTATTGGCTTTAATCCAATTGAACTTCATGATTTAAAATACAAACATCTTGTAGCCTCTGGTTTAATGGGGATATTCACTAAAATTTGGGCAAATGTGTGGTCTTCTCGTATGGAGTACATTTTAAACAACACAATTTTAGCTTTACTTGATACACCGGGCTCAACATTGCTTGGAATAACTAGAATGTTAGTGGACAAAGATTACCGCCAAGTAATCATAGAAAATGTTAAAGACCCAATGGTTAAAGCTTTTTGGGTTCATGAATTTGAGCAATGGAAAGAACAATTTCGTAACGAGGCAATTTCGCCAATTCAAAACAAAGTTGGGCAATTCTTGTCATCTTCTATTATTCGTAATATTGTCGGCCAACAGCAAAGTACTATAGATATATTTAAACTAATGAATGAAGGAAAAATATTCTTAGTAAACGTATCAAAAGGCCGTATCGGGGAAGATAATTCGGCACTGCTTGGTGCAATGATTATTACCAAACTGCAACTTGCAGCCATGGAGCGTGTACGTATTCCAGAAGATGAACGTAGAGATTTCTATTTATATGTAGATGAATTCCAAAACTTTGCAACTGACTCTTTTGCCAATATTCTTTCAGAAGCACGCAAATACAGACTTTGTTTAACACTTGCTCATCAATACACTGCTCAAATACAAGGTGGTGATAATGATTTGCGTGATGCGGTATTTGGCAACGTTGGATCTATGATAATTTTCCGTGTTGGAGCGGAAGATGCAAAAGCTTTGGAAAAAGAATTTGCTCCAGAATTTATTCCGGAAGATTTTGTTGGACTGCCGAACTACCAAATATATTTAAAACTAATGATAGACGGTATAACATCTAGACCTTTTTCTGCAAATACATTACCTCCAATAAAAGTTCAAAGTAATTCTGACAGTACAGAGTCAGCAATAGAATATTCTCGTAAAACATATTGTCGTCCGCAAAGTGAAGTAGAAAACAACATTAATTCCTGGAGCTCAACTTCTGGTGGCACATCTATCCCAAATCGTACTGGCGGACTAACTAAAATGTACCCAGCGAAATGCGTAAATTGCGGCAAAGAAATATCTGTTCCTTTTGAACCTAAAGAAGGTAAACCAATTTATTGTAAAGAATGTTTAAATAAAATTAAAGTTGGTGAATTAAAAGCTGGTAAAGGTTTTTACGACAAAAATCAAAACGAAGGCCCAAAGCCAGCTGAAGCTTTGGCAGCAATTGGTATTGAGTATGAACAATCAAGTTTGCCTAAAAATACACCTAGAACAGAAGGCAGATTTGAAAATAGAAACAGTAGAACTAATTTTAACAAACCATATTCTGCACCCAAGAATGACCCACTCAAAGATCAACTATTAAAAGAAAAACCTAAACAAGACAAAGAAGGTTTTACTGGTTTAAAAGACTTTTTAAAAAATATAGTTAGTATTGATACAAAGCAAGAACAAAAACCTGTAGTTAAAGAAATCCCAGCTGACCCAAAAAAAATAACACTGCACCATAAAGTTATAGAACCTAAAAAAGATGTAAACCAGAAATCACCAGTAGTTGTAAACAAAATTGCAAGTTCTGAATCAAAAAACATATTAAAAAATATTGTGGATTCTGCTACAGTGCCAAAACCAGAAAAAGAAGAACATATTATACCTAAGCCTCCGGCACACTATTCCAAACGCACACCCAAAAAAGAAGTTCCGGAAAACATTTTAAGAGAATTATTTAAGAAAGACGGTCCTGCGGGGACAGAATCCAAATAATATGAAAATACTTTTAACGGGCGGTGGCACTGGCGGACATTTTTATCCATTAATTGCGATTGCAGAAAGGATAAACATACTTGGACGCGAAAGAAAGATTTTAAAAATTGACCTATATTATATGGGCGACTCTGAATATGACCTAAAATCTTTACAACAAAATGACATAAAGTTTGTTTCTGTTACTACTGGTAAACTACGTTTGTATTTTTCTATAAAAAACTTTACAGACATGTTCAAAGTTGCCTTTGGTGTTGTCCAAGCAGTATTTAAAATGTTTTTTATTTACCCTGATGTGGTTATTGCCAAAGGTGGACATGGGTCTTTCCCGGGTCTTTTTGCTGCTAAATTATTAAGAATTCCGGTTATTATTCACGAGTCAGATACTTATCCTGGGCGGGTAAATCTTTGGGCTGGCAAATTTGCCGCCAATGTAATGTTATCTTTTAAAGATGCAGAGGAATTTTTTAATAAAGATAAAACTACGGTTGTTGGGCTTCCAATAAGAAATGAAATCATGAATTTACCTGCACCAAAAGATGGCGCAGCATATTATGGCTTAGATGAGCACACCCCAACAATTTTTGTGTACGCTGGGTCTCTTGGTGCAGAAAAAATTAACAATCTTATATTGGATTCATTACCAGAATTGTTAAAATCTTACCAAATAATTCACCAATGTGGACCTAACAATGTCGTAGATGTTACAACAAGATCCAGTATTATTTTGGAAAACCATATCTATAAAAATCGATACATCATAAAACCGTTTCTTGACGCAGTAGAAACTAGACACGCTGCGGCTGCGGCCGGTTTGGTAATTTCTCGAGCTGGTTCAACATTGTTTGAAATTGCTTCTTGGCATTTACCAGCAATTGTAATACCGATTACCAATTCTCATGGAGACCACCAAAGAAAAAATGCAATTCATTATGCGGAAATTGGTGCATGTATTGTAATAGAAGAATCTAATGCATTACCACATTTATTTATTAGCAAAGTAAATGAAATACTAATGCACCATGAGACCTGGAAAAAAATGAGTGACGCCACAAAAGATATAGACAATGTTGATGCTGCAATGGAAATTGCGCACCAAGCCGTACTTATTGGTGAAGCCCATGAATTAGAATAAGAAGAGATATATGGGAACAAGATCAAACAAAATTCAAATTATTAAATATTCTCCACCACCACCAGAATTACCAGTCTTAGGAGATCTTGACCCACGTGAAGTTTCTTTTATTGGCCGAACTAATTATGTTGCAGCATTGGAAGAGAAAAAGTATGTATTCGGTATCAAACGTATAGATAGACGCCGTCATTTGTATATTATTGGTAAGTCTGGAGTTGGTAAATCAAAACTTCAGGAATTAATGATTCGCCAAGATATTGCTTATGGTTACGGTGTTTGCGTTATTGACCCTCATGGGGAACTAATAGAAGACATATTAGAATTCGTGCCAGAAGACAGAATTAAAGATGTTTGTATTATAGACCCATCAGACAGCGAATACCCAGTGTCTTTTAATCCATTGGCAAATATTGACCCAGGTTTTAAACATCAGTTAACACAGGGCTTAATCGAAGTTTTAAAAAAGCAATTTGGCTCTAACTGGACGCCGCGACTAGAGCACGTATTTCGGTTTACAGTGCTTGCGCTACTAGACTACCCATATGCAACAATGCGTGGAATGATATCTATGCTTACTGACCGTAACTATCGTCAAAAGGTGGTTGAATATATAGAGGACGACATGGTTAAAAGATTTTGGGCGATTGAATTCGCAGACTGGTCTGAAAAATTTGATACTGATGCAATTATTCCACTTGTAAACAAACTTGGGCAATTTTTGTCTGACCCAATGCTACGAAATATTTTTGGACAAATTGAGAACAAGGTGGATTTGGAACAACTAATGAACGACTCAAAAATTATTTTTATTAACTTATCAAAAGGAAAAATTGGGGAAGAGAACGCATCATTTTTTGGAGCAATGTTTATTACCAAAATTAAACAAGCTGGTATGGCTCGCGCTAAGATACATAAAGATGATAGAAACGACTTTTATTTATATGTAGACGAGTTCCAAAATTTAGTGACAGATACTTTTGAAAATATTCTTTCTGAAGCACGCAAGTATGGGCTAAATTTAACAATTGCACACCAATACGTTAACCAACTTTCACCGAAAGTACAACAAGCTGTTATGGGTAATGTTGGTTCAATGATTACATTTCGCGTTGGCGGAGAAGATGCTGTAAAACTAAAACCCGAATATGCTCCGATTTTTGACGTTAAAGACATGATAAATCTTGGAATTGGTGAATTTTATATAAAACTAACCATTGACGGTGAAAGCTACGACCCGTTTTCTGCAGAAACACTGAAGGTCCTGCCCCCAACCCATAGATCATACAAAGAAGAAATCATTGCCTCATCTAGAGAAAAATATGCAATGCATGTAGATGAAGTCAGGAAAATTTACGAACATGAAGAATCTACTATTGTACGCAGCGCCAGCGAAAAGGCTGCAGTTACTGGTAATAAAGACGAGGGACCACGGATAGAAAGTGAGCCATTGATATAGACTTTTAATTTAAAATTATAGTGGTATTATGAATCTATAGGGGTCGGATACTTAATCGTTAACTAATATAACCCAATATGGTATTTATATACACTACTTGTAAAAACGTTGATGAAGCCAAGAATCTTGGTGAAATGATTATAAAAGAAAAGCTAGGCGCATGCGTGGACTTTTGGCCAATACAGTCATGCTATCGCTGGAAAGGAGAACTGCAGTGTGTTGACCAATTTATGCTTTGCATTACAACCTTTGAAGTAAAATCAGAGCAAGTAAATGAGCTTATTTCTAAAAATCACAGCTATAGTGTACCAATGATAGCAACTACAGACGTACGTCGTATAAACCGCGCGTATAAAGAATGGGTAACCCAAGAATTTGAATAATGCAAACAGAGCTTACGTTAATATTAATAAAAGAAGGTGACAAAATACTTTTAGGTAAAAAGAAGCGTTCTTTTGGTATGGGTAAATACAATGGCTATGGCGGTAAAACCGAACCTGGTGAAAACCCACATGATGCAATTAAAAGGGAACTGCGCGAAGAAGCAGAAATTGAAGTAAAAGACATACAAAAAATTGGAGAAATAACTTTTTACATGAATAAAAAAGATGTCCCAAGTGCAGAAACTTTTGGAATGCACGATACTTTATTTGTTCATGTTTTCTTAGGAAAAAATATAATAGGGGAACCAGTTGAGACAGAAGAGATGCAGCCATTTTGGTTCCACAAAGATGAAATCCCATATAGTCAAATGTGGGAAGACGACATTTACTGGTTTGATTATATTTTAAATGAAAAACCGTTTAAAGGTTATTGTAAATTTGCCGGGGATGATAAAACAATAATTGAACATAGTTTTGAAGAAGTAGAATCTTATAAATAAAAAAATCGCTGTGAAAAATTTCAACAGCGATAATGCGGCTACCAATTTTGGTTTTAACAATTGCAGTACTGGACTTTTATAACCCAGAACAGTGCGGCTGCCCAGCCAAAAACCATAGCCGTGATGTAATTGGGACTATTGGTAATGTCGTCCCACTTTTGTTGGAGTTTTTTAATTTTTTGTAACATACTATTTTTTATTTTGATTAATTAAACTTGGTTTTATTTTCTCGTAATGTATTATAGCACAAATAATAAAAAAAATCAAGGTCAAAACTGTGTATATTTTTACGAATTTTATTGACAACAGTAAGAGGTAAGTGTTTTACTTAATTGATTAGAACTCTCTTTTCAGGGTTTGGATTTGTACGGTTTATTATTAATAAATTAAATTTTTAGCATTTAATAAAAAATGCTGCTTTAGAACTATGGTTAAATTAAACATGTCCTTGTTTCTAAGAAAGTATGTGCTTTCAGCATTTGCTTTAACTTTATTTATTAGCTTCGCTTGGATTTTTTCTACATCTATTGCTCATGCAGAAGAAGTTTCTATAGAAACAAATCCGGCGCCAGTGATTGTGATAAATCCAGAATTGTCTACTGACAAAGATGATTATCACCCAGGCGAAACTGCAACAATCTTTGGTAAATTCTTCCAACCACTTCAAAACGTGGTATTAAAGATTTTTGGAAGTGACGACCACGACCAAAACTATACTGAAGTAATTCAGAATTTAACTACTGACGAAAGTGGATCATTCACATCACTATTTAATTTAGATAATCTTTACCGTCCATTCTACGAAATGGTTACCTCGAATACTGACGGCGAACCTATCGCAAGTGGTTGGTTCCGTGACTCTGCTATTGGTACATACGACCAATGTGCGAACAATTTAGGGTCAGGTCCATGTAATTGGACTAATGGTAACTTGAATGCAAGTAACTCTCTATATCAAGAAGGTGACTCAACTGTACAAAGACTTTGGATTGAAGGATTTGATCCTGGAAGCCATAGCGTGACTTTTAAATACGGAACAACTAAGGCTGGTAAACATGCATACGACTATTTAACAACTTGGAATGCTTCTGAAAATTGGGTTACTCTTGCAGAAAGATGCCAAGGTATAACTGGATGTACAACTACTACTGAAACAGCAGTTGCTATGCAAGACGATCCGAACGCTCCTAACACCATTGAAACTCCTGGTGCTTCAAGACTCTTTACTATTCGTGGAGGCACAATAACTAATGTTTCAATTCCAACTATTGTCACTGGAACTTATGCTGGAGACAGTGAGACTATCGTAACTGTGACCTTCACTGTTCCTTCTTCTGGAGACATGTGTACAACAAAGAAAGTTCAAGGACAGAATGTTACTAGTTGTGGCATAGCTATCTGGTTCGGTGCTCATGTTGCTAAAAGTTCCCAATGGAATACTTTTAATGGAACAACAGGCGCAGGTTCAATATCAGGTTCTCCTTACCACGTAGCACTTGACCAACTAGATGGATCCTCTGTAGGTTCTCGTGATAACCAAATGTCTGCAACTGCAATCATTCCTTCAAGCACTATCACAATCCACAAGGTTACAACTCCAAACGCATCTGACTCTACTGTATTTAACTTCGCAACAAATGGAACTGGCTACAGTAACTTTACATTAACTGGTGGAACTCTAAACACTCAGACTGTAGTAGGAACTGGAAGCTTCTCTGTAACTGAAACTAGTATTCCAGCTAATTGGACAAATACTGCACTAACTTGTACTGCAAGTGGTACTGGTTCAAGCGCAACTCCAAATCTTCAAAATCACAGTGTTGCTATAACTATCGGTTCAGCTGGTGGTGCAACTATTGATTGTATTTACACAAACAACCTTGTTCAACAAGCAAATCTTACTCTTGTAAAAACAGTAACTAAAGATAATGGTGGCGTGGCCTTACCAACAGACTGGACTCTTACAGCTGCTGGTCCTACAAATATTTCTGGCACAACTGGTAGTGGCGCTGTAACTGCGGCTTCCGTTAATGCAGGTGTTTACACTCTTTCCGAATCTGGTGGCCCATCAGGATACACTGCTTCAACTTGGAGCTGTACAAATGGCATAACTGTTACAAACGGACAAATAACTCTTGCTGCTGGAAATACTACAACTTGTACAATAAACAACAATGATCAACCAGGAACTCTAATAGTTAAGAAGACTCTTATTAAAGACAATGGGGGGACAGCAGCAGTTACTGATTTCTCATATAAAGTAAACGGCGGTAGTAGCGTAACATTTGAAGCTGATGCTCAAAATGATATGACTGTAAACGCTGGAACATATTCAGTAGTTGAAAATTCTAATGCTGGATACGCAACTACATACAACAATTGTTCTAACTTAGTTATTCCAAACGGAGGTACAGCTACATGTACTATCACTAACAACGATATTGCCCCACAACTTACTCTTGTAAAAAATGTTATTAATAATTACGGTGTTGCAGCTCTTGCTTCATCTTGGACACTTTTAGCAACAGGTGATGAGACAAGTATCTCTGGTACTACTGGAACAGCTAATATTACAAGTGCAGCAGTTAATGCAGGCACATATACTCTTTCAGAATCAGGTGGTCCATTTGGTTATGCAGACGGTAACTGGGGTTGTTCTATAAACCAAGGTATTTCTGCAAATGCAGTGAATGGTCAAATTACTCTTGGATTAGGAGATGTAGCTACTTGTACAGTAACAAATACTGCTATCGCTCCACAGCTTACAGTTATCAAGCATGTGATAAATGATGAAGATGGATCTTTGGGTGCGTCTGACTTTACAATGAATGTTAATGGAACAGACGTTTCTGATAGCTCTTTCCTTGGTGATGAAGCTGGCACAACTATTACGTTAGATGCTGGTGAGTATTCAGTTAATGAAGCAGACGACTTTGGATATACAGCATCATTTAGCACTGACTGTTCAGGAACTATCGGGGTAGGTGAGGCAAAGACTTGTACAATTACAAATGATGACGTAGATGTGCTTCCAACAGTTACTTTAGATAAGACTGTTGATAATGATTCTAAGCCAGAACCAGGTGGAATATTCAACTACACACTAACAATTACAAACACTTCAGTTGAGCCAGTTACAATTACCGCCCTAACTGATAGCAACACTCTTTCTGCAGGATGTAATGATCTTGTAGGAACAATTCTTGCTATAGGTGCTTCTACTTCATGTAATTATTCTGCTAATCACACAGATGCAGGAACTTACCCAAATACAGCTTCTGTTACTGTTCAAGACGACGAGCTTAACAATGCTTCAGATATTGATGAAGTAACAGTAACTGTTACAGATGTATTGCCAACAATTACAGTTGAGAAAACTCCAAGTGTTTCTTCTGTGGATGAACCAGGTGCAAACGTTACATTTACATTTAAAGTCACAAACACATCAGTTGAGCCAGTTGAGATCACAAGCCTTTCTGATGACAAATTTGGAACACTAGCTGGAGATGATGATTGTAAACTTGGAACTATTCTTGCTATAGATGGATCATGCGAGTTTAGTGAAATTCATATGATAAGTGGTACAGGTGGTGACATTCACACAAACATTTTCACAGCTGAAGCTGAAGACAATGAGAACAACAAAGCAACTGACACTGATAATGCTGTTGTGAATATAAATTACGTACCGACTCTTAAACTTGTAAAAGTTGTTAATCACCCTTATGGTGGAACAGCCACAGCAGGTGATTGGGACCTTACAGCTACAGGAATAAGTAATGGATTCACAGATGACGGTGCAACAGGAACAGTACACATTGTTACTCCAGGAATTGCATACACTCTTTCTGAAACAGGTCCATCAGGATACTCAGCAAGTGCTTGGGTATGTACTTCAGGTAATCTACAAGGCAATGTTCTAACACTTGCTACAGAAAATGACGCAACATGTACTATAACAAATACTGACATAGCCCCAAAGATTACTGTTATCAAGCATGTAATTAATAATGATGGAGACGTTGCTGTGGCTTCAGACTTCACAATGCACTTAACTGGTAACACACTTTCAACTAATGATTTCGCAGGTAGCGAAACAGGTGTAGAAGTAACTTTAAACGCCGGTGCTTATATTGTGGACGAAATAAATAGTGCTGGCTATACCAAGACACTAAGCGCTAATTGTTCAGGAACTATCGGGGTAGGTGAGACAAAAACTTGTACAATAACAAATGATGACAAGCCATTCACAACTCGTACACAAGGTTTCTGGCAAACACACACAACTTATACAACAGGAGTTATGGGCGTAAATAACTGGACAATTGGTTCAAAAATAATAAATAGTTCAAGTATATTGTTTGGTGGATTCTACTCACCAATTTCTAAAACTTCAACAGGTGCTAAGCGTTCTGCTTTGGACCAAGCTCGCATGCAAATGCTTCAGCAATGGTTAGCGGCTAAATTAAACTGTCAAGCATTTGGTTGTAGCGCTGGAACACAAACACTACTTGCAAATGCAGCAACAGCTTGGGTTGGTACAAACGTTGGTATGATACAATCATACGCATCACAACTTGATGCCTACAATAATAGTAATGATGCATTACCAATTTCTGGACAAGGTAAAGCAACACCTCAGGCATCGCAATTGGGCGCAAACTACATTTACTGGAACACGCTTCCATAAAGTAACCACTTAAAAACTGCCCTCTAGAGGGCAGTTTTTGTATTTTATTTAACTCGATAATGATATAATTAAGACATTATTATTAATTTGTAATTACAAAAATAAATTATGAAGAAATTATTCGTTTGGATTATCGTTATTGCTGTGATAATTCTTGGGGCAATGGCTCTTAAAAATAAATCTAGTAGCAACCAACAGGCTGCAGCAGGTGGTGCATTTGATCAATTTGGTTACAACAGAACTGCTCGTATATTTAATGGTACTGGCGGTAGCTGGTGTACAGCAAAGAGTTTACCAGCTGACTGTATGGGTGCATATTCACCAGACAAACTTGTTATGAAATGGAATGCAGAGTGGGATCGTGGTAATGCAGAAAATTGGGCAAATGCTCCATACGATGCATGGATAGACAACGAATGGAATGGTAAAGGTGTAAAAGATGGATCTGGTGCTGTATGGCACTACAAAATTAAATGGGTAGGAGACTGTGTTGCTAACCCAGCGTTACTTCCAACAGGAAGCTACTGTGTATGGGGTCAATTTGCAACAATCATGGATCAAGGAGTTGATCCTGCGATGGGTCCTGGCCACATATGGGTTGCGCACGCAAAACCAAACGGATACTAATATATAAATTCTATATAACAAAAAACCTCTCAATTTCTTGAGAGGTTTTTGTATTAAATTACGTGAACTTGTTTGCGAACTGTTTTTGATCCATCAAAGTTTGTTTTGCGTTTGTCTGTAAATTTTACAGTACCATCTTTCAATGCAAACAATGTGTGATCTTTACCAGTACCAACATTTTGCCCAGGCAAGATTTTTGTACCTCGTTGGCGAATGATGATATTTCCAGCAATTACTTTTTCACCAGCATATTTTTTAGTACCTAAATACTTTGGTTTTGAATCGGTCAGGTTCTTAGCGCTACCCCCGGCTTTACGATGTGCCATATATAAAAATAAAAAACTTATTATCCAAGTTGTAAGATGTGCGGGACAGGCAACATTTACTACTTGTATGTTGTATAATAAGGTAACGATATGAATATAACAGAAAAATCAGGGGAAATCAAGACCTGGCTTAAAGGTCATAATGGGCAAACATTTATTATAATTGCCATTATTATATTATGTAGCTTGGCCAGTTTTTATCTTGGTAAACAAAGCTCAAAAAGCCAAGAAAGCCAACCAATTCAAGAGATAGATGGATCCATAAATTACAGCTTGGCTGATCCACAAGTCTACAAACCAGGCTCTTTAGCATTGGCAGTTATGAATGGCTCTACAAGCCCCCAAAATGCCCTAAATAGCCCCGAAAGTGGGGAAGAGGCCATAGATAGCACTTCGTCTCAAAATATGGATACGACCACTTCCCGCTATGTTGCCAGTTCTAACGGGCGAGTGTATTACTTTACATGGTGTGCTGGTGCCAAAAAGATATTACCAGAGAACAGAGTCTATTTTAATTCCGCATCAGATGCCAGGGC
>CAZCNC010000002.1:0-1372 GCA_964500715.1 uncultured Candidatus Saccharibacteria bacterium | reverse complement strand
CAGTGGGGTTAAAAGCGTCCGCGGCGTGCCCAGGTCTAGACTAAATAGATTTATATGAATGTCGCACAACATAGATTTTGCGACAGTGTGTATAGTATAAAGGGCTTATAAATTAAGCCCTTTTACTATACCCAGAATGCCTTATGCCACAGCGCCAGCATATATAATGCAAACAACTTTCTTGATGTGTCTGCTTTCCCGCTCTTGTGATCATTGATTAATTTTTGAATTTCAGATTTTACAATATATGATTGTATAAAATTATTTTCTAATAATTCTTTTTCAAAGTTAGACATGTCTTTTTTTAACCATTCACATAGCGCTGTTGGAAATCCCAGCTTTCGTCTCTTATTAACCCTGGTCGGTATAATGCCTCGAAATGCCTCACGAAGCGCATATTTAGTTGTACCTGATGCAAACTTTAGGTTGTCAGGCAGATGTTTAGCGTACTCAGCTACACGTACATCTAAAAATGGAACCCGTAGTTCTAACGAATGCGCCATTGTCATTTTGTCAGCTTTGGCTAAAATATCGCCGCGTAGCCATGTATGAATATCTATATATTGCATTTGAGTTGGCTCGGAATAATATTTAGCATGATTATATAAATTTTGAATATCAAATTCGCGTTCTACTTTTGGCCCGCGCCATACTGTATGTAATTCAGATTTTGTGTAAAGTGTAGCATTACCAATGTATCGATTTGATATTGGAGTAAAGTAACGCTTTAAATAATTCTTACCAAAGAATTTAAAATTACTAAATGCCAAGCGTCGCAAAATATATTCACGGATAAATTTAGGAACGATATTTAATTTAAGCCTATCGTAATATTCATGATAAATAGTATAGCCTCCAAAAAACTCATCTGCGCCTTCACCAGACAAAACCACCGTTACATGTTTACGTGCCTCTGCGGCCATTAGATAAAGTAATATTGCAGAAGGGTCAGCTACTGGTTCATCAAAGTGCCAGACTGCTTTAGGTAAGGCATTCATATACTCTTCCCTGTTAATGGACTGTTTATGATGGATACTTTTTATTTTTTTTACAGTTTCTTCAGCTTCATCAAATTCATTTCTTGAATCTGAACCAATAGTAAAAGTATGAATTGGATTTTTTAAATGATTTGTTAGTAGTGTCGCATTAATACTACTATCAACCCCACCAGAGAGAAATGATCCAACAGGAACTTCGGCTATTGCGTGATGTGCAACAGAATCTCGCATTAAAAGCTCGATATCCTTTTTTGTACCAGCTAAATGCATGCGCTTATCTTCTACTAATTTAAAGGCGTAATATTTGTCTATTGTAAATTCGCGCGAATTTGCATCGACACTCATTGAGTACCCCGGTTTTAAAATATGAATAT
>CAZCNC010000001.1:0-43569 GCA_964500715.1 uncultured Candidatus Saccharibacteria bacterium | reverse complement strand
AACAATCAAGAAAAATAATATGTTAAATTTTATAATTGTTATTCTTGTAATTCTTTGGCTTCTTGGCTATCAATTTCATGTTGGGGGGAACTTGGTGCATATTCTTTTAGTAGTAGCATTAGTTTTGGTAATATCTAGACTGCTATAATTTTTTTACAATAAAAAAAGCCGTTCGATTTCTCTACTAGGCTAATGTTTTAGTATCCTTTTGGCGGGGGAATAACAGTATCGCCAACTCTAATCATTCCACCTTTGATTATTTCACCAACAAGACCTCCGCGGTCGAAAAAAGTCTCCTTGAAGCTTTTTTCTTTACCTGCAAGCCTGTTTGGGCGAAGGCAAGGGTCACAATACTTTATACCTCTAATTATTGCTTCTCCGGCTTGGAACTCTCGTCCAATTAACCACATTAGTTCGGCCCCATTTATAACAAGGTTGCGACGGCTATCAATATATTCAAAACCGCTGTCTTTAAAGAAAATTGCATTAATCAATGTAATTTGTCTTGTGCCAGGTTCATTTTTATTATAGCTGCCCTGGTTCGTGCAGTAACGGTCACCTTTGAGCCCTGCGCCAGCAATAGCTTCAACTTCTTGAACTTGCTGCATCATACCTCCAGCGGTTGGAGATATACATATTGCAACCACACTTGGAATTTCCATCTTTTGGTATTTAAAAGTTTAAGCTAATGAAACCGATAATTCCGGTGTGTGTTTGTCCAATTTAGACTTTTGATATTCCAAACTGGAAATTTCGGTCTCATTGTAACTAATTTCTGTCTGGGGAATTGTGGTTTTGAATTTCTCTGAAACTATCTTTTGAATATCTGAGCCTGTCATTTTCAAGTGACTGGCGTGTTCTACTACAAATTCGTAAGTTTGATTACGAAATCTGGTGCTGAATTTAAAATATTTTTTCATGGTTGTTGATTTCATTAAATACTACATCAATTATTAATATTGTCAAATATAAAATATATGCTATAGTTTATCGAAATAAACCGAAAATGAAAAATGATATCTTTTGCCTAATGTTTAATGGCTTGCCGATGACTGACGATGGCCGAACACTTTTATTTGAAACAGCCAGGGAAATGGTCTGGGAAAAGAAAAGTAAAAAGAGTATAAAAAATTCTGAGTTCGAGGCTCTTATCACTACCAAGTGGTTAAGAAAAGGTCTTGGTAACTATTACGGTATCGAGTTTCAAGCGCATCTCGAATCAAATGTTGGGGAAACAGAAATAACATATATTGTGAGTTTGAAAAATTTTAAAACCGAAGATGGGGAATGGATTCCAATTCCTTCTGAGATGACAAATTTGGCGTATCAACCATATCACCCAAACTAACAAACAAACCTCTAAATTATTAGAGGTTTTTATTTTGTTCAACTCTCGTATTAAGATTTATCATCCAGGTATTTACTGGCAACACTTAGAGCAAAAGAGGGTAGGATAATACAAACAGTTATTAATAGTAGTTGGTGTAATCTTTGGTTCCAAATTGATGGGTTATTTCCATCTGGTCCTCCAACTAAAACAAGCATTATTCCTATAATCCCAAAAGCAATTGATGCATAAATAAAAATGCGTGTAGATGTCTTTTTCATGCTTTCATTATAGCAAAAATTAAATGGTAAATAAAATAGGGGTCCTTTACTTATAATAAAAAACCACCAAAAGGTGGTTTTTTATTGGGTTTAGTTACTTTGGTGATTTACCCAGCTAACACATTGACCTTGGTTTTTGAAAGAATTACCATTTGTATCCTTCATTGTCTTCCAACCATCATCTTTACAATCGTTTTTGGCTTCAGGGGTGATAAATGGCTCAAAGTCGTATGTTGTTATGTTACTAGTTGTTTCAACAATAACATTATCTAGATAGCCATCAAGACCTGAATCATTTGCTGAAGTATCACCAACATTTAGTGAAAACATTCTAATATTTGAGCCAGCGCTTAGATTATCCATATTAGCGGGAATTGAAGGACAAGTGTATGGAGAAGGGTCTGTACCACCACGAGTTGTTACTGGGTAAGACTGATTTGGGTCAAAAGTTACAGTTGTAAAACTAGAATTTGAACCACTAGTTGCGACAACATCATAGCGACAGTCATAGAATTTTAAGTCGTTTGATGACCCAAAGTTAGCATAAACGTTCATATAGAATTGGTTTTTGTCTGAACTATCACCACCATTTCCAATTAAAAAGTCGTATGAAATTTTTGCAACATTAGCAACTGGTGTATTTATAAAATTCTCACCAATAAATTTGTGTGCAGCTGTTGCGTCTATTGGTTTTACATATAAGCTACCCAAGCCAATACTTTCCTTGTTTGTATTAAATTCAAAGGGTGTTGCATTACCAGGATCGCGAGCAAACATCCAACCAGGTGTATTTTCTGTATTCGTAGTGTTACCTAGAATGATAATAGTTTCACTTGTTTTTTCTACAGCTAAAGCTGCTGGTGAAATTGCTAATAATGACATAAGCACACCTGCTAATATGAAACTTTTGTAAGTTTTCTTCTTCATAGATTTATTTTTATTGTTTATAATAGTCTAATTATACATAAAAACAGTAAATATAGATAATTTTGCAAGTGTTAACAGAGGTGTTTCTATTTGTTAAAATAATCTTATGACTAAAAAAACAAGGGTTACCGATATGGCTCATAAATTGCCAGCGGATTTTAAAAAAGCCCTTCTTTCTTTTCCGAAGACACAAGATGCTTGGGAAGACATTACTCCGCTAGCTAAGAATGAATGGATTTGCTGGGTTACATCTGTAAAAAAGCCAGAGACACGCGAGCTTCATATCAAACGCGCCTGTGCTGAACTGGCCGGTGGCAAACGCCGTCCATGTTGCTGGGCAGGGTGTCCGCATAGATAAAACACAATAAATTAAGCCTCGACTATCGGCTTAAATCCGCCAGATGCAAAACGCTTCATATCAACTGGCATGGTCGAAGGATCGAAGTTTTTCATACTTGGGTCATTCATTACTTTTTTATTCACTTGGTCTCTGTGGGCGCGGGATTTGTATACAATCCAGGAGAACACAACAGTTTCATCGGCTTTAAGCCCAGCAAGTTTAGTAAAGCCTTTTTGTGGCATGCCTTTTTTAATTTTTATATCATCTCCTACACATTCAAAATACTCCAAGGCGCCGTTCTTTTTCCACATCTTCGCTCCCCATTCTGCCATCTTTTTATAAGCAGCTACATCTTTTTTCTTGATTGGGATGACAAACCCATCTACATATTTGGTACTATTTGTTTTCATAGTATTTAATTAAAGTATTAATAATCCATTAATGGATTAATTTTAACATAAAGTAAAATAAAAAAGCGTCATTACTGACACCTTTTTATTTTGCTCCTCCGGCAGGGATCGAACCTGCGACCAATCGCTTAACAGGCGACTGCTCTACCGCTGAGCTACAGAGGAATATAGAGATATTAGCACCATTTTAGGCCTTTCGCAAGGCATATTTTGAGCTTATTTTAACTGGTGGTTAGATTTGTCTACCGGAAGTTCTACAAAAAATGTTACGCCTTTTTTATGAGGATTTGTCTTTACATAAATCTTACCATCATGTTTTTCTAAGATTTTTTTAGCTAAATAAAGAGACAATCCCATGCCATCTGTGTTCATTACTCGGGCCGAGCTACTGCGGTAAAATTTAGAGAATATTCTACGTCTATCTCTAAAGCTCATTCCAATACCATCATCTTTTGCAAAAATTGTAACCTTTTTATCTCCAGGAATTGTACCAATTGTTATATTGCCACCTTCGGGGGTATAGTGCAAAGCATTTTCCATTATGGCATCAAAAACAAAAGACATTTTCCGCAAGTCTGTGGTTAATGGGGGAATGTCTGTAAAAAGCTCGATTTTAAAGTTAAACTTTTTTTGGTCTATTATCTCACGATACTTCGTAATAGATTTTTCCAATATTTGTCTAACAGATGTTGGTTTAAAGAAATAGCTAGCTCTATTGTTTACGTCTTGTATACCAACAAGAATATCTACAATGTCTAATATGCGGTCTGCAGAGTTTTCAATATTTTGTAGGTATAGCTGCTTTTGATTATCGGTTTCTATTGGCTTTAGTTCTTTCAAGGCCCAGATTATTTTGGTTAATGGTGTACGAAATGTATGGTTAACAATAGATGTAAATTCAAACTCTAAAACGTTAACTTTTAGATACATCATAATGTAGCTATAACCAGCACAAATAATACTTAAAGCCGCTACAGTTGGTACTATCCAAACTGGAATGTTCCAAAAATGGGCATAGTGGTTATTGTCTAAAAGTATGATGGTTAAACATAGAAAGTAAACAATCATTACTAGCCATTTGGCAATTCTACGGAAAATCTTCATAATGTAAGTATAGTATAACTTATCTATTTAGCTTAAGCCATAGTATAATTAGTTAAATTAAACAGCTTATGAGAAAGAGGAAAAAGGACAAGCAAAAGGCTGTTTACGATGACAGTCTTATAGAAAGAGTTTATTACAATTCTCTATGGAACCTAATGTTAACCGAAATTAATTTACGTGTTGTCGTGGATTTAACACCGCACCCAAAGCATTCCGACTATAGAGATGCAATTAACCAGTATCATATAAGGTTAGCTAAATTCAAGAGGATATCAAAAATTAGATGTGAAAGATTAAATAAAGCCGAATAATTCGGCTTTTTGTTTTATTTAATAACGCCAAGCTTGGGGCTTTGGGATAGTTTATAATTTTTGATATAATATAGTCATATAAGAGTAATCTATAAAAAGCCTATGAACACAAACATCAAAGCAACCAATATGGAATTAACAAGTGCAATCACAGATTACGTTAACAAAAAACTAGAATCTCTAGAAAAACTTATAGATGCAAAAAATGCACAAATAAATATTCTAGTTGGTAAAACAACTCAGCATCACAAAAATGGTGAATATTACATAGCTGAAATGGATTTACGAGCAGGCAGTATAAAGATTTTTGCTGGAGCAGAAAAGACAGATTTATACGCTGCAATTGATGCCGTAAAAGAAGAAGCCATGAGAGAAATAACCCATTTAAAGGATCGTAAGCAAACCTTGTTTACTCGTGGGGCGCGTAGTGTCAAAAAAATGTTAAAAGGTATTTCTAAAAGAAACCCTTTTACATCAAAGTATTAAATTTGCTCGTAGTTTGTTTAACTACATGCCGTGTATGGTATAATTAAAAAGTATTAGTTAAGTAGTAATTTATATGGACTTTTTGTTTGTAATTGCTCGAGTTTTGTTTGGCGGCTTCTTTGTACTAAATGGTTATAACCATATTATGAATGGTAAGCATCTCATTGGTTATGCCTCATCAAAAAAAGTCCCAAATCCAAAAGTTGCAGTTTTGGTTTCCGGGTTATTTATTCTTCTTGGGGGACTGGGTATTATTTTTTGGACCGAAGTTAATTTAGCAGTGCTCTTAATTGTATTGTTCCTGGTACCAGTAAGTTTTGTTATGCATAATTTCTGGGCAGAAAAAGATGCATCAGCTAAAGCTGGGGACTATATTGCTTTTACAAAAAACATAGCACTAATTGGTGGCGCATTAGCCTTTCTTTTTATTTAAAACATATATTTAAACCCCCGGTTTATAAAAACCGGGGGTTTTGCTATGATGTCTAATATGGTCCAAGATTCAGCTAAAACAGTTCTTGTCTTCGGAGTTTTTGATATGCTACACCCAGGGCACGTGTATTTTTTAATGGAAGCTTTAAAATTAGGGGAAGAGCTCCATGTATGTTTGGCCACCGACGAATTTGTAAAAGAAATCAAAAACAAAAATCCAAATTTTTCTTATTATGATAGGCAAAAAGGTTTGAAATCCGCTTTCCCAAGCATAATTATTCACAAGGGTGATAATGTTCCAGGAGAATGGTCAATATTTAAAAAGCTCAGTCCAAATATTATTGCATTGGGCCACGATCAAAATGAATTAAAAAATGAATTACAAAAATTAAATTTAAGTAATGTAGAAATAGTAACCGTGGAACCTTTTAAAAAGAATATCTATAGTACAACTTTATTGTCTAAAGAAAATTAATATGGCAGTTTATAAAACATACAAAAAAATAGGCGAAACGCCACTGGAAGCTTTAAATCGAGTAGTTTCTGAAAACAGTATCCCAAAGGAAGTGTCTGTAACTTTTGCTGGCCGGTTAGACCCAGCGGCAGAAGGCGAAATGGTTTTTCTATCAGGTGAGACAATAAAAGAAAAAGAAAATTACCTAAATAAAGACAAAATCTACGAGGTTGATTATGTCTTAGGCATTAGTACAGACACTGGAGATCTACTGGGTTTAATTAAACAAATGTCATTAGATGCAGAAATTGCTTTTGATTTAGACGATATAAAAATTGCCTTGATAAAACTAAGTGGTACGCGCAATCAAAATTTTCATAAGTTTTCTAGTAAAGTTATTGATGGCAAGCCTATGTGGCTACACGCTAAAGAAGGCAAAGAAATTGTTGCCAATCACGAAGTAACGATTAAATCTTTGGAAGTTTTAGAGGTCTATAATTTAAAAGTTAGTGACATATCAGAAAGGGCAATAGAAATTACAAATCTTGTAAATGGTGAATTTAGACAAAAAGAAATAGTAGCTTCTTGGGCAGAAGCAATGGATGATAGTAGGCAATTTCCAATTTTGCGTATCAGGGCCCATGTTTCTTCTGGAACTTATATGAGAACCTTGGGTGAAGAGTTAGGAGAATTAATTGGTTTGCCGGTTTGCGCTTATAATATAAAACGTTTACAAGTTCTTATATAAATTGTGTTATTATAAGAACATGAAGAATTTTCTACACAACTATTTGCCGGAATTTGTATATGGAGCGCTAGATGGAACAGTTACTACATTTGCAATTATAGCAGGAGTTGCCGGAGCAAATTTAAACCCAAGTATTGTTTTGATACTTGGCTTTTCAAATGTTTTCGCAGACGGCTTTTCAATGGCGTCTAGTAATTATCTTTCAGAAAAATCTCATCAAAGTCAAAGCGGGATTATTCCAACTCATAGCCCAATGAGAACAGCTTTGGCCACATTCATGTCTTTTATTATTGTTGGGTCTGTGCCGTTAATTGCATATGTAATCTCTGCAGTATTTAATATTTGGCGTGGTCAAGAATTTTTGATCTCGGCTATTTTTACAACCTTTGCATTTATTTTTGTTGGCCAAGTTCGTGGTAAAATTACAAAAACTAACCGCATAAATGCGGCCTTTGAAACAGTGTTTATTGGAAGCGTTGCAGCATCTGTTGCCTATATTGTAGGCGCTGCATTGGAAAGGGTAATAAATTAAGACTCAGGCTTGTAGTCAATTTCTTTGCCACCTTCGGGGATAACTTTTTTTATTATAAACTTACCAGCAGTAAATTCTGCGTCAGTTATCTTGATTCTTTCACTATTCTTGTTAAAAAAATAAACACCCGGCCAACCAATAAAGGCCTTGTATTTTCGATACTTTATTTCGTCACTATCAGATTCTTTTATTTCACCTTCTTCCTTTTTAATTTTTTTGGTATAAGTAGCTAATTCGTGGATTTGTTTTGTTTTTACAACATTACCTTCTTCAATTTTATTTAAAGTTTCCACAAGTAATTCTGGGGCAGTTTCAATAGTGAATTGCTCCAAATCTAGCCTATTAGTATTTGGCTTTAGCTCAATTTTATTTTGTACATAAATGTCACCATGGTCCAAATACTTGTCCATGTCCATTATTGTAACTCCTGTAACGTTATCTCCATTTAGTATTGGGCCTGTCAGTGGGCTAGCTCCGCGATAAAGTGGTAAAAGTGATGGGTGAACATTTATTATGCCACAAGGGAATATCTCCAATAACCATTGTGGAATTATTTTTCCATATGCAAAAAGTACACCAACATCAGCTTTTAAATTTTCCAAGTTGGGTTTAATTTCTATTAGTTTTTCTGGTTGTAGGTATTCAATTTTATTTTGCAGTGCATATTCTTTGACCGGCGGTGGGGTAACATTTAATCCACGTCCAGATTTTGTATCTAAACTGGTTACGACTAATTCTGGTTTGCCATATTTTTTTACTAAATTTTGCAAAACATCTTTTGAAATTTTAGGTGTTCCAAAATATACGTATTTCAACATATTATTTCTTTTTAGGTGTGCTCTTTGTTAGATTTCTAGGTTCACCGTCACGAATGTTTACCGCATTGTCAATAAAAAGTATGCCATTTAAATGGTCTATTTCATGTTGAAAAATCTCTGCCAATAGTCCTGAACCAGAAATTTCAAACCAGTCACCATTGGGGTCTTGAGCTTTAACTGTAGCGCGTGATGCACGGCGAATGTCACCATACAGTGGTCTTACAGACAAGCAGCCTTCGTGCATTACTTTTTTATCTTTGGAAATTTTTACAAATTCCGGGTTTATAAAAACAATGTCTTCTTGCACTTCTTCTTGAACATCACTTTGTAAAAAAACTTTACCAGAAACTACAAAAATTCTTTTGTTTACTCCAATTTGGGGTGCAGCCAAAGCCACACCGTCTCCTTCAACTAACAAAGTTTCGCTCATGTCTTTAAGTAGTTTTAAAAGCTCTTTACCACCAAACTCGCTCTTTGCGACTGGCTTAGAAGTTTTTCGAAGAATAACGTTTGGGTTTTGTAGAATTTTTAGCTTCATGGCTATTTTAATTCTTTCAAATATTCAATTAACTTATCAATTTTTACAGTTTTTTGTGAGTGCTTTTGCATGTCTTTAACAATTACACTTTTCTCTATGGCTTCTTTTTGTCCAAAGATAATTGTAAATTGTACACCACTACGTTCGGCAATGGCTAACTGTGCAGAAAGTGAATCTTTAGTTAAAGATTGTAATACTGGAATATGATTTTTACGAAGTAAGTCTATAATTGGCAGCGCTTTTAACTTTGCATCAAAACCAAGTTGCACGAAATAACATTTCGGTTTCTTTTGAATTTTTGGTGTCAGACCTGCATACCAGGGAGCTTCAATTACGCGGTCAATTCCAATTGCTGCACCAATTGCTGGAACTTCTTTTTTAGATCCAAGCATTGTAGCTAAATAATCGTATCGGCCGCCGCCTGCAACAGCCAGGGGGCCTGTTTCTCCATCGCCTTCGTCCACCATTTCAAAAACAGTGTGTGTGTAATAAGAAAGGCCCCGTACAAGAT
The DNA here is from genome assembly GCA_964500715.1 of uncultured Candidatus Saccharibacteria bacterium. GTDB lineage: Bacteria > Patescibacteriota > Minisyncoccia > Phycocordibacterales > UBA9973 > 2-01-FULL-33-17. The sequence continues at coordinate 34,350 of CAZCNC010000001.1, read as the reverse complement.
TTTTATTTAATCTGTACATTATTCCCATTTCATCCAAATATTCTAAAACCTCTTTAAGGTGTCTTTTAGATTCTGGATTTAGTGATGCCACAGATTCTGGGGCATCTTCATTAATGGCAATCATTTTAGGGTCTTTAGAATCTAAAAGTCTTAGTGGGTTAGTCTTTAATCTCTCACGAGCTTCTGCTGGCATTTGGTTTAAATGTTTTTTGTAATAGTTAGTTAGCTCGCGCAAATAAACAGTGCGTGATTCTTTGTCACCAATACTGTTAATATCTACTACAAGATTTTTTGCACCAGCTTCTTCTAAAATTAAAGCCGTAGTTTTTATAATCAGAGCATCGGCAATACTTTTTTTTGTTCCAAGAACTTCTAGATTAAATTGGTGTAGTTGGCGGTATCGGCCACGTTGAGGTTTGTCGTGACGAAATACTGGCCCACAAGAATACAGCATTATTGGTTGAGGTTCAGCTATCATTCCGTTTTCAATATAAGACCGCATTACTCCAGCTGTAAATTCTGGACGGAGAGCTAGCTGGTCACCACCTTTGGTTTTTAATGTGTACATTTCTTTGTCTACAATGTCGGTACCAATACCAATTGTAGTTTCAAAAAGTTCTTGGGATTCTACTATTGGTGTGGCAATTGGTTTAAACCCATAGTAAACAGCGATTTCTTGAGCTTTTTCAAAAAATCCTTGATACGCATAATATGTGTCGCCCATTATGTCGTGCATGCCTTTTGGGCTTTGGAATGCTTCTTTGCGTGGTTTGTTTGTTGCCATATTAGTCTGTATTATTTATTAATTTCTTTTACTATATTTAGTTCTGGGAAAAGATGCTCACCTGGAAGAAAATCTATTTCTTTAAAAGGATATAGTCTTACCAGTGCGCGGCCAGTTGCCAATTTAATTGGCAGGAATCTCCACATTCTAGAATCGTAACTTTCTGCACGATTGTCACCCATAACAAATAAATTATCTTCAGGAACAACTATGTCTTCCAGAGATTCGTAAGAATGGTTCTTAATGTATGGTTCGTCCAGTGTTAATGTTTTACCTTCTTTGGTAATTACAGTGACTTTACCGTTTATTATTTGCAAAGTGTCACCAGGCAAACCAATGACTCGTTTTATAAAATGTTCTTTCGGATCGCCAGGGAAGCGGAAGATTATAACCTCACCGCGCTTGGGTGAACGTAAATGGTAACTTAGCTCATCGACTATTAGATAGTCGCTTTGACTAAATGTTGGGTCCATAGATCGGCCTTTTACTAAAAATGGTTGAGCAATAAACAGCCTAATCGGAATAACTATTACTAAAGCCAAGGCTACAAATTTTACAATGTCCCAAATAGATTCTTTTTTCTTTGGAGCTCCAGAAGGTAAGGGAGAAGAGCCTTTAGATAAAGCATTTTTTATTGTTTGCATAGTGCTAGTATAGCATGAAAATTATTTGACATAATAACATTTTTATTTTTTAGTATTTTGTGCTATAATTTGGCCATGATACCAGTAATTGGCTTAGGGAATCCCGGAGAGAAATATGCAAATACTCGCCACAATGTTGGCTGGCGTGTTTTAGGGTTACTTACTGATGGGTCCACATGGGAGCATGATAAATATTTGTTATCTAATAAATGCATTATTAAAATTGGTGAAGAGTTAGTGGCGCTATTAAAACCAGAAACTTTCATGAATGAATCTGGAAAAGTTTTGGACGGCATAAAAAGAATTGACCCATATGCAGTGAATAAAATAATTGTTGTGCACGATGAAATAGATTTACCAATTGGCACAGTAAAAATTAATTATGACCGTGGAGATGGGGGGCACAACGGTATTAAATCCATTAATCATTTCTTTGGTGGCAAAAATTATGTGCGAGTAAGAGTTGGAATTTCTAAAACAGGCGAGAATGGTGAATTATTCAAACCAAATGTCTTAGGGGAATTTGACGAATCCGATGAACAAATTTTAAAAACTGCATTACCTAAAGCCGTAGAAGCAATAAATAAAATTGTAACTCTTGGCTACGAAACCGCCGCGAATGTTATAAACCAAAAATAAAAAAGCCCATTAGAATTAGTCTAATGGGGTATCGCCTTTTGTTTCTTGGTGAAATATTCCACCAATAGCTACTAATGCAGAGAATGTCTGAAAGCCAGCAATAACCGGGATGTCTCGTTTAAAGAAAACATATGCGGCTACTGTATGGGAAACAAAATACAGTGCCCAACCAATACTTGTTTCCTTTTGTTTATGAAATGAAAGAAATAGGGTTCCTATAAGTCCAGCAGCTGCAGCATAAAACTGAGCTTTGATTATTGGATTGGATTCTTCCTTGAGCATCAAAAAAAGTGAAATAGTAATTGTGATGGCAATTAGAAAGATTTTTATTTTTAAATCCCATTCTTTTAACTTGTTCTTCCATTTAGAGTGATGCTCTTCTTTTGTTCGCGCCACGCTATATGCATAAAGCATCAAAGTAATCATCGCAAAATTATTAGCGACAAAGATCTTAAAATTCTCGGGTCTTAGTAGTAAAAAAGTTACGCCGAATATAGAAGAAGTGATTCCCAGCAGCCAACCAAATGACTTTGTTGTGTATTTTTTAGGGAATTTGTTTATCAGTAAACGTGAAAATTTATATAACCAAGCATTGATTAAGAATTTATTTGCCAGGGCAAGTATTGCCGAGGTCCATTGTAGAAGTAACATGTGTTTTGAGTTTCAGGCATTGTATAACAATTTCACCAAAAGTCAAATAAAAACACTCACCGAATTGGTGAGTGTTTTTATTTTTATGGATTACGCTTTTGTGCCTTCTTCCATTAGTACCAGTGTCATTCTTTGATTCTTTGGTTCAAACAATGTTACTTGGAAATTGTATGTTTTACCAAGTGACAATTTTTCACGAAGCTTGTCTTCGCCACCCATTGTAGAATGGTGACATAGTCCTGCCACACCTTGTTTGATAGATACAAGCGCACCGTGTTTGTTGAATTTTATTACAACACCACTTACGATGTCGCCCTTTTTAATTTTACCTTCAAATTCTGCCCAAGGGTTTTCCTTTAAAGCTTTGATAGAAAGAGAAATTTTACCTTCTTTAACTTCAATAACTTTTGCACGAACAGATTCGCCCAGTTTAAATAGTTGGCGTGGGTCTTCCACTAGCCCCCAGTCAAGTTCGGATATGTGGACTAATCCTTCTAAGCCTTCTTCAATTTTTAAGAATACTCCAAAGTCTACAATTCCAGAAACTTCACAATCTAGTTCGTCACCAACATTGTATTTTGAAAGAGTTTCTGCACGTTCTTCTGGATTGTTCTCTTTTTCAGAGAAGATTAGTTTACCTTCTTTTGGAATAGCAGTAAGAATTGTTACAGAAAGTTTCTTACCAACAAGCTTTTTCAATTCGCCAAGGATTTTGTCTTTGTCAGAATCGTTTACGCGAGGGTAGTTCTCTGCACGAAGTTGTGAAGCTGGTAGAAATCCACTAATACCTTGCCAGTCCAGTATAAGACCACCTTTGTTAGCTTCTTTAACTGGAATTTCAAGAATTGTTTTAGCTTTGATGTGGCGTTCTGCCTCGCTCCAAATTAGAGCTTGCTTAGCTTCTTTCAAAGACAATTCTACGTATCCGTCTTCATTTTTGGCATCAACAACCTTTGCTTTTACAGTGTCGCCGATACTTACTTTTTTTATAATATCACGGGCTGCAATAAATTCGCGGCCGTAGATTATACCGGTTCCAAAAGGTGCAAGGTCAATATAGACCGATGACTTTTTGATGCCGATAACAGGTCCTTCAACAAGAGCTTCAACCGCCGGAGCATTGGCTGAATCCTCGATGATGGACTTTAGTGTTAGTTCATCACTCATAAATTATATCTTTTTGTGGCTAATTAGTATTTCTGGTACCGGATTTACAGTCGATTGACTTTATAAGGGATCCAGAAAGGGTCAGCTAATTAGTTATTACTATTAATTAAAGACTGCTCTAAAACTAGCATAGAAATTGACCTTTGGCAAGGAAAAATTTGTTTACTATAAGGCTAATTTCAGCTATAATTACCCCATATGATTGTTACATACCAAGGAGAAAGCTGTTTAAAGATTCAGTACGGAGATTTTACATTATCATATAACCCACCAAAAGCTGTAAAAGATGGCAAGGTCCCAAGATTTGGGGCTAATGTTGTACTTGTTTCTACTCATTTAGATAATGCTAATGGCCCAGAGAATATGGAATATGGTACAACTGTGCCTTTTGTCATTGATGGTCCTGGAAACTATGAAATAACCGGTTTGTCTATCGAAGGCATTGGCGGCGAAGTAACGCTGGGTAAAGATAAATATATAAATACAGTTTACCGAATGAACCTTGATGGTATGAATTTGGTTTTTCTAGGTTTTGCTACAGACGAAATGTTAAATCCAGAATTTCGTGGCAAAATTGGAACTTGTGATATTATCTTTGTGCCAATAGACCAACCAGACTTAACAAACCAAATGGCTTACAAAACCGCTGTAGGTTCGGATGCTGCAATGATAATACCGGTTGGGTCTGACAAAGCAAAAATTAAATCTTTCTTAAAAGAAGCTGGGCAGGACGATGTAAAAGGAATTGATAAATTAACAGTTAAGAAAAAAGATTTATCTGGCAAAGAAGGAGAAGTTGTTATAATTGACGCATAGTTATGTTTGAAAAGGAGATTAACCAAGATATAAATACAAAAAAGAAAAAAGCGTTTCTATGCGCAGTAATTGCAACTGCTACAATCGCAATTATGTATTTAATTCTAACCGGTGGATCACTTTATAGATTTAATGGTATAAAAGAAGACATTAACCCTGTATCGTCATTTTTTAAACAAACCAAACAAAATGTTTCCCAAGAATTAGAAAAAGGAAAAGACGCATTGAATAAGAATAATTAATTAATATGGCAAAAACACCAAAAGATAAAGAACCAAATGAAGTGCCAGTTGTAGTGACTGACCGTATTAACGTACGCGAAGTTGTTACAGAAATGCGCGAATCATATCTTGATTACGCGATGAGTGTTATTACATCTCGGGCCTTGCCGGATATTCGTGACGGTCTAAAGCCAGTACACCGTCGTATTCTTTTTGCGATGCATGAAATGGGTCTTACATCTGGGGGACGGTTCCGTAAATCTGCTGCTGTAGTGGGAGAAGTACTGGGTAAATACCATCCACACGGTGATACTTCGGTGTACGATGCTATGGTTGGTATGGCGCAAGATTTCTCATACCGCTATCCTTTGGTTTTTGGCCAAGGTAACTTTGGTTCAGTAGATGGAGACAATGCCGCTGCAATGCGTTACACCGAAGCTAAAATGTCTAAAATTTCCAGCATCTTTTTGCAAGACTTGGAAAAGGAAACAGTAAATTTTCGTCCAAATTACGATCAAACAAAAAAAGAACCTTCAGTATTGCCTGCAGTTGTACCAGGGCTACTATTAAACGGTACACTGGGTATTGCTGTTGGTATGGCAACAAACATACCGCCACATAATTTGGGTGAAGTAATAGATGCGTGTTTACATTTTAACGATAATCCAGATGCAACCACAGAAGATTTACTAGAATTTATTCAAGGACCGGATTTTCCAACAGGGGCTATTGCTTATAATAAAAAAGATATTTTACATGCTTACCAAACTGGTCGCGGGGGCGTGGTTGTGCGTGGCGAAGCCGAAGTAGCAGAGCAAAAAGGTGGGCAATTCCAAATCATTGTTACATCATTGCCATACCGTGTGGTCAAAGCAAACTTTGTAGAATCAATTGCTGACTTGGTTCGTGATAAAAAAATAGACGGTATTCGCGGGCTACGTGACGAATCTACTCGTGACATGCGCGTGGTAATAGATCTTAAAACCGGAGCTCATCCACAAAAAGTTTTAAACTATTTATACAAACATACTCAATTAGAGTCAGTTTTCCACTATAACTTGGTGGCTCTTGTTGATGGTATTCCGCAAACTTTGTCACTAAAATCTTTTATTGAAGAATTTATTAAACATCGTCGTGAAGTTATTACACGTCGTACACAGTTTGATCTAAATCGTGCCCGTGACCGTGAGCATATTTTGCTTGGTCTTAAAAAAGCATTAGATTTTATTGATGAAGTCATTAAAATCATTCGTGCATCTAAAGACGGGGCAGCCGCAAAAGAAGCTTTAATAAAACGATTCAAATTCAGCGACCTTCAAGCAACTGCAATTCTTGAAATGCGTTTGCAAAAACTTGCTGGCCTAGAACGCAAGGCCGTTGAAACAGAACTTAAAGAAAAACAAGATTTAATTGCCGAATTTGAAAGCATTCTAAAGACTCCGAAAAAAGTTACGAAAATAATTACTGATGAATTAGAAGGTGTAAAAAAATCTTACGCAGATGATCGCCGTACAAAAATAGTAAAAGGTGGTCTAAAGTCTATGAGCGACGAAGACCTAATCCCAGAAAAAGAATCTGTTTTAGTTTACACCGCTGGTGGCTATGTAAAACGTACAGATCCAACAGAGTATCGCAAACAAAATCGTGGTGGTGTTGGAACCATTGATATTGAAACCAAAGAAGAAGATTTTGTAACAATGTTAATAGATGCCAATACTCATGCAGATCTATTATTCTTTACTAATCAAGGTCGCGCATATCAAATCAGAATGTTTGATATTCCAGAAGGTAAGCGTGCAACAAAAGGAAAATCAATAAATAACTTTCTTTCACTAGGTGGCGATGAACGCGTAACTTCAATACTGCCAATTGGTAAGAACGACAAAGCACGTTATGAATCTTTAATGCTTATTACAAAAAATGGTACAGCTAAAAAGGTTGCCTATGAATCTTTCAAAGATGTACGTCGTAGCGGGTTAATTGCAATAACACTTGAAAAAGGCGACGAGCTAATTTCTGTTCTTGCACTTGAAAAAGGCGACGATGTCTTGCTTGTAACCAAAGATGGTCAGTCAATTCGATTTAAAGAGTCAGATATTCGCCAAATGGGTCGCGCAGCTGCCGGGGTTATCGGGATGAAGCTAGAAAAAGGCGATGCTGTCATTGGGGTGAATTCAATCTCCAAAGATGCAAAAGATTTAACCATGTTTACAATTAGTGAGAAAGGCTTGGGTAAGCGTACTAATCTGACTGAAGGCAAAGTTCAAAAGCGTGGTGGATCTGGAATTTTAACTGCTAAAGTTACAGAAAAAACTGGCGAAATAATTTCTGCACGTATTGCCGGGGACGATGGCGAACTAATCGCAATTTCTAAAAAAGGCCAAACAATCCGTACAGACCTTTCTTCTGTTCCAGTATTGGGCCGTTCCACACAAGGTGTAACTATTATGAAGCTTCGTGCAGGGGATTCATTAGCATCGCTTGCAATACTAAACTAATCATATGTTTACAAGCGTCTCTTTTATTATAGATTCGCTGCCTGTAAAAAAAGACGCCAAGATTTTAGACATTGGTGCTGGTGTTGGGCGTTTGGCTGAATTTTTATCTTTAAAAGTTCCAAACGGTAAAGTAATTGCTGTTGAGCTTAACCAAGAAAAAGTTAAGACATTGCATAATAAAAACATAAAAGCTTTAGCTGTAAATGTGGACAATGGCAAACCTTTACCTTTTAGAGAATCTAGCTTTGATGCTGTTGTTTTGTCACATACATTGCGTCATTTAATTTACAGAGAGTCATGTTTGAAAGAATGTAAACGAGTTTTAAAACCAGGTGGCATTTTACTTGTTATAGAATCTCGGAATGATTCATTTGGTGTAGCAACATCTTCTGATACAAAAATAATGTTTGATGACATGCTTGAATATTTAGATCACGCCGGTTTTCTTTTGGGTGAAAATTTTGACACGAAACAGGATGAATATGGTATTATAGGTGTATGTCCTTTGCATTCTGAAGAATAATAATTATGAAAAAATTTCAAACAATTTTGTTAATAGTATTTGGAGTCGGAGCAATCTTAGCAGTTATGGTTTTTGCTGGTTATATCCCAACTCCGTCTGGTAAAAGTAGCGTAAAAGGCAGTGGAACTGTTGTAATTTGGGGCACAATTAGTGACCCAAACTTTGTTTCTTACATGACAGATTTGGCTGATGGTATACAGGATTTCCATATTCGCTATATTGCCAAAGATAAATCAACTTACGAATCTGAATTAATAGAAGCTTTTGCTGACGGTACTGCACCAGACTTATTCTTTGTAGATAATGAAAATGTACTTCGTTTTAGTGCTCAAATTGAACCAGTCAGTTATACTACTTTACCTCAAAAAACATTTTTAGAAAGTTACGCCGGAGCATTCTCTATTTTCCTATCACCTAAAGGCGTTCTTGCTTATCCTTTTTTAATTGACCCAATGGTTTTGTATTACAACAAAACACTTTTAGCAAACGATGGTATTGCGACTCCACCAAAATACTGGGATGAATTTAATACACTAGCTGAGACTTTAACAAAACGTGACACAACTGGAGCATTTCTACAAAGCACAATTCCATTTGGAAGGTTTGAAAATTATAGTCATGCAAAAGATGTAATAATACTGCTTTTAGCTCAAGTTGGAAACCCAATTGTTGCTATAAATAACGAAGGCTACTATGTTTCCACATTGGCATCACACAGAACGTCACTTGGTCTATCCTTGCCGGCGGTTACAACTTTTTTTACAGACTTTGCTTCACCTGATACATTTGTATATTCATGGAACAAAAGCTTACCAGATGCTACAAGTTCATTTTTAACTGAACGCATCGTTTTTTATCCTGGTTTCGCAAGCGAACTGTTTAACCTTCGAGAAAGAAACCCAAATCTTTCTTTAGCATAAACTGATATACCACAACCACGCGGCGCCACAAATAAAAAAACATACGCGCATCTTACTGGTTTAGCGCTTTCTAAATATTCAACCAATAAAATAACAGCAATTTTAACAATGCAAACAGTTGCTAGCCCATATCACGCAGGTCAAATTGCTAAAATATTATCGCTGCCACCAGTTTATGCCGCAGATTTAAAACAGGCAGCTGACCCATCTTTGGCATATCAAAGTACATTGCAAGCTGGTGCACTACGTAGTGTTTCATTTTTGGATCCAGATAAGACACAAACACTGGGAATATTTAGAGAACTAACTCAAAGTATATTAGCTGGCGGGGCCGATGAAGAAGGTGCATACGACAGAGCTAATGGGAATTTAGAATTTCTTTTAAATAGATTAAATCAAAGTTTAAATTCTGGAGTGCAAACTACAGTAACAGTTCCAACAGGAAACTAATATGAAGTTAAGAAAATTTCTCATACTAATTACTCTTGCTCTTGTTGTTAGCATACTACCAATAACTGTTTCTGCTGAAATTGGAATACCTTGCGCCAAAGGAAGTGCTGCAATGTGTAAGTTTAATGATGTATTTGTTTTAATTAACAATGGAGTTAAATTTTTTCTACAGACAATACTTTTGCCATTCATGATACTACTAATTGCGTATTCTGGTTTTTTATTTATGACCAGTGGTGGCAATCAAGAAAGACGATCTAAAGCAAAAAAAATATTTAAAAATATGTTTATTGGCTTGGCTCTTATACTGGGGGCTTGGTTTATTGTCTATACTATTTTTACAGCACTAGGCGTAGATACTACGCGTGGCAGGGCAGGTCTATCCGATAAAACATTAAACTGGAATGCTAATACTGCCACAGCTGGGTCTGTGGTAATTGCACAAAATACAACTTCTCAATCTGGTGGAGCAGGCAGTAGTACTACCCATACCGAATATGCTGCAACAATTGTAGTAAATTCTCAAAAACCAGATGCTACTCGGGCAACAGTTACAATTACCCCAAAGGCTCCATACAAAATGGCAGTTCGAATGTCATGTCTTACTGACGATGGAGAAACCAGAAGAGAAGGAGAAGGTTCTATTGCATCTGGTAGCACTGTAACAACAATTGTTTTAAAGTTGGACGAAGATACTGCTTACAAATGTACACTGGAAAATATGGAAGGCCAAATCAAGCTTACAGATGCAACAGATGGGGAATTTCGCACACCAAGAATTTCTCCAGAAACTCCGGACTTTGCTGTAGTTTCTTCAAAATTTAGCACAGACTTTATTACTATTAATTATAAAAATGCATCAACCCTGGGGTCGGACGCTGTTTTTTTGTATTGTAAAGAAAAAGGTAAACAAAATTATCTTTTATCTGAAATGGGGGCAGTCATTGATCGCTCAAAATCAAATGAGGTAAAGGTTCTAAATTTTGCAATTCCAAATGGTTTTCTTGCTGGTCTGAAACAAAATACTGAAGCCAATTGTACGTTTACTGCTTATACTGTAGATAAAATTACTCAAAAAATAAATCCAAAAATTTTTGCTATAAATGGTATCTTTACCGCCATAAATACTAATAATATTATCCCAACTGTTTTTATGGCTAGCGTTGGTAGTACTAATACTAATACTTCTGTGCTTGTTAATTTTAACGGTAGTATAAACATAGATCCTAATTTGACTCTTGAGTGTAGTTCAAATGGGTCGAATCATATTTTTAGAGCAAAAGTTTCTTTTGACCCAACGGCTTTTCAAAGAAACCAAAATCCAAATGGGGTAATTACGTCACCCATAGTGTTGCCTGTGGCTTGGAATGGTTATGGGTTAAGACCGGACTCTTTTTATTCTTGTAGACTTAGTGGTAAAACATTGACCCAAGTGGCAGAATATCCACCCCAAATTGTTACTAATCAATCAACCATTTTTAATATTACGACTAACCCTATACCTCTAATTAAAAACCCTGAATCAAAACTTTCTTACTACGTGTCACTACGTTCGCCAAGAATTGTATATACAAACTACCCAATTTTAAACTCTACAAACCCAAATTCAAATGGCCCATATCTTTCACCATCAAACTTTAAACAATTTATTCCTGATGCAATGTTTATACCAGTAACAAACGGAGACGTTGTGGATAATTCTCGTATGAATCTTTCGTGTAGTGGTATTACTGGCGTTGCAGCCGGAACAAACTGGGTTAGAACCGTTAGTGTTTCCGGGGAAATTGGTTCAATAAACGGTATGTCAAAAGTTTATGGAGACAATGGTCGTGGTGGCACTGCTGGTCCTGGTTTTTCGATTCCTATAACTCAAGATCCTAAATCTGGTTTTATGCACTCTTCAATATATAACTGCTTCGCTGCCTTTACTGTAGAGAAAATTCCACAAATTCGCTCTGTTGTTGTGGGTATACCAATTTATATTGACCCCACAGATATTGGCCCTGTTGTCTTGGCTGCAGAAAATGTATCTGCCAATAGTAGTTTTGCAACGTTTACAATTGTGGCTTCTCCAAGATTACAAAACAGTGTTAATTATTCTTGTAGAAATGTTGTTGGTAATTATTCTGGAGAAGCGTTTTGGCCACCTCAAGCTTTGGGTATAAGAATGCCAATTGCTATTCCTGTGTCCAGCACAATACCAGGCCTAAAGCCGGGGACAAAATACAATTGTGAACTAAACGGTACAACATATCAAAAACAAAAAGTTAACTTCCAATTTATTATAACGACCCCATAATATTATGAAATATTTAACAAAAATTATAATTATAGGTTTAATGATTGTACCATTTGTTGGTTATGCCCAATTTACTGGCTACCAAGACGAAACCACGGGCAACACAACTATCTGGAATGGTAGTAGCAGTTTTGACGGAAGTTCAAATACAAATATAACAAATAGTTCTGCGGTATCGGGAACCGAAGGTCAATACACTGTAAGTGGGGCTGTAAATTCAAATGCTAGCACAAACAGCGTTTGTAATTTGGCAAGTAAAACCATAAATGGATACGTTGATTACATTGGTTGTGGTATTCGTGTAGCTGTACTGCCATTTATTTTCACCTTGGCTTTAGTCTCATTTATTTGGGGAGTCACAACAATGATGCGTAATCCTGCCAGCGAAGAAGCTCAAAGTAAAGGACGAACTTTTATACTTTGGGGTATAATCGGTTTCTTTGCAATTACTGCTGTTTATGCCTTGGTGGCAATTATTCGTCGAACAATCGGTTTTGGGTCTAATTTTAAAGATGACACAACACCATATGTACAATTAAAAGAAAAAGTGCAAAACTTGAAGTAGTATGAAGAAACTTATTTTAACTCTGTTCCTGTTCACCAGTGTTTTAACACCCGGGTTAGCTTTTAATAGTAACTTTGCTTACGCTGAAGATCTTCCACAAGATAAGTTTGAATTAACTGTTGCTGTTGAGAATCCACTTTGTGATTCAAAGGGTCAAAATTGTAAAAAGGATGTTAAAGACATACTGTCCGCAATTCTAAAAACTATAGTAGACATTGCACTGCCTATTGTTATAGTGATGGTAATTTACTCTGGATTTCTTTATGTATTAGCTCGTGGGCGACCAGAAGCCATTGAGACAGCTCACAAGACTCTTACTTGGACTTTAATCGGTGCAGCAATACTTTTAGGAGCTCAACTCATTGCTACGGTTTTAGTAGACACTGTTTCAAACATTGCTAAAGACAGCGGCGTTAATACGCAAAAAACTACTTCTACGACTAGTTCTACTGGGGCGACCACTGCTGGAAGCGTAACTGCTGGCAGTACAACGGGCGGTTCTAGCTCTGCTGGCACAACAACCGGTACAACAACCGGAGGCATGACATCTGGGAATACTACAGCTGGGACTAATACAAATAACACTGGTGGCGCAACCGGTGGGTCTTCAAGTTTTAATTCTTACCCAAACGAAAGTGATCCAATTAACCCAACTGATATTTTAGATAATTCAAAAATTACTTTAAAAATTAACAGTTTTTCTCCAGGTTTAATTAGCTATTATTTAACAACAACTGCAGGTGTAGATGGTGTTGGTATGCACTGTGTAGATGGTCACGGGGGCAGTGCTACTAGTTGGTTTACAGAAATTAAAAGTGTTTTAAACAATGAACTTATAACTAAAGAAATAGGCACAGATTCAGGCGTAAATTATCAATGTGCCGGAGAATACTCCATTACTTCAAATACTGGCAAATATTACATTACAAAATCTTTTCCACTAAAAGAGGGAGCTTCTAACAAATAGTTATACACAGAATTCCTTTTGTTCTTTACACCATTTTTGGCCTTATGGTATAATGGATCCATATTAATAGGAAACAAATTATTGTTAATTATGCGTAAATTTATTGCTCTAGTATTTAGCTTCTTAGCTCCAGTTGCAGTTTTTGCTCAAAATGTAAACGTTGGTCCTGCTTATGCTGGTAACCAAAATGCGTTTACTGTGCTTTCAACTGGCCAAAGTTTAATGAACCTTGTTATTCGCGTGCTTGTTGGTCTTGCTATCCTAATGATCATTTGGGGTGTTGTCCAATTTATTATGGCTGGTGCTTCTGGATCTGAAGAAGCAAAGTCAAAAGCAAAAGGCACAATTCTTTATGGTATCTTAGGTTTGTTTGTTATTACAACAATTTGGGGATTGGTCGGAATTGTACGTCGTACACTTGGTACTGGTACACCTGGATCTGACTCTGTTGTTCTTCCTTGTGTTCCTGGACAGGATCAAAACTGTTAATAGTCGTTTTGTATATGACTTCTGGCAGTGTCGTTGGTGCCCTTATTTCTAACATTGTACAGCCGCTAATTAAGCTAATGTTCATTGTTGCTATACTTATATTCGTTTGGGGTGTTGTAGAAATGATTATGAATGCTTCTAGTGAAGAAGCAAGACAAAAGGGAACTCGCCACATGATGTGGGGTCTAATAGGACTGTTTGTGATGTTTGCAGTATACGGTATTCTAAATTTTTTAATAGATACCCTGCGTGCTGGATCTTAGACAAAATAAAAACCGCTTTAAAGCGGTTTTTATTTTTGTGCCCCGTGAGGGGATCGAACCCCCGACCATCTCCTTAAGAGGGAGCTGCTCTACCAGCTGAGCTAACAGGGCAATAACTATGTCACTAAATATTTTAACCTGTACTTCTGCATTGATCTGTATATCTACCAAGACAGCTAACAGGGCAAAGTAAAATAAAAATTTTACTAAACTAGTTTATAATAAATAACTTTAAAAATCAATCTGCTATTGAATATTTTATGAAAATAGTATAAAGTATCTCTATGCCGAGGTGGCGAAATTGGTAGACGCACTGGTCTTAGGAACCAGCTCCGCAAGGAATGGAGGTTCAAGTCCTCTCCTCGGCACCAGTCACTTTTGCCCGAGTGATGGAATGGTAGACATAGAGGACTTAAAATCCTCAGATCGCAAGGTCGTGTGGGTTCGAGTCCCACCTTGGGCACACAATATTGGTCCAGTCGCCAAGTGGTAAGGTCAGAGTCTGCAAAACTCTTATACGGCGGTTCGATTCCGCCCTGGGCCTCCCATAAAACTTAAGAAAAAAAACAAGATTTATTCTTGGTTTTTTTCTTGTATCTCTATTTCAGTAATTCTGCGAGCCAGTTTTTCTCCTTTATCAATCATTACTTCAATAATAGGAATTCTGGCAATTGGTAAGTTTTTCATTATCTCTTTTCTTATCTCACTTCTTTTTCTTTTTAAGAAATCTAATGCCGGCTTTTCTTCACTTTCAGGTAATACTGTAAAAAATATATTTGCATGATCACCACGGTCATTCATGTCCACAGTTGTGACGGTAATTAAAGATTTACCATTAGTTTCCCGACTTATATATTTGGAAACAATTTCGCGAATTCGTGTGGATACTTGGTCATTTCTAAAGCCTGCCATATTATTTTATCTCTTTTGTGATAGCGATTAATACATCTCCTGGGGCAAGAGTAATTTTAGCTTCAATTTGTAGTCCACATTCATCACCTTCAAAAACCTCCTTTGCTTTACTTTTATTGTGTTGCATTTCTGTAATTTTACCCATACCAATTTCATTTTCTCGTCGAAGTATTTTTACACTAGATCCAAGTTTTATTGAACCACTTTCAACACGGCAACCAACAACCTGTTTCTCTTTTGTTTGGCTAAAGTATTTTAGTATTTTCATTTGGCCACTGACTGTTTCTACTTCTTTACGTGGGCGACGATTCTCAAGTTCGGTCTCTAACCATTCTGTAAGTTTGTAAATAATATCAAACTGCATCACAGTAACACCCATTTGGTCACGCACATCTTCTGCTTTACGGTCTATGCCTGTATGGAACCCAACAATAATGGTGTCTTTGTCAGCAATAGCTGTCTTTAAATCATTTTCAGAAACGTTACCTACGCCAGTAGAAACTACATGAAAACCGTTTTCTTCGTTGTTTAATTTGGCTACTTCTTTTTCGATTGCTTCTATACTGCCAACAACATCAGCTTTAATAATCAAAGGAATAGAGAAGCTACTTTGTTTACCAGAAAGTCTGGAATGAATTATAGATTTTTCTCTATTGGCTTCTACTGCTTTTTCTGCCTCTTTTTTTGTTTCATAAACTTCAAAAATTGCTCCAACTGGAGGCACAGTGTCAAAGCCAACTATATTAACAGGGGAAGAACAATAACTTTCTGTTATGGTTTTTCCCATAAAGTTTTCCATAATACGTGTTGTTACAATAGATTCACCAGCTACAATGAAAGAGCCCTTCTTTAAAGTTCCATCTTTTATTATAAGTGTTGCTGTAATCCCACGTTTAGGGTCACGGTGAGACTCTAGAACTATTCCTTCTGCTGGTTTAGCCAAGTCTGCCTTCATGTCGTTAAATTCAGAAACAAACAGTATTAAATCCAGCAAATCATCTACTCCTTCTCCGGTTTTTGCGGAGATGGCGATCCATGGCACGTCACCACCCATACTTTCAAGATAAATCCCGTTTTCTAACAAAGTATTTTTTGTGCGGTCAACGTTTGCTCCTGGTTTGTCTATTTTATTTATTGCAACAATATATGGCACACCAGATTCCTTGATAGCGCTTAGTGCTTCCAGAGTCTGAGCTTTTACTCCATCTTCTGCAGAAACAACAAGAATGGCAATGTCCGCAGCCGAAGCCCCACGAATACGCATGGCAGTAAAGGCAGCATGTCCCGGTGTATCCAAGAAGGTGATCTTTTTTAAATCTCCAGATTTTGTTTCGTGCAGCACTTCATAGGCAGCAATATGTTGAGTAATTCCGCCAGATTCACCAGCTACAATGTTTGATTTTCGAACATAGTCAAGAAGCGTTGATTTGCCATGGTCAACGTGTCCCATTACTGATACGACGGGAGGCCTAGCAATTATTTTGCTTCTTGGTGTCATAATATAAATTTTCTTTAAGCTTCTTGTTTTGCCGACTCTAAAACACTTTTTTCTTCATTTGTTAGCTCGTATTCGGACTTGCCATTTTTTACTGGTTTTGCAAATACGCTCATTCGTTCACGTGTATAAAGTGAAGAGAGAACCACACCATTACTTTCGTCATCAACAATTGCAATAGCAAAACTTTGAGTACTACCAGCATCTTCAAAAGGTTTAAACCGTAGGGTAGAAACATTTCGAATACGCTTTTTCATTTTTGCCATCAAAGTGTCAATCTCAGCTGAATTTTTAATTGAATGAGCGTTATTTGCATTAATTCTCGCTTGCATATCAATAACGATATCTTCCAAAGACTTGCCATTTTTACCTTGCATTAATTTGCGCATTCTACTTTCCAACAGAAAAGAGTGAATTATTAGTATAATTACCGCCAAAGACAAGGCTAAAATTGCAATTAATAGTGGTGAAAACATGGTTACAATTATACATGAAAATGCTTATTTTGCAAGGATTTTTTAAGTATGATACGATGCATCTATGAGTCTTTTTAAAAGCCCAAAAACATACCTAGACTACGCTTCTGGCGCTCAAATGCACAAAGAGGTGTCTTTGGTTATGAAAATGCTTTTAAATCAAAATTTAGCTAACCCGTCATCGATGCATTTTGGCGGCCTTAAGGCCAAAAAAATTCTTGAATCAAGTCGAGAAGATATTGCTAAAACAATTGGCTCACATACTGACGAAATTATCTTTACTGGTTCAGGAACTGAAAGTATTGCGTTGGCTTTAATTGGTACGGTATATTCAGCAAAAAAACAATTCACTATTCCGCATATAATTACATCAACCATAGAACATAGCAGTGTGCTTGAGACTTGTAAGATGCTTCAAAACAGAGGTTTGGCCGAAGTTACTTTTTTGGAACCATATGATAAATCAGGAGTAATCTTAGCGCAATCAGTAAAAAATGCAGTTAAAGAAAATACTGTCATAGTTAGTCTTGCAATGGTTAATAGTGAAATCGGGGTAATTCAGCCAGTTGAAGAATACATAAAAATATTAAATAAAATTAAAGAAGAAAAGTACAATATAAAAAGTATGCATTTTACTCCAAAATCTTTTTTCCCTTATTTACATTTGGACGCCTGCCAAGCTTATGCTCATCTTGATCTTTCGCCACTTGTTAGAAAAGGGGTAGACCTGATAACATTCAACAGTATAAAAATTGGTGGCCCATCTGGCGTTGGGGCTTTGTTTAAAAAAAGAAGTATTTTACTAGAGAAAACTTATGCTGGCGGGGATCAAGAAATGTCACTTCGCCCAGGTACAGTTTCACCTTTGTTAGCTACAGGTTTTGCGGTGGCTGCTAAAAAAAATAGTAAGGATTTGTCTGAAAACGAAGAGAAATACAAAAATCTAAAAAAATATCTCTTGGAACAGTTAAATAAAATAGACAAAGAGTATAAATTTGTTTTTATAGAAAACAGTAATAATTATTCAATACCAAGTATTGTAAATATTTCCTTTGCTTATTTTAAGGGCGACCATATGGCAATAGAGCTTGATGCCAGAGGAATAATGGTTTCCAGTAAAAGCGCTTGTAAAAGCGACGAAGAAGGTGAATCGTACGTCATAACAGAACTTCGTAAGAAAGACGAAAATGATACGTATAAATCTTATGGAAGTATCAGAATTTCATTTGGTTCGGAAACAAAACAAAAAGACATTATTAAATTTATAAAATCAACCAAAGACATATTACGCACATATCGCAGTATGTTATAATAAGATCATATGCCTCCATTTAATCATTTTACAACCAAAGCAAAAGAAGTTATTCGCCGTGCCCATGAATTTGTTATAGAGCGCGGCCAAAATCATGTATCACCATTGCATTTATTGGCGGCACTTGTTACGTCTGACGATATAGTGGTTTTACCAATTCTTGAAAGACTTGACGTAGACACAACCCATTTGGTTGATGTTATTCTTGAGCATATAGAAATTCCAGAACGCGGTACTACGCTTTCTCCATCGTATCAAATTTATTTAACTCCAGAATTGGCTCAGGTAATTGAACATTCTAGTAAAGTTGCTGCTGCAAATAAAAGTGAATTTGTAGATGTTGAACATATGTTCTTAGCTTTGTTTGACGTACAGTCTGAAGCAAGACATATTTTAGAGCGCTTTAAAATAACCAAAGAATCTGTACTGCAGGTAATAAATGATGCCCAAAAAGATGGTGTAGAAAATGCTTCTCCAAGTAAAAAAGCTAAAAATTTAGAAAAGTACGCCCGTAATTTAAATAATCTTGCAAAAGAAGACAAACTTGACCCTGTAATTGGGCGTGACAATGAAATAATGCGCATAATGCAAATACTTTCTAGACGTACAAAAAATAATCCAATTTTGATTGGTGAAGCTGGAACCGGTAAAACGGCTGTGGTTGAAGGTTTAGCTAATCGTATTGTAAAAGGCGACATTCCAGACACTTTGAAAGACAAAGAAATTGTGTCTCTTGATTTGGGCCTACTTTTAGCCGGTACAAAATATCGAGGCGAGTTTGAAGAGCGTCTAAGAAATATTATGAAGGAGGTTGAAAAATCTGATGGCAAGATAATTCTTTTTATTGATGAACTTCATACTATAGTTGGAGCTGGCGCATCTGAGGGGTCGCTTGATGCATCAAACATGTTAAAACCCGCACTATCTCGTGGGGAACTTCGGGCAATTGGTGCTACAACAATAAAAGAATATCAAAAACATATTGAAAAAGACCCAGCATTGGCACGTCGTTTCCAACCTGTTTATATTGAAGAACCAAACCCAGAAGATGCTATTGCAATACTTCGTGGGTTGAAAGACAAATATGAAATATTCCATGGTGTGCACATTACTGATGATGCGATTTTGGCAGCCGTAAATCTTTCAACTCGCTATATTACAAATCGCTTTCTGCCAGATAAAGCAGTAGATTTAATTGACGAAGCATCAAGTTCGCTAAAGATTGCATTGGAAAATAAACCTCAAGAATTAGAAGATGCACATCGTAAAATAATGCGTCTAGAAATTGAAAGAGAAGCACTACGTAAAGATATTAAAAAACAAGGAGATACTAGATCAAACAAAGAAATCAAAGACAGACTTTTGGCAATTGAAGAAGAAATTGGAGTATATAGAAACAAAACTAAAGATTTGGAAGTTCGTTGGAATAACGAAAAGGATATTGTAATTGGTATTCGCCAAATTAAAAAAGATCTAGAAGCTCTTCGTCACGAAGCCGACAGTGCACAATTAAGGCAAGATCTTTCTCGCGCTGCGGAGATTCGCTACGGTGAAATCCCGCTTCTTAAAAAAGAACTTGATGCAAAGATGGTCAAACTTAAAAAAATGCAGAAAACCAGACGCGTCTTGAAAGAGGAAATTACCGCAGAAGATATAGCCGAAGTTGTCAGTCGTTGGACTGGAATACCTTTGATGCGAATGCTAGAAGAAGAAAAGCAAAAACTTCTTCGCATGGAAGATGAGTTAAAGAAGCGTGTTGTTGGTCAAGACAATGCCGTAAAGAAAGTTGCAGAGACTGTAAGACGCAGTCGAGCTGGAATTGGAGACCCAAATAAACCTATTGGTTCATTTATCTTCCTTGGGCCAACTGGCGTTGGTAAGACCGAATTAACCAAAGCTTTGGCTGAATTTATGTTTAATGACGAACGGGCTTTGATTCGTGTAGACATGTCTGAATATATGGAACGTCACAGTGTTTCAAAACTTGTTGGTTCACCACCTGGTTACGTTGGGCATGATGAATCTGGGCAATTAACAGAATCTGTTCGGCATAGACCTTATTCTGTAGTTTTGTTTGATGAAGTTGAAAAAGCTCATCCCGAAGTCTTTAACATTTTACTTCAAGTATTAGACGAAGGCCGTCTGACAGATGCCAAGGGCCGCCCGGTTAATTTCCGTAACACTATAATTATTCTTACATCAAACATTGGTTCGCAGTTTATCGATAAGATGGAATCTATTGGATTCGGGTCTTATACAGAAACCAGTGCTTATGACGATGCAAAAGAAAAGGTAATGGATTCATTAAAAAACCATTTTCGTCCAGAATTCCTAAACCGGCTTGATGAAATAGTTGTGTTTGATGTACTTTCACCTGTAACAATTCGAGAAATTGTAACACTTCGTACACAGTCTGTTCGTGACCGACTTCTTACAAAAGGCATTGATTTACAAATCACCGATGGGGCATATTCTTATTTGGCAAAACAAGGATACGATCCACACTATGGAGCTCGTCCATTAAACCGACTTATTCAAACAAAAATTTTAAACCCAATTGCCACACATATTATTGCTCATGAAATTAAGCCAGGAACAGTGGTAGAAGTAACTGAGAAAAATGGAGAATTAGCGGTAGAACATAAAACCAAAAAACGAGTTAAGTCTACAGTTGTTACTAGACACAAGACTAAATAATAAAAACCTCCTATTATGATAGGAGGTTTTTATTATTGAAAAATTATGTGAATTATGTATAATGGCCTTACGCGTCGGTGGTAGAGTGGTCAATTACAACAGACTGTAAATCTGTCGCCCCTGGGCTTCGTTGGTTCGAATCCAACCCGGCGCACAAAATAAACGGCTTTCTAGGCCGTTTTTTTATTCCATGTTAAACTAGCTACATGAATAATCATCGAACCTGGGTGGAAATAAGCGAATCCGCAATTGTAAAGAATTTAAAAGACTACGAAAAATTATTACCACAAGACACAATGATAATGGCTGTAGTAAAAGCCAATGCTTATGGTCATGATTTAGAAATTTCATCAAACGCAGCTATAAAAGCCGGAGTAGACTATTTAGCAGTTTTTGAAATGGCCGATGCAGTAGAACTTCGTAAAACTCATAAAGAAATTCCAATACTTGTTCTAAAACAAATTGACATGGAAGATCTTGAGACCGCATTAAAAAACAAAATCGATATTACGGTTTCATCTCTTGAGGTTCTTAAAAAAGTTGCAGCTTATAAAAATAAATCTAACCTACTAATTAACCTTAAAATTGATACGGGTTTGTCACGTCAAGGTTTAATGATGTCAGAGATAGAAGAAGCTGTAAAAATATTAAATAAAGCAGGTGATATAAACATTGTTTCTATCTACTCTCATTTAATTGGTGCCGAAAATAAAAAGTTTGATAGTTACACAAAAAGCCAAATTAAAGAATTAAATGCTTGGCAAAATAGACTTAACGAGGATGGGTTCTACCCACTTATTCATACCAGTGCGACATCGGGGTTTTTAAGAATGAAAGAATTAGCATATGACGCGGTAAGAATCGGAATTGGAATGTATGGTTTGTGGCCAAGTCAAGAAGTAAAAAATGTAGCAAAAAACAAACTATCTCTTAATCCAGCTCTTTCTTGGAAGACAAAGATAGAACAGGTAAAAACTATTTCTGCTGGAAAAACCGTTGCTTACGATGCTACTTTTAAAGCAACCAAAGCCACAAAAATCGCGATACTACCAATTGGTTATTGGGATGGCTTACCAAGAACACTTTCCAGCAAAGGCCATATGCTTTGTGGTGGCAAGAAATGTAAAATCTTGGGTCGAGTAATGATGAACATGTGTGTTATTGATGTTAGCAGCGTTCCAAATGTTAAAGCCGGGGACCCCGTTGTAATTATTGGTAAACAAAAGTCGCAAGAAATCTCTGCGGAAGAAGTTGCTGAAATAGCTTCAACAATTAACTACGAAATAGTCACCAGAATAAATGCTCTTATCCCACGAATTGCAATAAAATAGAGAATATGCTATAATAGCAGCATAATCCCGTAAAAACATATATATGGCACAGAAAGCACTTGTTAAATTACAGAATAAAGATACCAAAGAAGTTTATTTTACTCGTAAGAATAAAAAGACTGTTACGAATAAGCTTGAATTCAAAAAATTCTCTAAAAAGCTTCGTAAACACGTTATCTTTAAAGAAGTAAAGAAATAAAAATAACCCCGAAAGGGGCTTTTTATTTGTTTGACATTTAAGGCCTATTTCTGTATAGTTTTTACAATTTCAAATGAAAAAGAAACTTAAAAAGTAAATAAAATGACGGACTTTACAGATCCTAAGAACCCAAAGGTACTCCTTGATGAGGGGTTGACCTTTGACGATGTCTTGGTTGTACCAAGACATTCTAGCGTATTACCCAAAGAGGTTAATACCAAGACAATGCTGACAAGAAGCATTGAAATTAACATCCCATTGATCTCAGCCAGTATGGATACCGTTACGGAATCCGAAATGGCAATTGCTATGGCTCGCAATGGTGGTATTGGCATAATTCACAAAAATATGACAATCGCCGACCAAGCTAAGCAGGTCAAAAAGGTTAAGATGAAACAGATCAGCGGGATTATTCCAAAACCACTTCGCTGCAAGATCAGCGATTCCATTGATGATGTAAAAATCCAGATGGAAACCAAAAACGTTCACCACTTTGGGGTGGAAGACGAAGAAGGTGTTTTTGTTGGATTGATTTCCCACAATGACATTGGTTTTGTAATAAATAAAAACCCAAAGATGCTTGTTTCTAGTGTGATGAAAAAAAATTGCACTACGATTGAAAGCTCAGCAACTTACGAAGATGCCATGGTTGTAATGGAAGACAACAAAGTAAAATGGCTTCCGGTTTTAAACAGCGACAAAAAATTAGTTGGTCTTTATACATGGAAAGATATTCAGGAAAACGAACTTTATCCTGCTGCTGTCCGTGATAATAAAGGCAGACTTCTTTGCGGTGCTGCGGTAGGCGTATTTGGTACTACAAACGAACGCGTGGATGCATTGGTAAAAGCCGGTGTAGACGTAATCGTAATTGATACAGCTCATGGCCATACTCAAGGTGTGGCTGACCAAATCGCCGAAATAAAAGCCAAGTATTCTGATTTACAGATTATTGCTGGGAATGTTGCAACTGCCGAAGGGGCAAAGTTTTTAGCAGAAGCCGGAGCTGACGCTGTAAAAGTTGGCATTGGCCCTGGATCAATCTGTACTACAAGGATTATTGCTGGAATTGGAGTCCCGCAGCTAACGGCTATTATAGAGGCTGTAAAAGGTGTTGATGGTAGCATTCCAATCATTGCTGACGGAGGTATTAAAAACTCCGGAGACATTGTAAAGGCTTTGGTTGCCGGTGCTTCTACTATTATGGCTGGCGGCCTGTTTGCTGGAACTGACGAATCACCAGGTGAGATTGAAACTTACGAAAATCGTAAAGTTAAAACTTACCGCGGAATGGGTTCGACCGACTCAATGGGTAAAGGATCTGCGGATCGTTACTTGCAAGACCCTGATGAAGAAATCAAGAAATTGGTTCCAGAAGGAGTAGTTGCAAATGTTCCGTACAAAGGACCTGTTGCTGAAATCATTCACCAAATGGTTGGTGGGCTTCGTGCTGGTATGGGTTACGCAGGATCAAGAGAAATCAAGACCTTGCAAACTGCCCAATTCAGAAAAATCACAAATGCTGGTTTGCGCGAAAGTCATCCGCATGATGTGAAGATAACCAAGGAAGCACCAAACTATTCACCATCAAAATAAAAGGAGGAAACAAAAATGATAAATAATAATGTTGTTTTCGGTAAAACAGATGATTCTGACGTTACCATAATCCTTGGTTTGAGATGGGGCGATGAAGGTAAAGGTAAAGTTGCTGATTATGCAACCCCTTATTTCGATATCGACGCCAGGTTTAATGGTATTGATAATGCTGGTCACAGCATTGAATTTAACGGACAAAAGTACGTTACACACTCAATACCCAGTGGAATCTTTACTCCATCAACCAAAAACTTTATTGCCGATGGTTGTGGTTTTAACAGTGTCAGTAATGTTGCTGAAATTACAGATTTCATGGCTCGCGGTATTAACGTAAGAGGCAGGTTGTTTATTTCAAAAAACTGCCCTATGGTTACTCCATTGTGGATCATGGGTGACAGGACCAATGAATATGCACTTGGTTCTGGTAAAGTCGGTTCAACAGGTAGAGGTGTTTCTGACACAATCAGCAGTGTTCCTTTACGTAAAAAGATTTCAGTTGGAGATTTTCTTTCTGGTGATCATGTAAAGAAATACAAGCTGTTAAAGAAAAGGATCGCGCCTTATCAAAAAGCTACTGGCTATCCAGGTTATGATAAAGAGTTAAGAAAGCTCGAGTCGGATTGGTTTAAATCAAGAGAAGATGTTTTGAGTTTGGAATCTGACGGCGTTTACACTTTTGTTGACACTGCAGCAGATTATTTTAACAAGGCTCTTCGTAACAACGAAAAAATCTTGTTAGAAGGAGCACAAGGAGTTCACCTTGATCCAGTTTTTGGGAATCAGCCTTTTGTGACATCGTCGCATATTGGTCCGGGTGCCTTTTATAACTGTGGTGTTGGACCACGATTCAAAATGCGCGTAATCGGAGTTGTAAAAGCTTATGATTCTCGCGTTGGCAATGGTCCATTCCCAACTGAGTTGGGAGGCAGGCGTTCCGACAAGTGGTGTCAAACTCATACAAGATCTGAAGAGGAGATCCTTGATTTAAAAAAGGTCTCTAATTTAGGGCTCCGCGAAAGTATTCGATGGAGAAAAAAGTGTAATGAGTACGGTAGCAGTACCGGTCGACCAAGAAGAGTAGGAATCTTCGATTTACCTTTGTTGGCTAGGTCTGTAATGATGACAGGCACCGAGGAAATTGTATTGACTTATGTGGATGCTTTTGATGATGAAGATTTTATTCCCTTGTGTGTTGGTTATACCGACCAGAAAGGGAACTTCCTCACCATGGCACCACATGACATTACTCAGGATTTTAAAATCAAAGTAAAACAATTTCCTTCCTGGAAGACGAAGTCCAGAAACTTCCTTGCTAGCCCTAATACAGCACCGCAGGCTTTTAAAGACTATATTTCATTTATCGAGGAATACCTCACGAATGAAGTTGGTTGGAAAGTAAAGATCTGCGCAGTATCTTACGGGCCTGAAAGAGAAGCCATAGCAACACTCTATTGAGTTCAAAATCTTATTAAAATTTTTCTAAGTCCCCGCAACAAAGCGGGGCTTTTTTATTTGGTTTTTTCGTGTTATATTCACATAACTGGGCGGTTAGTTTAGTGGCAGAACAGGGGTCTCCAAAACCTCTGGCGGGAGTTCGATTCTTCCACCGCCCGCAGGAATTTATTTTAGAAAATCACAGATTAATACTTTGGCCTCTTTAAAGGCTTGGGTTTTATTTACTGTGCTAAACCAATGTATATCTTTATTTTTCTTAAACCAAGTCATTTGGCGCTTGGCATAGGCCATAGTATCGCGGTTTATACCGTCTATACATTCAGCCTTTGTAATATTGCCACGTAAATACATTGATAGCCATTTGTATTCCATACCAAAGCTTTGTAGTCTTTCATAACTTAGTTTTTGCTTTTCATGTAAATCTTTCATTTCTTTTACCATGCCCATACGCATTCTTTTATTTGTGCGTGATACAATTTTCTTTTCTAATTCTTTCTTGGGTAATGTAAGCCCGATAAAAAAAGTATTGTATAGTAGTTCTGGTTCTATAGATTCTGGAACATAGCCAAGTTCTTCTATAATTTCCAGGGCACGAATAATTCGGCGTGGATTTTTTAAGTCAATATTATTTGCACGTTTTGGGTCTTTTTTAATTAAGAGATTTTGTAACTGTACCAAGCTTAATCTTTCCAACTTAACACGCAGTTTTGGGTTTGGAGCAACTTCTGGAATTGTCTTTTTGTAAACTAAATTATCAATATAAAGTCCGGTGCCTCCGCAAATTATTGGTACAGAATTTCTTTTTAAAATATCTTTTATTATTTTTGTGCCAGTTTTTTTAAACTCAGCAACAGTGTAGTCTTTCTTAGGATTAGCAATAGAGAGCATATGGTGCTTTATTCCATGCATTTCCTTGGATGTTATTTTGGCGGATGTTTTGTCAAATCCATTATAGACTTGGCGAGAATCTGCAGAAATTATTTCTGCATCTAACCCTCGTTTTTTTAATGCCAAAGCAATGTTCACTGCTAAGTCACTTTTACCAGTTCCAGTTTGTCCACAAATAACAATGCATTTTTGCATAGCTAACTTAAACTTTTTATTTGTTTTACGTCTGCACCTAAATCATGCAGTCTTTCAATTAAACCTTCGTACCCACGATTAATTGCATAAACGTTACGCAATATTGATTTACCTTCGGCTGCCAGCATGGCAATAAGAATAATTGTAGCTGGGCGCAGTGCCGGAGGACAAACTATTTGAGCCCCAATTAATTCTGTACGGCCTTCCACATAAACACGATGAGGGTCAGCCAGTAAAACTTTAGCCCCAAGACGATTAAGTTCGGTAAAATAAATTGCGCGGTTTTCCCATGTCCAGTCGTGGATTAAAGTTGTACCTTGGGCAATGGCGGCAATTGGTACAAAAAACGGTAGGTTGTCATTATTAATTCCTGGAAACGGCAATGCATGAATTTTGTCCGGCAAAGCCTTAAGCTTGCTTTCTTTAATTGTTATATCAACTAAATCTACATGGCCATTATTACCTTTGTAAATTTTTGACATACTGTAATGCAAACCCATTTTTTCAAGCTTTAACATTTCCAAACGTAAGAATTCTATTGGGCAACGCTTTATTGTAATAGAGCTACCAGTTACAATTCCAGCTGCTAAGAAAAACATACTTTCAATTGGGTCTTCAGAATTCC
Organism: uncultured Candidatus Saccharibacteria bacterium; assembly: GCA_964500715.1. Classification (GTDB taxonomy): domain Bacteria; phylum Patescibacteriota; class Minisyncoccia; order Phycocordibacterales; family UBA9973; genus 2-01-FULL-33-17. The sequence goes on along the minus strand of CAZCNC010000001.1, from coordinate 7,273 downwards.
ACCATTCTACTTCTTCATTAATATAAGGCGCTCCATAAACGGTTAATGTAGTTGTGCCAATTCCTTCAATTCTGACACCAAGATGCTTTAAGAAAAAACATACATCTTGGACTTGGTAATTTGGTGGAGCAAAACGGATTATAGTTTTACCTGGCACAAGTGCCGCAGCCATAAGAGCATTAATTGCTGCCATATCTGACGCTTCATATAGTGTAATATCTGCATGTTTTAAATTACCACTTTTTACCAAATAATGTTTTGTTTCAGATTTAATTTTTATACCAAATTTTTCCAATGCATAACGGTGGGCAGAAATTGTGCGTTCTCCCATTTTGCAGCCGCCAGGGTTAGGTAGACGAAACTCTTTCATTCTATGTGCTAACGGGGGGATAAGGTATAAGTTTACTCGGATACCCGCAGCTACACGTTCATTAATATTTCCAATATCAAAATGTTCTGGTGGTGTAATACGCAATGCATGGTCTTCTATCCAGGTTACTTTAATGTCTATACTTTCTAAAACTTCGATAAATCTAAAAACCTCTTCAATTCGAGGTATTCCATGAAGCGTCGTGGATTTTTGGTTTAACAAACTTGCTGCCATCAAAGCCAAAGCTCCATTTTTAGAATAATGGGTTACAACAGTCCCAGACAATTTTTTGCCACCAATAACTTCAAAATCATCTACTCGTGGGGCAAGTGTAATAAGACGTTCGCCCAGTGTTTCGCCAATGCGCTCAAGCTCTTTGGTTGTAAAGTTTTGGTCACCTTTTTCCATTCGGGCAACTGCCGATTGGGAAGTATCCAGCATCTTTGCGAATGTTGACTGAGTCAAACCTTCACGTTCGCGGATAGTCTTTATTAAATAGCCTATATAGCCTTGTAGGGGTTTCTTTTTTGCCATAGAAATAATATATCATATATGATATATTAATAATATATGGATTTACACAGCGTGTTATTAAACCTGTCTAATATCACAACCTTCAAATTGGCCTGTCCGGTCAGTGTCTTTCGTATAAAAAACGAATTAGATTTGTACGAATATTTCCAAAAAAACAATAAAGAATTTTTCGTACTTGGAGGAGGGTCTAATATTATTGCATCTCCCGATCTTTCAAATAAAGATATCCTGAAGATTGAAATTATGGGCAAGGAAATTATTCGCGAAGAAGGGGACGATATTTATATAAAAGTTGGCGCTGGGGAAAATTGGGACTCTGTTGTCGAGTGGGCTGTTAGTAACGGTTTTTCTGGTATAGAAGCATTGTCAGCCATTCCAGGTTCTGCTGGAGCAACGCCCGTACAAAATGTTGGGGCATATGGAGCAGAAATAAAGGATGTATTTGTCTCTCTTTCTGCATATGATATACAAAAAAAAGAATTAGTAACTTTGCAAAAAGAAGACTGTAATTTTACATACAGACAAAGTATTTTTAAAAGTAGCCAAAAAGGTAAATACATAATTACAAACATTGTTCTAAAACTCTCTAAAAAGGATCCTATTATGCCAGATTACCCGGGCGTAAAAAGTTATTTCGAGGAACATGAAATACAAAATCCAAGCCTAAATCAAATTCGAGATGCAATTATAGAAATAAGATGGAGTAAATTGCCGCATCCAGAAGAGATCGGTAATTGTGGGTCATTTTTTGAAAACCCAATAGTAGATGCAGATTTTTATGAAGTTCTAAAATCAAATTATCCAGATATAAAAGCCTACATTTTAGATGGTGGCAGGGTTAAAATTCCGGCTGGCTGGCTGTTGGAAAAGTCTGGTTTAAAAGGAGTAAACTTTGGACCAGTGGGTACATATGAAAAAAATGCACTAGTAATAATAAACAATGGTGATGCCCAATACCAAGATGTGGTAAATGCCAAAAATCAAATAATAAATACGGTAAAAGAAAAGTTCGGAATAGAGTTAAAAACCGAACCCGAGTTTGTATAGTTTTACTAATTTGTGCCGAAGGTGGGACTCGAACCCACACTCCTTGCGGAACTCGATTTTGAGTCGAGCGCGTCTACCATTCCGCCACTTCGGCAATATTTGTACTTTACACTGAAATTAACTTATTATCAACATCTAAAATATATGCTTGCTATGATATAATTTCTTTATGTCACTTTACGCCAATTCAATTTTTTTTATAGATGTAGATAAAATCGACCCAAATCCTTACCAACCGCGTCAGGAATTTGAGGACGCGCCACTAAGAGATTTGTCAGACTCTATTCGTCAGTATGGGGTTTTGCAGCCATTGACTGTATCACGTTCAGAAATTGAGCGTGCCGATGGTTTGGGTATGGAAACCAGATACGAACTTATTGCCGGAGAAAGACGTTTACGTGCATCAAAACTTGCTGGGTTAAAACAAGTACCTGTTATCATTCGCGACGGTGATGATAATAAAATGAAGTTGGAGCTTGCAATAATAGAGAACCTGCAACGTGAAGACTTAAATGCTGTAGACCGGGCTCGTGCATTTATGCGGCTTATTGATGAATTTAAATTTACTCATGCTGAAGTTGGACGGAAAATGGGTAAGAGTCGTGAATATGTTTCAAACTCACTTCGTATTCTTCAAATGGGTCAAGAGATTTTGGACGCATTGCAAGCTGGACAAATTATGGAAGGTCACACACGCCCCCTAATGATGCTGTCATCTCGTCCCGAAGAGCAGAATACTTTGTTTAAAGAAATAGTTTATAAAAAACTTTCTGTACGTGAAGCCGAAAGAATTGCGCGTCGTATTGCAGTAGACCGAGTTCGTAAACATGAATTATTACCAGACGCAAACGTTATGAGTATAGAAGATGATCTAGGGGACCATCTTGGTACCCGGGTTCATATTCAAAGAAAAGCCGACGGAGGCAAAATAACAATAGACTTTTTCTCAGATGCGGACTTGGAAGAAATTTTGGCACTTCTAAAATCTAAAGAATTAGCCCGTGAAGAAACAATGTTAGAGCGGTTCGAAAGAGAAAAACAGGTAGCTCTGCCACCTGATAATTTAGCTACCTCGCAGGAAGAAGAAGTTGTTATAAACGAAATGCCAAATGGAGAAATTATAGTAGAGACTATCCCACTGGATTCAAGTCAAGAAATTGAAAACCCAATATTGCCACAAGAAGAAATAATCGTTGAGAATAAAAAAGACGAAGAAGATAACTCGGATTTGTACAATATTTCTAGCTTCAGTATCTAATTAAAACCCCTTTAAAACAAAGGGGTTTTAATTTGACAAATTTTTTAAAAAGGAGTATTTTTAAATTCAACGTTAAACCCTAAACAACAAATAATCCATTATGACTACAGGAAGTTCAAAATCCAAAGCTGCTGTTACTACTACTGCACAAGCAGAAAAAGAAGTTGTGAAAATGATCGCTATTGCTCAGACCAATGACCAGGGAAGAATTCCTTTTCGTTGGAAAGAAATGAAGGACCCCAGAGGCACCGCGCACCGAACCTTGCAACTTATTTTACAAAAGAAGAAGCCAGGTCAGGACCGGTTGGAATGTGCCAGGCTGGCAATAAGTGCGAAAGCGCGCAAACTGCCAGATCTGCACTACGTGAAAACGATTGAGTATGAAGAGGAAGGATGTGACAAAATTTACCAGATTGATATCTTTACTGGTAAAGAATTGTCCGGAGACAATGTCCGAATTTCCAACAACGTGAAAAAGATCGTGTACCTTAGCCCAACAGAAGCAAAGGATCACAGAAGGGTTACCGGCTTAAACAAGGCTTGCCTTAATGCTGCGTATCCTTAAAAAAGGGTTTACCATATGAAACAACTGCACTTGAAAGAGTGCAGTTTTTATTTTTGTTTAAATGAAAGCAGGCGAGATAGCAGAGAATTTTGTTTCAAGTATTTTTCAATATGTTTACGTGCGATACTACTTTTTGTAAATTCCAGCCATTTAGCCGAAGGGTTTACTTTTTTGGATGTGATAACTTTTACAACATCTCCATTTATTAGTTTGTGGTGCAGCGGTACGTATTTACCGTTTACTTCACCAGCTTGGGCATGCATACCAATTTCACTATGCACGTTGTATGCAAAATCTAATACCGACCCATCTTCTGGCAAATTAATAATGTCACCCTTTGGAGTAAAAGCAAAAACTCGGTCATGGAAAAAATCAGTTTTTAAATTTTGCAAAAAGGTATCAATGTTTTCTTCGCTGCTTTGAGTGTCACGTAATTCTTTTACCCAAGCAAATCTTTCGTCATCTAAATTTGCATTTTCTTTATAAGAAAAATGTGCAGCTAAACCGTATTCAGCTTCATCGTGCATTTCTTTTGTACGAATTTGGATTTCTATAATTGCTCCAGTGTCGGTGATAATGGTTGTATGCAATGATCTATAACCGTTTGGTTTTGGCAAGGCAATGTAGTCTTTTATACGGCCCGGCAGTGGCTTAAATGAACCATGAATTAGTCCCAGTACTAAATAACATTCCTCTATATTTTTTACAATAATACGCATAGCCACAATGTCGTAAACATGTGTAATGTCCATCTTGTATTTTTGAAGTTTCTTCCAAAGAGAATATAAGTGTTTTTCACGATGGTCTATCTCAACAGGAGACAGAGAATATTCTTTTAGTATTTTTTTTATTTGATGTTCAACTTTTAAAAGTTCTGGCAGGGCTGCGTCTTTTCGTGATGCGCGCAGTAATTTTACTTCCTCGTATTCTTTAGGGTATGCATAAGGAAAAGCCGCATCTTCTAACCGTCCTTTTAATCGTCCCATAGACAGTCTGTCAGCAAGTGGGGCATAGACTTCCAAAGTTTCCAAAGCAATACGTTTTTGTTTGTCTGGCCGCACATGGGACAATGTTTCTATGTTGTGTAGTCTGTCAGCAAGTTTAATTACAACTACCCGCATGTCTTCTGCAATAGATACAAAGAATTTTCTTAAATTTTCAACGTTACGTTCTACTCCTTTGTATTTAACTGTTCCAAGTTTGGTAACACCCAGTACGAGATTTGTAATGTCGTTACCAAATTCTTTACGCATAACAGATTCTTTTACGTCTGTGTCTTCTAGCACATCGTGCAAAAAACCAGCAGACACAACCGCCCCGTCCATGTTTAAATCTGCCAAATTCTTTGCTGTTGCAAATACATGGTTAAAGTAGGGTTCACCGCTTTTTCTTAGTTGGCCGTGGTGGGCAGCCTTTGCAAAATTATAAGCATGCTCGATTAAATCGCGCTCTTTTTTAGAGAATTTTTTTATATTAAAAATAGCCTCTATGTTTGCCATAGGGCTATTATAGCACAATTTTTTTGACCTATTTTTTGGGCTTTTCTAGCTTATCTGGCCTGTGATTTGGACAAGTCTTTAAACTACATCTCTCAGGAATAGTTTTTGTGCCTTCCATCATTAGACTACCGCACATTTTACAAATGTTGCCAGTTGGTTTGGATTTAATTGCATTTTTACAATCTGGGTAATTACTACAAGAATAAAATATTCCAAATCTGCCGCGTCTTTCTGTCATGAATCCATTCTTACAAGTTGGGCAGGCAACGTCTGTCATTTTCTTTTTTAGCTCTTCCTCGTCTTGTTCTATGTATTTACATTTTGGGTATCTCGAACATGCAATGAATTTTCCGAATCGGCCGTCACGTTCCATTAGTTTACCTCCACCATTTTTACCTTTGACTTCTCCGCATTTTGGACACATGCGCCCTATTTCTTTTGGCCCTTCCATTATAGAACCATCGATTTTGCGAGCACCCATACAATCTGGGTAATTACTACAAGAATAAAATTTACCATTTCTAGCAAGCTTAACAACCATACTTTTGCCACAAAGTGGGCAAAGAATATCTGCCGGTGCAGCTTCCATTGTTGTAGCTTTGTCTAACTTGTCTTTACTTTTTACATCTTTAAGAAATGGGGTGTAGAATTCTTTCAAAGTTGCCACATATTTTCTTGAGCCATTTGCAATTTCATCAAGCTTGTCTTCCATTTCGGCTGTAAAAGTATCGCTAATGTATTGACCAAAATGTTCTTCTAAAAAGCTAGACACAACATCACCAGTGTCTGTTGGAATTAGTGTCTTACCAACTTTGTCTACATAGCCACGTTCTTCTATGGTCTTCATTATAGACGCATAAGTTGAAGGTCGGCCAATGCCACGCTCTTCTAATTCTTTAATTAGCCCAGCTTCTGTATAGCGTCCCGGAGGCAAAGTTTCTTTTTCTATATTTCGAGCATCAAGTAATTTTAATTCATCTCCCACGGCAAGCTTTGGCAAGACTACTTCTTCGCCGCGTGCTGCTGGGTCAGCTAATAGCCAACCAGGGAATAAAACACGTGAACCATTTATTTTGTAAACTGGTATGTCATTCGCTCCTTTTGGTAGGACATCAATTCTGTTACGTGCCATTTGAGCATCAGCCATTTGGCTAGCTAATGTGCGAGAACGAATAAGTTCGTATAATTTTTTTTCTTGGTCGTTACTGCCCGCCATTGTTTTTTCTGGGTGTGTTGGGCGAATAGCTTCGTGGGCTTCTTGAGCATTTTTAGATTTTGTTTTGAATACTCTTGGTTGAATTAATCCTTTACCATATTCTTTTGTAATGGTTCCAAGTATTGCTCCAATGGCTTCTTTGCCTAAAGTTGTAGAATCTGTACGCATGTATGTAATGTGTCCAGCTTCATATAATTTTTGAGCAAGTTGCATTGTTCGAGAAGGTGAAAGACCAAGACGAGAACTGGCAGTTTGCTGCAAAGTAGAAGTAGTAAACGGCGCACGTGGACTGCGCTTTTCGTTTTTTTCTGTTATATCTACTACTTTCCAAGTTTCCTCTTGTGCAGCTTTATGAATTTTTTCAGCTTCATTAGTGGTCTTTGGTTCTACGCTGCAAGTCGCAGTTAGAACATCTTTAGATTTTGTTTGCAGATCAGCTTCTAAAACATAATATTTTTCTGGAATGAAATTTCTTATTTCACGCTCTCTTTCCATTATTATGCGCAAAGCAGGTGACTGCACGCGTCCGGCGGACAAACCATAGCGAACCTTTTTCCAAATTATTCCAGAGAGGTCATACCCCACAAGTCTGTCTAATACTCGGCGGGCTTCTTGAGCCTCACGCAAGTTTGTGTCTATTGTACGTGGGTGCAGCAATGCTTCATTAACAGCAGATTCTGTAATTTCATGAAATGTTGCTCGCTTTATACTTTTGCCTTTTATTTTTTTGTCTTCTTTTAGCAGTGTTTCCAAATGCCAAGCAATTGCTTCTCCTTCACGGTCC